>DAINCF010000001.1:0-67711 GCA_036732565.1 Vicinamibacterales bacterium
GACCTGGGATCGCTGATTTTGCGCGTAGCGCGTGAAGTCGGGAATGTTGAGGCTGAGCGTCGCCCAGTAGCCGACGTTCGCCGTCAGCGCCGCCGGAAACAGCTGCCAGAACGGCGTCTCGGCCTGCCGCAGCCGCACCGACTCGCCGAGAATGCGACCGAGACCTCCGCCCTCAGCGATGGCCCAGACCAACAGCGCGAGTCCGCCGCCGAGGAGCAGCGGTGCCGACCAGCTCTCGAGCAGCCTGATCCCTTCCAACCCACGCAGGATGATCGCAATCTGCACGAGCCAGAAGGCGAAGAAGGCGATCCACACGCCGCCGCTCAGCTGCGCCCATCCGGGCCACGCGGCCGCCAGCAGCGCGTGCAGCGCGAGGCCGCCAATCCAGGTCTGGATGCCGAACCAGCCGCACGCCACGATCGCGCGCAGCGTCGCCGGAACGTTGGCTCCTTTCACCCCGAAGCTGGCGCGGCACAGGACCGGAAACGACACGCCGTACTTCGTGCCCGCATGCGCGTTCAGGACCATCGGCACCAGCACGATGGCGTTGCCGAGCAAGATCGTGCCGAGCGCCTGCCACCAGGTCATGCCCTGTTGCATCAGCCCGGACGCCAGCGTGTAGGTCGTGATCACGACGCTCATGCCGATCCAGAGCGCGGCGATGTTGTAGGTGGACCAGGTGCGTTGCTCGAGCCGCGTGGGCGCGAGGTCGGGATTCCACAGCGGACTGGCCGAGACGTCGGTCGTCAGCTCGACGAAAGGCGATTTCGCAGATGGTTGGGCCACAGATTCAACGCAGATTCTTTTTGAAATTCAACATTCCTCCGAAAATCTGAGATCAATCGGCGGCTTACCCTATCTGCGCAACTCCGTGGGTTCGGCATAGCCTTCGGGCACGTCGTGGCCGCCGAAGTACTCCTTCGAGTCGGGGCGTTTGATCTCGGAGTGGCGGACCACGCGTTCGCGGCGGATGCCACGGATGTCCTCGATCGACGTCCATCCGCGGTCGGCATGCCGCTCGAAGAACGCCTCCAGGCCCTGGATCAACTCCTTGATGATGTTGGGTCCGATCGCGTGATCGAGCATCGCCGCCGTGCACACCTGCACGGTCCCGCATCCCAGCAGGAAGAAGTTCAACGCATGCGCGAACTCCGCGATGCCGCCGATGCCCGAGAACGCCTTGTCGGGGAACGCCTGCGTCAGCTGCGCCATCTTGGCGAGCGACTGCGGCAGAATCGCCGGGCCGCCGAGGCCGCCGCTCGACACGTAGCCGTCGACGTTCATCTCGAACTCGAGCGTCTCCGCGTCGATGAGCGGCAGCGACGGGAACGTGTTCGACGAGGAGATCGCATCGGCGCCGCCAAGGAACGCGCCGTTCGCCTCTTCGACGATATCCGTGGTCGAGGGCGTGAGCTTGGCCCAGACCGGCACGCGGGCCACCTCTTTCACGGCCTGCGTGACGATCGAGATCAGCTCCTGATCCTTGCCGATGTTCGACCCCATGTCCTTCCGGTCCATGTGCGGACAAGACAGGTTCAACTCGAGCGCGTCGGCGCCCTGGTCCTGACAGGCGGTCGCGAGTGTCTGCCAATGTTGCAGCTCACGATCGCTGCCGGACCCGGCCATGATCGAGGCGACGAGCACACGGTGGGGATGCGCCTGTTTGATGCGCGCGATCCGCGGGATCCACCAATCCAGCGGCTTGTCGGAGATCAGCTCCCAGTTCCACGACGAGTGGAGCGCTGTACCTGCACGCTTCTGCATCGACAGCTGCGGCGCGTCGGGCATGGCGCGCAGGAACTTCGTCTTCGGCCCGCGCACGTTGACCACCGGGTGCAGGCCGATCGTCTTGGTGACGACGCCGGCCCAGCCCGCGTCGAACGCGCGCATGATGTTGCTGTCCGATTCGGTCGGCGGCGCCGACGACAGCAGGAACGGGTTCTCGAAGTGAAGGCCGGTGAAGCTGACCGAGAGGTTCGCGCCCATAGGCGGTAGCATAGTGGCCATGAGCGTCCTCATCAAGAACGGTACGATCGTGACCGCCGCGGATCAGTACGTCGGCGACGTGCTGGTCGAGGGTGAGCGGATCTCCACGATCGGGACGTCTTTGGCGGTGCCCGCCGATCGCACGATCGACGCCACGGCGAAGCTCGTGCTGCCCGGCGGCATCGACGTGCACACCCACCTCGACATGCCGTTCGGCGGCACCACGTCAGCCGACGATTTCGAGTCCGGCACCATCGCCGCGGCCTTCGGCGGAACGACGTCAATCGTGGACTTCGCGATTCAGTACCGCGGCCAGACCCTGCACCACGCCTGGGAGACGTGGATGCGCAAAGCCGAGGGCAAGGCCGCCATCGACTACGGCTTCCACATGATCATCACGGAGCTGAACGATCAGGTGGAAGGGGAGATGGACGCGCTCGTCACGCAGGGAGTCACCTCGTTCAAGCTGTTCATGGCCTATCCCGGCGTATTCATGCTGGACGACGCGTCGATCTTCAAGGCGCTGCTCCGGACCGGTAAGAACGGCGGGACCATCTGCATGCACGCCGAGAACGGCGGCGTCATCGACGTGCTGGTGAAGAAGGCGCTCAGCGAGGGCAAGACCGCGCCGAAGTATCACGCGTTGACGCGTCCCGCCCGCGCCGAAGCCGAGGCGACGCATCGTGCGATTGCGCTGGCCGAGATCGCCGACGTCCCGATCTACATCGTGCATCTGTCGGCGGCCGAGGCGCTCGAGATGGTCACCGAAGCGCGCGACCGCGGGCTGCCGGCGTACGCGGAGACCTGTCCTCAGTATCTGTTCCTGTCGTACGACAACTACGAGGAGCCGGGTTTCGAGGGCGCGAAGTACGTGATGAGCCCGCCGCTGCGATCCAAGGACACGCAGGATCGGCTCTGGCGCGGACTGGCGTTCAACGATCTGCAAGCCATATCGACCGATCACTGTCCCTTCTGCATGAAGGAGCAGAAGACCATCGGGCACGACGACTTCTCGAAGATCCCGAACGGCGCGCCGGGCATCGAGACCCGCATGAGCCTGGTCTACGATGGCGGCGTGCGCACGGGGCGCATC
The DNA here is from genome assembly GCA_036732565.1 of Vicinamibacterales bacterium. Classification (GTDB taxonomy): domain Bacteria; phylum Acidobacteriota; class Vicinamibacteria; order Vicinamibacterales; family UBA2999; genus JAIVJN01. Next base: position 3,080 of record DAINCF010000001.1, read on the forward strand.
TCGCTGAATCGATTCGTGGAGCTCACCTCGACGTCGCCGGCGAAGATCTTCGGGCTCTTTCCGCGCAAGGGCACGATCGCGCCGGGCTCCGACGCGGACATCGTCATCTTCGATCCCGCTCGCAAGACGACGTTGTCGGCCAGCACGCACCATATGAAGGTGGATTACAACCCCTACGAAGGCCGTGAGGTCACCGGCGTCGCCGAGACCGTGCTGTCGCGAGGCCGCATCATCATCGAGAACGGCACGTTCGTCGGCCGCGCCGGCGCGGGCGCGTTTCTGAAGCGCAGGCCGCGGTGACGTCCCTCTATCTGGGCCTCGACGCCAGCACGCAGGGCCTGACCGCGCTCGTCCTCGAGGTCACCGGCGAACATCGCCGCATCGTCTTCGAGTCATCGCTCAACTTCGACGAGGCCCTGCCGCAGTACGGGACGGACCACGGTGTGCTGCGCGGCGCCGATCCAGCAGTCGCGGTGTCCTCGCCCGTGATGTGGGCCGAGGCGCTCGACGTGATGATGCGGCGCGTGGCCGAAAGCGGCATCGATCTTCGGGCACTCGCCGCGATCGCCGGGTCGGCGCAGCAACACGGCAGCGTCTATCTCAACGCCGACGCCACGAGCCGGCTGGCCGCGCTCGATCCCGAGCAACCGCTGGCGCCGCAGGTGACCCCGATGTTGTCGCGCGGGGTGTCGCCGATCTGGATGGACTCGAGTACGGCACACGAGTGCGCCGAGATCACGGCGGCGGTGGGCGGGGAACAATGGCTCGCCGACCGCACCGGGTCGCGTGCGTTCGAGCGGTTCACCGGGCCGCAGATCAGGAAGTTCTTCAAACAGGAGCCGGCTGCTTACGACGCCACCGATCGCGTGCACTTGGTCAGCTCGTTCCTGGCCACGCTGCTCACCGGCGGTCACGCACCACTCGATCCAGGCGACGGCTCGGGTATGAATCTGATGGAGCTGGCATCGGCGTGCTGGTGGCCGCCTGCGCTCGAGGCGACGGCCCCAGCCCTCGAGCAACGGTTGCCTGCGATCGTCGCGTCGTCGAACATCATCGGCACCCTCGCGCCGTACTGGCAGCAGCGGTCCGGTCTTCCAGCGACGAAGGTCGTCGCCTGGTCCGGCGACAACCCCTGCAGCCTCATTGGCTCTGGCCTCGTCCGCGAGGGGCGTGTCGCGATCTCGCTGGGCACGAGCGACACGATCTTCGGTCTCATGAAGACGCCGCGTGTCAGCCGCACCGGCACGGGCCACGTGTTCGGCGCGCCGACCGGCGAGTACATGGGCATCACGGTGTTCAAGAACGGCTCCCTCGCGCGCGAGCGCGTGCGCGATGCCTTCGGCCTGTCATGGGCCGAGTTCTCCAGGACGCTCGCGGCCACGCCGCCCGGCAACGGTGGGCGCATCCTGGTGCCGTGGTACGAGCCCGAGATCACGCCCTCCGTCCCGACGGCCGGCGTCCATCGCTACGGCCTCGCGGCTGACGATGGGCCTGGACATGTGCGTGGCATCATCGAAGCGCAGCAGATGGCGCTGGCCCTGCACTCACGCTGGATGGGCGTCCACGTCGACATGATTCACGCGACCGGCGGCGCCGCCGCCAATCGCGAGATCCTGCAAGTGATGGCCGACGTCTTCGGCGCGGAGGTCTATCAACTCGAGGTCGGGAACTCCGCATGCCTGGGCGCCGCGCTCCGTGCATATCACGCCGATGCGCTCGCCGAGGGACGTCCTCTCGCGTGGGAGGACGTCGTCACCGGGCTCGCCGAGCCGGTTGCCTCGAGCCGCCTCACCCCCGATCGCGATCGCTATGCGATCTATCGCGAGCTCATGACGAGGTACGCCGCCTGCGAGGCCCACGCGCGCGGCCTCGGCCCCGCTCCGGCCTAAGAGCCGGTTTCAAGGGACCTGACGCACGTACGTAGCGCAGGCCTTCAGGCCTGCCATGGCTAGACCGTCCAGAACGGATCGCTCGCGGGGACGAAGTCGATCGGAACTTCGCTGACGAACGACTTCAGCCACTCGGCGCACAGCTTCATGCCGGCCTGCTCCGACACCACGTGGCCGATGACGATCAGACCCTTCTTCTTTCCGGACGCGATCTGATCCTGCACGTACTCGACCAGCTCCCACTCGCGGGTCTCTCCGACGATGAGGACGTCGACGTCCGGACGGGCGATGTGGGGAGGCCCCGACACCTGACTGAAGTAGCCCCACCTGGCGATCGCGCGCGTCACGATCAGCTGCGGATCGCCCAGAATGCGCATCGTCCGCGGCTTCAAGCGGGAGTCGATGTCTTTCGCCAACTCCGCGAGCGGTCGTTTCGGGAAGACGAACTCCCGCTCGCTGTCGGCCGTCTTGAACCTCTCCCACCCGAGCTCCCGGGCCATTCCCACCGCGATGCCGTCGGGCTTTCGGCGATGCCAATGGTCATGAAAATGGAACACGGCCATCTGGTGCTGACGAATGAAGTCTGCCTTGTACCGATAGGTCTCATCGTCACGCAGATCGTCGATGCGATCTTGATGCGAATAGAAGGTTGGCTCGTGGGTGATGACCAGGTTGAGCCCGGCGCCGGCGGCCTTTTGCAAGACCTCGAGCGTGGCCATCATCGTCGTGGCAATGCCGCGAACCGGCGTGTCCGGCGCGCCCGCGATCATGTTGTCGACCGTCTCAGCGTTCCACGGAACCCCGACGCGGTCCTTGATCCGCTGCACCACATCTCCCGCGCTCAAGGCGGCCGCCGCGCCTTGACTCGCCCGCGCGGGACCCGGCTGCGCGACGATTGGCACGGCGCTGCCGCTTGCGGCGACGAGGAACGATCGGCGCGTCATCTCCATCGGCGTTATCCCGTGAAGTACAGATATCCAGCCGCGATCACCGCCAGCACGAAACCCGAGGTTGCAACATCGCGCCAGTCCCAACTCCGAGCACTCTCTGCACGATGTTCGGCAGTGCTCGTGCCGAAACTCAGGTTCGTGATCTTCGCGTAGTCTGGCTCCGGGGTCATGTAGCTGACTGCGATCATGACGATCGCCGAGATGATCGTGATGAGGATGCTGAAGTACTGGAAGTTGATGTTGTTCACGATCCAGAGGAAAGAGCCCTCAGGATAGCCGCTCTTGTAGGCATCGAGCCCGAGGGTCACGGGCGTATCGACGAGCATGCGGAACACCCCGACGATGAATCCGATGACCATCGCCCAGAAGCATCCCTGCGCGTTCAACCGTTTCCAGAACACGCCAAAGAAGAACACGACGAAGATGGGAGGGGCCAGGTACCCTTGCACGGCCTGCAAGTAGTTGTACAGACCGGGCGCGCCTCGCACGACGGGAATCCACGCCATAGCGATGACCACCATGACGATGGTGGCGATGCGCCCCATACGGACGATCTCGTACTGGGTCGCCCTGGGTCGCCACTTTTGATAGATGTCCACTGTGAAGAGCGTCGAGCACGCGTTGAACACGCCTGCCAGCGACCCCATCAGCGCGGAGAGCAGGCCCGCCACGACAATGCCACGAAGACCTGGGGGCAGGAGATGCTGCACCAACAACGGAAACGCGGCCTGGGCGCTGGGCGTGGCCGTGCCGGTCACCGGGTCGTAGACCTCCGCCAATCCGGGGATCTTTCCGCTCTTCGCCAAGGCGAAACAGATCAAGCCCGGAATGATGAACAGGTAGACCGGGAAGAGCTTCAAGACGGCGGCGAAGATGCTGCCGCGACGGGCCACCTGCTCGTTCGGCGCGCCGAGCGCGCGCTGGACGATGTACTGGTCGGTGCACCAGTACCAGAGGCCGATCACTGGCGCACAAATCGCCATGCCGAGCCACGGGAAGTCCTGATTGAAGTACCACGCCTGACGAATCGTTTGTCCCGCGGCGTTCTTCTCCCAGACCGGCGCCCAGGTCCCTTCAACGCCGTGCGGAATGAGCGGCTTCCAGAGGTTGAACATCTCCGGACCGCAGATCCGCTTCAACTCGCTCCAGCCGCCCAGCGTGGCGAGACCGTATGCCGTCAGCAATGCCGAGCCGGCAATCAAGACGACGACCTGCACGGCATCGTTGTAGGCCACGGCGCGCATGCCGCCGAGCGCCGTGTACAAGCCCGTCAATGCGATCACGAGCACCGAGCCGATCCAGAAGCTGTCGAGATGCACGGGCCCGAGGTCGAGTGCGATCTCCGGCAGCAGCGTGGCGAACACGACGCCGCCCGCGAAGATGCCCACCGCGATCTTCGAGACGATGAACGTGACGATCGACACGATGGAGAGGACGTATCGAGAAGCGGTGGAGAAGCGGCGCTCGAGGAACTCGGGCATCGTGAACACGAGCGAGCGCGCGTAGAACGGCACGAAGACCCACGCGAGCACCAGGAGGCACCACGCGTGGAATTCGTAATGCGCGAGCGCGACGCCGTCCTTCGCTCCCGAGCCCGCCAACCCGACGATGTGCTCGGAGCCGATGTTCGAGGCGAAGATCGAGGCGCCGATGATCCACCAGCTGAGATTGCGCCCGGCCAGGAAGTAATCGGCCGCCTCGTTCTTGCTCCGTCTCACCACCCGCCAGGCGACGATCAGCAGGATTGCGAAGTAGATTGCGATCACCAACCAATCCACGCCGGTGAGCGTGGAGGTTGGCAGCTGGCTGGCACCTTGAGACATCGTCATCGCGCGATTACCTCGAAGCTCGTCTTCATCGTCGCCGTCGAGCTCGTGCCCACCAGCACCTCGAAGCGGCCTGGCTCCACGACGCGCTGCATCTGCCGATCGACGAGCGAGAGCGCGTCAGGGCCGAGCGTGAACGTCACCGTCTTGCGCTCGCCCGGGCCGAGCGTGACCCGCTCGAACCCGCGCAGTTCCTTTTCTGGCCGCGTGACAGAGCTGACGACATCGTGCAGGTAGAGCTGCACCACCTCGTCGCCCGCGCGTGTGCCCGTGTTGCTGGCGTCCACGCTCACGGTGACCTTTCCTGCAGGGCCGATTGTGGTTGGAGTGACCGTGATGTCGGAGAGAGAGAACGTGGTGTAGCTCAGGCCGTGTCCGAACGGCCACAGCGGCTCGCGCGTGAGATCGAGGTGCGCGCGGAACGATGTCGGGCGGCGGTTGTAGTAGACGGGAAGCTGGCCGGTGTGGCGCGGGAATGTGACGGGCAGCTTGCCGCCGGGGTTGACGTCGCCGAAGAGAATCTCGCCCACTGCGGTGCCGCCTTCCTGGCCGACGTACCACGCTTCGAGCACTGCGGACGCGCGCTCGGCCACGCGCGGGATCGCGAGCGGTCGACCGTTGATGAGCACCACGGTCACCGGCTTGCCGGTTTGAATCAAGGCTTCGACGAGTTCCTCCTGCTGGCTCATCAGCTCGAGATCGGCGACGTCGCCGAGATGCTGATCCGACCAGGCTTCGCGTGAGGTCGATTCGTTCGTGCCGATCACGGCCACGATGGCGTCGGCTTGACGTGCCACGTTCACCCCCTCTTTGATGCGCTCGCGATTCTTGATCGGATCGCCCAGCACGACCACATCCTGATCCCAATTCGCGGCCTGCTCGGTGATGCGAACACCTTCGGCGTGGAGCACTTTCACGCTCGGACCGGCCTTCGCGGTGATGCCGGTGAGCACGTCGACACCGCGGCCGGGATCGCGAGAGTAGCCGCCAAGGTGCACGCCCTGGGCGTTGGGTCCGATCACGGCGAGCGTCTTCACCTTCGCGCGATCCAGCGGCAAAGTGTTGCGCTTGTTCTCGAGGAGCACGATCGATTTGCGCGCGGCCTCGAGCGCGAGCGCCTGATGCTCGGGCGTGTTGGTGACACGCTCCGCCTCGTCCGCGTCGACGTACGGATCCTCGAACAGGCCAGCGAGGACCTTCGCACGGAGCACACGGCCGACCGCCTCATCGACGGTGGACTCGGCCACGCGCCCATCCTTCACCATCGCCACGAGCTCAGGGAAGCCATCTGGATCCGGCAGCTCGAGGTCGACCCCGGCTTCCAACGCCTGGCGTGCGGCGTCGGCCTTGTCCTTCGCGACATGATGCCGCGTGACGAGCTGCTCGATGCCGAAGTAGTCGGACGCGATCAGTCCCTGAAACCCCCATTCGCGGCGCAGCAGATCGGTGAGCAGCCAACGGCTGACGTGCGACGGCACGCCGTCGACTTCGTTGTAACTCGGCATGACCGAGAAGGCGCCGGCTTCCTTGACGGCGACCTCGAATGGCACCAGCAGCTCGGCCCGCAACAGCCGCTCGGGGATGAGGCTCGGCGCGGTGTTGACGCCGCCTTCATGAGATCCGTGTCCGGCGAAGTGTTTGAGCGTGGCGAACACCTTATCCTTGGCCAGCGGCAGCGCGGCCTGCCCCGCCGAAGCGTCTGCGCGAAGGCGGGTACCTTGATAGCCGCGGACGGCGGCGACGCCGAGCCGCGCGACCAAGTATGGATCCTCACCGTACGTCTCTTCGATGCGACCCCAGCGTGGGTCGCGGCCCAGGTCGACGACGGGGGAGAGCACATGGTGGCTGCCACGGGCGCGCGTCTCGCGTGCCGCCGCGCTCATGAGACGTTCGATGAGGGCAGGATCCCAGGTACTTCCCAGCGCGATCGGCACGGGGAAGTGCGTGCCCTGGCGTGCCGCGAGGCCATGCAGCGCTTCCTCATGGGCGAACACCGGAATGCCGAGGCGCGTCTGCTCGCGGACCCACTTCTGGACGGCGTTCATGAACTCGGCTTGCTCGCGGGGTGACCGCAGGCGCGGCCCGGTGGGCGTGCCGCCGATCTCGCTCGGACGCGAGATCTGCCCGAGGCCCTGGCCGAGCACGTCCTTGGCGCCGGCCGGAGTGAATCGGCCGTCGGCGTCCTGGATCTTGGCCTTGCGCGCCCAGATGCCTTGCAACTGGGTCACCTTCTCTTCGAGCGTCATGCGCGCGAGGAGGTCGGCAACGCGCTCGTCGACCGGACGGGCCGCATCGCGATACCCTTGGGTGTGGACGAGCGCGACGAGGACCAGCCAGGAGGCGGTCGTCGTCCAGACGCGGCCGGGGCTGACCATGCGGAGCCTCCGATCAGATTTAGTTCATAACATGAACTTTGGTGTCGCGTATGATATGCGCGTATTTATCGATTCGTCTAGCGTCTCTGTGATGCCACGCGGCCTTGCCCGGGTCGGCTCGTGATCCTATAGTTCGAAGCCACAACAAACACCGGCACGACCATGCGGAAGATCGACCTCACGAACTTCCAGGTTGCCACCAGCGAGACCGCCCGACAGATCAACCGGCGGATCGCGCTGAACTTCATCCGGCGCCATCAACCGATGTCGCGCGCCGACCTGGCACGTCGGTCGGGCCTGCAACGCAGCACGGTCTCCGCCATCATCGACCAGCTCATCGAAGAAGGTTGGGTCACCGAAGGGGCCATCGGACACGTTCCGCGTGGCCGCCGGCCGCGCTTTCTCCATCTCAACGTCGAGCGGGCCGGCATCATCGCCGTGGAGCTCCGGCCCGAGACCACGACCGTCGGGCTCGCGGGCGTGGATGCCCGCTTCCTCGTGCAGACCGCGTGGCCGACCCCCGAGACGCCGACGGGGTTCGTCCGCGAAGTGACCCGTACGGTCACCGCCTTCAGGCGCGCGCATCCGGACATCGTCTGCGAAGGCATGGGCGTGAGCTTGCCGGGGCGCGTGGATCGATCGGGTCGCCTCATCTTCGCGCCAAACCTCGGGTGGAAGCCGGTGGATCTGCGCGATCAGCTCGAGGCCGCCGTCAAACTGCCGGTCGTCCTCGAGAACGCCGCGAACGCATGCGCCCTGGCGGAGCTCTGGTTCGGACGACATCCCGAGAGCATCCGCCACCTGATCGCCGTGACGGTGTCCGAGGGCATCGGCGTCGGGCTGCTGTTGAACGGACAGTTGGTGCATGGCGGCAACTCGATGGCCGGTGAGTTCGGCCACGTCACGCTCGACGAGCAGGGACCGCCGTGTCCGTGCGGCAAGCGCGGGTGCTGGGAGCGGTACGCGTCGAACTCCGCCGCGATTCAGCATTACCTCGCGACGCGCGGGCGTTCGGCGAGCGCGAACGGGCCGGAGCTTCGCTTCAAGGATCTGCTGCGCCTGGCCGACGAGGGCGACCGTGCGGCGACGACGTCGCTCGAGCGGATGGCCCAGTACCTTGGGATGGGGCTCGCCGGCCTCGTCACCGGTCTCTCGCCGGAGCTCATCGTGATCATCGGCGATGTCACGTCCGCCTGGGATCGTCTCGGCCCGCTCGTCATCGACGTGGTGAAGCGGCGGTCGCTGTCACAGGCGACGCCGCGGATCGTGCCAACCGATCCGGCGCTGCAACCTCGTCTGCGCGGCGCGGCCACGCTGGTCGTTCAGCAGCATTTCGGCGCGCCCGCCGTCGCGTAGGGTTGGGGCACTGGTAGGGGCGGTTCGCGAACCGCCCCTACGTCGATGTCTCTGCGAATGAGTGTGTTCTTCTTGCCGTGATCGCGTGTACCGCATCGACGAATTGCTCGCGCGGAGTCCGGCTACGACGCCTGGCTTCGGTATGCGCCGATCGTTGAAGCCGCCGCGCTGGACTACATCGGGGTGGTGCCTATCAAGCCTCAGGCCTCCAGGCCCCAAGCCTCCAGGCCCCAAGCCTCCAAGCCTCCAAGCCTCAAGCCTTAGTTTAGAGTGCGTTGCGAAGTTACTCACCACCGTACGTAGCGCAGGCCTTCAGGCCTGCCTGAGGTTGTAGCAGACCTAAAGGTCTGCGCTACGTACCTAGTTTTCGCAAGGCACTCTTAGAATGTTCCATGCCCCGTCGGCAGTGTTACCACTGTAAGCAGTGGATCGAAGCCGGTGAAGCACACGACTGCTGGACGACGACCGAGGCGGCGCTGACGCGGGACCTGTCAGAGGACCTGCGAGACGCGTGGGAGCGTCTGCGCGAGACGGCGGCCGAGTTCGGCGAGCAGCGGATCTACGCCTCGCACCACTCGATCATGTTCTCGCGAAAGACTTGCTACTTCTTCGTGCGTCCGAAGCGGAACTTCCTCGAGCTGTGCGTGTTTCTCGGCCGCGCGCTGAGGGCACCACAGGTACGGCGCGCAGATCAGTCCTCGAAGGCCAAGATCTACAACATCATTCACATTCGGCATCGCGATGAAGTCGAGCCGCCGGTCACCGACTGGCTGCGCGAAGCCTACGAGTTCTGTGAGATCAAGGCCGGCGCCCGCAAGGCGCCGGCACGCAAGGCCGCCACGCGCAAGACGAAGCGGCGCTAGTCACCGCCGTCGTAGGCTTGTTGCAACCGCTTCATGTCCAGCTTGTCCATCTGCAGCATGGCGTGCATCGCTCGCTGCGCCTTCGCGGCGTCGCTGTCGCTCAACATCTTGCCGAGCGTGTTCGGGACGATCTGCCACGACAGTCCGAACTTGTCCTTCAACCAGCCGCAGCGGCTGGGCGCGCCGCCGTCGGCGATGAGCCTGACCCACAGCTCGTCGATCTCCTGCTGCGTGTCGCAGCCGACGAAGAACGAAATGGCCTCGTTGAACGAGTGCTGCGGTCCGGCGTTCAGGCCGATGAACGGCTGACCTTCGAGCTCGAACTGGACCGACATGACCTTCCCCTGCGCCCGATTGACGGCAATCACCTTCGAGCGCTTGAAGGTCGAGGTGTAGAGGTTCATGGCGTCTTCGGCTTGCGTGTCGAACCAGAGAAACGGTGTGATCGATGGCATGATGGCCTCCCGCGGAGATGCGGCGAACCGTGTTCGCCGCGTTCGTGAGTAAGTCGGAGCCGCTCGCCGGTTCTCGACATCGCGTTACCGAGATTCGACGGGCATGCGTCGCGCGGTTGTATCCTTGGCGCAGATGACCTCGAAACTGAGCTTGTCCGCGGTGGCGGTCCTTCTCGGCGGACTCTCGATCGCCGCCCAGCAGAGTGAGCGTGCGATGCCCGACGTTCGTTTCATGGCGGTCGATCCCGGCCATTTCCACGCGGCGCTGGTGCAAAAGGAGATGTATCCGGGCGTCGCGGAGCGGGTCGACGTGTACGCACCCGTCGGGCCAGATCTGACTGAGCACCTCAACCGTATCGTCGCGTTCAACCGGCGCAGCCAGTCGCCGACCAAGTGGGCCGTCGAGGTGCACGCGAGCCCCGACTTCTTCTCGCGCATGATCAAGGAGCGGCCCGGCAACGTCGCCATCTTCTCCGGGCGCAATCGCGGCAAGATCGCACAGGTTGGCACGTCGGTCCAAGCGGGCCTTCACGTGCTCGCCGACAAACCCTGGATTCTGAAGTCCGACGAGCTGCCCGCCCTCGACGCGGCGCTCGCCGACGCGGATGCCAAAGGCGTGGTCGCCTACGACGTCATGACCGAGCGCTTCGAGGCGACGAACAGCCTCCAGCGCGTGCTCGTGAACGACAAGGCGGTGTTCGGCGACATCGTGCCGGGCACGGCGGACGAACCCGCGGTCTACATGGAGAGCGTGCACTTCCTGAAGAAGGTCGTCTCCGGTGTTCCGAACATCAGACCGCCGTGGTTCTTCGACACGGCGGAGCAAGGCGAAGGGCTCAACGACATCGGCACGCACCTCGTGGATCTGGTGCAATGGACGCTGTTCCCCGATCAGACCATCGACCATCGAGCCGATCTCCGCGTGTTGGCGGCGCAGCGTTGGCCGACCGTCATTCCCGAACCGGAGTTCCGCAGTGTCACGAACGCACCGGGGTTTCCGGAGAGCCTGTCGGCGTCGGTGAAGGACGGGAAGCTGGAGTACTACTGCAACACGCTCGTGTCGTACACGCTGCGCGGCATCCACACCAGGCTGAATGTGATTTGGGATTGGGAACCGCCGCAGGGATCAGGCGACACCCACTTCGCGTTCTACCGCGGCACGCGCGCGCGGATCGAGGTACGGCAGACGCGCGCGGACAAGTTCCGGCCGGAACTGTACGTGGTGCCGGCCACGGCGGCGATCAAGGCGCAGGTCCTCTCGGCGGTGCAGGCGAACGTCGATCGATCCAAGAAGGACTATCCCGGCATCGGCGTCGAAGACCGCGGCACCGAAATCCGCATCACGATCCCCGATTCGCTCCGCGTGGGCCACGAGGCGCACTTCGCGCAGGTCACCGAGAGCTTTCTCGGTTACGTGCGCAATCGCCGTTCGCTTCCCGCATGGGAACGACCGAACATGCTGGCGAAGTACTACGTGACGACGACCGGCACGGAGCTGAGCCGCAAGAGTCCGTCCAAGCCCGCAACCCGCATCGCCCCGCAATAAACGTCGTCCCCGACGGGCCAAACGTCGACCTTGACGTTGCTATTGCTTCGACGTTCGGCGCGGCGTATTGGGCACGATCAGGCGAATGAGACCGTCGCCTTTGTTCAGGATGAAGATCTGGCCGTTGGGCCCGACGCCGAATCGCAGATCGGCGCGCGTCGCGATCTCCTTCCCCTGCTCCATGTTCTTGTCCCGTATGAGCTGCAGCAACGTCTTCGACTCGCCCTCATCGTCGAACAGAATGCGGCGGACCGCATCCTGTCCGCCGTTGGGTGGAAGCTTGTCGGCGTTGACGTAGAACACTTCGCCGCTCGGGTTGTCGCCGAAGATCAGGAGACCGGCCAGCTGCTTGATGGTGTTCTGCCGATAGACGAAGCCGCCGATCGCGGCTGCGTTTCGCTGGAAGAGCGGATCGAGCTGCCCGTACTCGACGACGGGATAGGTCATCTTTGGATCGCTGCGCGGCTTGGTGGCCGTGCTCACGAACCGATCGACATATGCGTAGCTGCCTTCCCAATCGTTCCACCCGAGGTTGGCCCCGGCCGTGACCGGGCTGATTTCCTCGACGATGTTCTGGCCGATGTCGGACATGTACATGCGGCCGGTCTTCGAGTCCCAGAACAGCCGCTGCGGATTGCGCACGCCGTAGGCGTAGATCTCAGCGAGCGTGTCGTCCTTGCCATCGCTCGCGAACGGATTGGCGGCCGGGATGCCGTACTTGCCGTTCGCGCTGTTCTTGCCGAGGGGATCGATGCGCAGGATCTTGCCGAAGATCGAAGCGAGGTTCTGCGACATGTCCATCGGGTCGCCGCCGCTGCCACCGTCGGCCATGCCGACGTAGAGAAGACCGTAGTCGGCGTCGCGGGCCGTGGCCAACGGGTTGAAGGTCATGTGCCCGCCGTTGTGATTGGGAAATGGGTGCTCGACCCGCATCAGCTCGCGCGGGGCGTCGCCATCGTACGCAGCGGCGCTCGGGTTCTTGACCGTCCACTCGAGCAGGAGGTTGTCGTGCGTGCGCTTGGCCTCGGCCGAGGGCCTGAAGTCCGGCGTTGGTGTCGTGTTGCTGGTGTCGACCAGCACATAGAACTTGCCAAAGCCCGGCGCACCGCGGCGCGTGAAGTGCGGATGGAACGCAATGCTCTGAATCCCGCGCTCGCTGAACTGCGACTGCACGCTGACCGCCCACTTCGGATCGCGCAGGTCGAGATACGGCGCCACAGTGTGCCCGTCGTAGCTGACGGTGTAGATGATGCCGGTCATGTCCGCCACGAACAGGCGCTTCGTGCCCGGCTCGTCCACCATGGCCATCGTCCGGGCAGGTTTCCCGTCGACGTCGGGAATTGAGGCGAACTCCCTGAAGCCGACGGTGATGACGCCATCGGTGGTGGGAATGGGCGTAGGGAATGGATCGTCGGTCGTGTTCGGCGGCGGCGTCTGCGGTGGCGGTTGCGCGAGCGCTACCGCAGAAGAGGCCACCAGGAGAAGTCCCGCCACGAGCAGCCGCGTGATCAACATGATGAGGCAGCGTAGATGGGACGGACGCGGAGAGTCAATTCGCCAGCGCCGTTCGTGGCGGCCTAACCGTTACGTTTTGCGCCACATCGGAGCTCGACCGGTGCGGAACTCGCGGCTTTCCTTTGACACGGTCGGGCGAACTGCTTAATATCCGCCGTCGTGAACGTTTACGGTGCCGCGAATGCCATGACAACCGGTTTCACTCGACGAGATTTCCTTCGCACCGCGGGTGCCGCCGCGGCGGTGACACTTGCCCCGCGGACGTCGCGCGCCGCCGACTCGCGGATCGACGTCGCCATCGACGAGCCGGGCGCGGTGATCACGCAGGATCTGTACGGTCACTTCGTCGAGCACCTTGGCGGTGTCGTCTACGACGGCGTGTGGGTCGGCGAGCAATCGAAGATCCCGAACACGGGAGGGATCCGTCAGGCGCTGATCGATCACATGCGGCGTCTTCCCAACGGCGCCATCCGCTGGCCGGGCGGCTGCTTTGCCGACAGCTACGACTGGCGGGACGGTGTTGGACCGAAGGCCTCGCGGCCGCGCCGAACGAATTTCTGGGCCAACTCCATGCAGGCCCTGCCGGACGACGCGGGCAAGTACGAGCCGAATCTTTTCGGCACGAACGACTTCATCCGGTTGTGCAAGCAGCTCGGCAGCGAGCCGTATCTCGCCGCGAATCTGCGCAGCTTACCGGCGCGCGATTTCTATCAGTGGGTCGAGTACTGCAACAGTCCCGCGGGGAGCTCGTCGCTCGCCGACCTCAGGGCCGCGTCAGGTGATCGCGAGCCGTTTCGCGTGCGCTTCTGGGGAGTCGGCAACGAAACGTGGGGCTGCGGCGGCAATCTCACCGCGGAGGAGTACGCGACCGAGTACCGTCGCTTCACCGCGTGGCTCCCCAGTTACGGCGTGGATCTGGCGCTCATCGGCGCGGGGCCTGGGAGCGGCGATCTGAAGTGGACGCGTGGCTTCTTCACGGCGCTGGCTGAGAAAGGCGAGGGGGCCCTCCGCAGCATCTGGGGTTGGGCGCTGCACCACTACTCGTGGAACGTCAGTCGCGGCGCGACCACCGACTGGAACAAAGGGAAAGGGGACGCCGTTCGGTTCACGACGGACGAGTGGTACGAGCTGTTGAAGGAAGGCGATCGAATCGACGAGCTCATCACGACACACTGGTCGGTGATGGGCGAGGTCGACCGGCAGCATCGCGTCAAGCTGCTCGTCGACGAGTGGGGCGCCTGGCATCGTCCCGGAACGGAGCTCATTCCCGGGCACCTGCTCGGCCAGCAGTTGACCATGCGGGATGCGCTGCTGACCGCGCTGACGCTCGACACGTTTCATCGTCATGCCGACAAAGTGGTGATGGCGAACGTGGCGCAGCTCGTGAACTGCCTGCACTCGCTGTTCCTTGCGCATGAAGATCGATTCGTCACGACGCCGGCCTTCCACGTGTTCGAGATGTACAAGCCGCATGTCGGTGGCCGTGTCGTGCGGGCGATCGCGTCGGCGCCGTCGGTGACCTACGAGCGTGTGGGCTCGACCGGCTCGCTGTGGGGATTGGCGGGGTCCGCGTCGCTCAAGGATCGGACGCTCACGCTGACGATGGTCAATCCGCACGTGACGGAGCCGCGCGAGACCGAGATCGCCGTGCGCGGTGCCTCCATCGCCTCGATCCGTGTGGATGTCCTGCGCGCGGCTGATATTCACGCGGTCAACACGTTCGAGCACCCGACGGCGGTGGTTCCGCAGCAGGAGAAATTGCCGGCGCCGCGTGGCAACCTCGTCGTCCACCGCTTTGCGCCCGCATCCGTCACCCGCCTGACCATCGAACTGGCGTAGAGCTTAGCGTGTGTCGCGCACGCCATGATCGTACGTAGCGCAGGCCTTTAGGCCTGCCCAAGGCCGTTCGTCCGCTGGCTCGCGCCACTCGGGCAGGCCTGAAGGCCTGCGCTACGTCCCTTAGTCACTACGACGTGGCGAGGTGGGCGACGGTGTACGAGCGCGCCGGGAGCTTGAAGGTCATACGCGCGCCGGCACTGGATGCTTCGAGGGTTCGCGGGGCGACGCGGTTGGGCTGCTCGAACGTGTTGAATGCCTTGAGGTCGTCGCCGGTCAGCGTGTGGCAGGCCAGCACGCGCGTTGGCGTGGGGCCGCGCCATTCGAGCGCGAGCTCGCGTGGTGACTCGAGATCGCGATTCAGCATCAGCACGCAGGCCTCGCCGTTTTGCGGGTTGAGCGTGGCGACGACATCGAGGAACGGAACGTCGGCGTTGCGGGCGAACTCCGGCCGCAAGCCGGCGGCGGTGATGGGATAAGTCTCACACTCCACGGCGACGTCGAGAACCTTGCCGTGCGCATGGCGGATGGCCCAGGCGTACGGGTAGTAGATGCTCTGGCGCAGCACCGATGTATCGTTCGTCACCAGCGGCGCGATTACGTTGATGATCTGCGCGAGACATCCGATCCGCACGCGCTCCGACTGGCGGAGCAGGGTGTTGAGGAGACCTCCGACGAGCAGGGCGTCTTCGAGGTTGTAGACCTCTTCGAGCAGCTTCGGGGCGAACGCGCGCTTGCCGTTGACCGCGTCGCCGCTGTTCGCGCGGTACCACACGTTCCACTCGTCGAACGACAGCCACAGCCGCTTGCTCGACTTGCGCAGGCCTTGGACGTAGTCGCAGACGGCTGCGGTCTCGTGAATCTGCCGGTCCATGTCGAGATTCATGGCCAGGTAACGAGCCGGGTTGGTCCCCGTGCGATCCTTCGTGTTGCCGTAATAGACGTGGAGCGAGAGGCCGTCCACCTGGTCGTAACATTCCTCGAGCACCTCGCGATCCCACTCGAGGTACGTCGCCATGCCCGGACCACTGGAACCGCAGGCAATCAGCTGCAGGCTCCGATCGAGCACACGCAACTGACGCGCCGTGTCACGCGCCTTGCGCCCGTACTCGCGCGCCGGCATCGTCCCCATTTGCCACGGACCATCCATCTCGTTGCCGAGGCACCAGTAGCGCACGTTGTGCGGCTGCTCGTAGCCGTGCGATCGCCGCAGGTCGCTCCATTTGGTGCCTTTGTCCAGGTTGCAGTACTCCACGTACGACACGGCCGTCTCCGGTGTGCCGGTGCCGAGGTTGAACGCGAGCAGCGGCTCGGTGCCGATCAGCTTGCACCAGTCGATGAATTCGTTGGTGCCGAACTGATTCGTCTCCAGCGAATTCCACGCACGCTCCAGCACGGTCGGCCGCTTGTCCTTCGGGCCGACGCCATCGAGCCAGTTGTAGCCCGAGACGAAGTTCCCGCCCGGGTAGCGCATGATCGGGACGGCCAATTCCTTCATCTGGGCGATCACGTCGGTGCGGAAACCGTTGCGGTCGGCGAGCTTGGAGCCGGGCTCGTAGACGCCGGTGTAGACGGCTCTCCCCAGATGCTCCAGGAACGCGCCGAACAGTCGACGGTCGAAGTCCGATCGACCGTGCGCCTGGCCGATCACCGCGCGGGCGGGTCCACGACTCACCTGTGCGTAGCCGATGGCGCTCAACCAGGAGGATGAGGTGGCCAGCGCAGCTCCAGTTTTCCCCAAGCCCGAGAGAAACGCGCGTCGGTCCGTGGTGGTCATGGCGACGCGAAGGATACCAGATTTCCCTTTCGGGAACGTTCACGAAGGTCCCTATCGCTCGCGCGCGCGATCGAGCACCGGCTTGATGTCGAGGATCGGCGTGCCGTTGAGCGCCTCGAGGTCGCGCACGCGAACCCGCGTGCCCTCGATCGCGAGGATCCGGACGCGATGCAGTCCGATGGGGTTCGGCCGATCCGCGGAGCGCGTGCTGAACACACCGGTGAGCGGGTTGGCCGGGTTGTCTCGTGGACGCACGACCAGTACGTCGCGGTCGGCCCGATCCAGCCACGTCAGCACGATGACGTCATCGTCCACTCGTAGATCGCGCAGGCCGTCGCCGACACGTGCGGCGAACGCGAGCGTGGCCTCGGGCGATCCTTCGCTGCCTTGTTTCGGCGCGAGCGCGGCATCGACCAGCGACGACTCCACCCATCCGATTGGCTGCAACTCGTAGCGCTCTTTCATTGGTCACGTTCCTCCGTCGCGTTTCGTCATGGCGCCGGGCGCGAATGATCGCGTACATTCGTCGCTCGCGCACGCATGATCGGCATTGCGATCGTCTTGGTCGTCGTTGTGGCTCCGTTGCTTTACGGCATGACTGGAGCGGTCCGCATCTGGTGGGAATCAGCGGCGGCACGTGTTGAACAGCCGCAGGTGAAAAGTTGGCGTCTCACGTTCGCCTCGGCGCTGTTGTACGTGCTCGCGTTCAACTTGACCTTCTTCATTCAAGAATTGTTTCTGGTGCTGCCCAAGGCGATGACGCCTGGCCTTCGGCCCAGGCTCTTCCACAACAATCACAACTGGGAAGGCGATCATCCACTGGCGCATCTGTTTCAAGGAACCGGGGCGCTCGCGATTCTGATCAGCGGCGTTGTGTGCGCCTTGATCGTCCAGCGCCGGAGCATCCGCTCGCCCACGCTCCGGCTGTTCCTCGTCTGGATGACCTTTACCGGCATGCTGCAGGCCCTGCCGCAAGTGGTCGTCGGCAGCCTCGTCTCCGGTAACGATGTGGGTATGGCGATGGGTTACTTGGGGATCAGCGGCGCGACGAAGACCGCGGCAGCGCTCGTCGCCCTTGCCGCCATCCCGCCGATCGCGATGTGGCTGACGCGCGAGTTCCTCAGCCTTGCGGACGACCAGGTGCAGATCGCCAGCGCACGAGCGCGGGTCGCGTTCGTGTGGTCTGTCGCGACGCTGCCGGCGATCCTCGCGATTCCGATGATCATCCCGTTTCGTGTCCCGCGCGAATGGATTGAGGTGGCCGCGGTGCCGGTGATCTCGACCGCGATCGGGATTGCCTGGATTCAGGCGACCGCGTGGCACGTGCGTGGAGCGACCGCGCGTGGCGGCCTGAGCCGCTTATCAGCGATGTATCCACTCGGCGCGGTGCTGGTGCTGCTCGCGTTCTTTCAGCTCGTGCTGCGGCCGGGCATTCGCTTCTTCTAATGGCATGTACTCTCGAATGTCCTACTGGGCCGTTCCGTAGGAACGGCCGGATTGCGCTCCCCAAGCACTCTGGCGACAGTAGCAATCCTGTTGATACGCTCCACTAGAGGGCGTTCGATCAGGGCGTGTGTGTCAGCGCCAACACCGCGTAGGCGGTGGCAGCGTCGCTCATGAAGCGCGACGCCTCGGTCGACGGATCGCGTTCCTTGTTGAGCGACGAGGTCCACCACCGACCTGTCGCCGGATCTTGGTTGCGGCGCAACCAGTCCAGGCCGCGCGTGAGCGACGAGTCAGCCGACGAAGCCTCTGCCCGCTGCAAGGCGAGGGTGGCGAGGCCCGTCGCCAAGCCATCGCTGCGGCGGTCGGGGGCGCTCTTGTCGATGCGAGTCCACGCGCCGAGTGTGGAGAGGCTCCATCCACCATCCGGCTGTTGCAGCGCTCGCATCTCGTCCGCGACCGCACGGCGTTGATCGACGCTGATCACGTCGTCCAGCGGCGCGGCCATCAGGATCAGCTTATTGAACGCGTTCTGCGCGGCGAACCCGCGTCCGAGAAAGTCGCGTAGCCGCGTGAGGCCGTCCTTGGCGTCGGCGCTCGAGGCGTACGGGCCGGGCGCCAGAGCGACAGCAGTCGCGGCGAGAGTGGCGCCAAAGTACGGCGCCGTTGGCGACTCCCACGGCTCGAGGTGAAAGTTCAACCAGGCCCAGGCACCGTTCAGCTCACCGGTGCGCATCTGCAGCGCCCACATGTTCGCGAACGCCGTGCGGGTGTCGTCTGCCAGCGCGCCCGTCTGCGCGTCGCGCGCGCTGAGCACCAGCGCGTTGAGCACCGCTTCGGAACCGCGCGACTCGCTGGTCTTCGGCAGACCGACGCGTTGATCCGAGTAGAACGGCGCCACCTCGTTCCAGAGCCGGACGCGCTTGGAGACGTTGGCGGTCAGCTTCTGCTCTTGCGGCGACGGCGCCGATTCGCCGAGATGCTTGCGAAGGGCAGGGCGGGCGAGCGCATAGGGGACCGCCGAATGACACGAGACGCAGAACGTGTCGTGATCCCGTGCGGCGTTGCGCCACGTGGACCACCATTCCATGCGTTCGTCAAGGTAGGTGGCGGCGCGTGTGGCGTCCCATCCCGTGGTCGATGCTTCGGGCGCGGCCGCCCGCGTGGCCAACCCGGCGAGCCCGATTGCGGAGAGCAAGACGAGCGTGGTGCCGAGCTTCATAGCGGCCGATTCTACTCCCTGCTAGCGCTGACAGATAGGGCAGTAGAAGGTCGAGCGGCCCGCCTGGGTACGTCGCTTGATCGTCCCGCCGCAGCGCGATCGCAGGCAGTGCTGGCCTTCTCGGTCGTAGACGCGGAACCGCGACGATCGATAGGTGGCGTTCAACTCGCGCTCCACGGCCCTGGTCAGCACCTGCTTGATTGCCTTCGTCAGGCGATGCGCATGCTCCCGCGGCGCACCGGACGGTGTCGCGATGGTGGATGCTCGCCGATGCGGCAGTAACCCAGCGTGATGAAGCGCCTCGCTGACGTAGATGTTGCCAAGACCCGCGACCACGCGTTGATCCAGCAGGGCGGCCTTGAGCGACGTCTTTTTGCCTCGGCAGGCTCGTGCCAAGACCGCTGCGCTGAAGTCTTCCGCCAGCGGCTCGGGGCCCAACCGCCTCAGCGCAGGGTGATCTGCAAGTTCGTCCCGCGGCGAGAGGTCCATGAAGCCGAAGCGTCGCGGATCGTTGAACAGGACCGTTGCGCCAGACGACATCCGGAAGATCACGTGATCGTGAGGCTCGGGATCTCGCGATCCCGCGTCGCTCGAACCGGACGCATCCATATCGCGCGCGATGCGAAACCAACCGGTCATGCCGAGGTGCATCAGCAGCGTCTCGCCCGACGACAACTCCGCCAGCAGATACTTGGCTCGCCGATTCAGCGCTCGCACGGTCTGACCGGTAAGTCGCGTCACGAAACCCGCAGGGAACGGCGCCCGCAGGTTGGGCCGTCGCAGAACGACGGACTCGAAGCGCGCGCCGGTCATGACGGGCTCGAGCGTGCGGCGAACGGCTTCGACCTCCGGAAGCTCAGGCAACGCTCAAGCATAGCAGCCGCGAAGGAGCGGGACGCTAGCTGGTCCCCTTCTCCAGCGCCGCCTTCAGGCGCGGATCCGACGCGACCGACGCCAAGTCTTCGTCTAACGCTGCTTCGCTCCTGCTGTGACCATCGGCAAGAGCACGTGCGACCGCGTCCACACCACGGTCGATCTCGCCGGCGAGAATCAACGTGACGCCCGCGCGATAGCGAGTCGTCGCCGCAATCTTGTCTGCCGCGAGCACATTGGCGGCCAGGCGGACCGCCTGTTCGCGATGCCCGAGCTTCGCGTGACAGATGGCCTGCAGGCTGAGCGACTGGAGATCCGACGCGTTGACTTGCAGCTCACGTTCTGTCAGCGCAATCGCGGTCTCGTATGCGTCACGAGAACGTCCCGTCAAACCGAGTTTGGCGAAAACATCACCAAGATTGCGATGGGTCACGGGTCTCCTTGGGTCGAGACGGACCGCTTCCTCGTAGGCCATCGCCGCGTCTTCGTACCGACCGTTGTCGTAGTGGATCTTTGCGATGTTCGCGTGCGTCATGGCATGAGGGGCAATGCTCAGGGCCTTGTAATATGTCTCCAGCGCTTCACTCGTGCGTCCGGCCGCGTGCAACGCTGTGCCGAGCTGCTGGAGAGCCAACCCGTTGTTCGGGCGGAGCTCGGCGAGTCGACGGAAGTGCGGCACCGCGTCCTCGTATCGCCCCGCTTCGAACAGCACGAGCCCAGTGGTGCGGTGATTGTCCCAATAGCCAGGTCGCAGCGTGCGCGCCGTCGCCAGATCGTCGAGCGCCTCCGCCGTGCGCCCGAGGTCGGCCTGCAACCGGCCACGCATGCGATAGAGGTCGTCGCTGGTCGGCTGAAGAGCGACGGCTCTGTTGACTTCATTCAGCGCGTCTTGGTACCGCCCCATGCCCCGGTAGATTATGGCGAGCGTGTATCGAACGGTGGGCTCGTCCGGGTTGAGGCGCACTGCCTCGAGCGCCGCCGATCGGGCGCGATCGGTCCACGTCTCATCCCGCGTGACTTGATACTTCTGCCAGTAGGCCTCCGCGAGACTGGCGTGTGCGAGCACGAACTGCGGATCGCGCTCGATGGCTCGCGCCAGCAGCCCAATCGCGTAATCCGCGTTGCCGGCCACCTCCGGCGTGCGCATGTACTCGCGGGCCTGCGCGTACTCCTCGAAGGCCTGAGCGTTCACCGACAGCGCTCGCCGCACCGCAATGGGGTCCAGCAGATCGCGCGTCACGCGTAGACCCCCGCGACGCAGCGCGAGCTCGGTCCCGTTGATGGTGGCTTCAGCCAGTACCTGGGGATCGGTGAGCGCTGCACGTGCTGATTGCGACGCCAAGGGCACGTTCTTGCTCGTGGTCAGCGAGAACGTGATGTCGAGCGCGTTGCCGTTTCGCTGCACGCTGCCCAACAGCACGTGGGTCGCGCCGACGTCAATCGCCTGATCGGAGACAGGTGGCGCCTGCCGTACCATGACGAGGTCGGAGGACCGCCCGAGAGATTGCAGTAGGAGCTGTTCGAGCGCTGCGGCGATGTGTCCCGACATCGCATCGGCGCCGACCGCCGACATCTTCAAGGCAAGTACCGGGCGTTCGCCTGATTGACGGGGAGTCGTCAAGTATCCCAAGGCGCCGACCACTATCAGAGCCAACGTCGCGGCGGCCGCGGCGAAGCTTGGTCGGACTCTGGTTGGGCGGCTCTTGGAAGCCGGTCCGGTGACGCCGTGCAGCGCGGCGTCGAGCGCCGACTGCATTTCGGCGGCGGATGCATAGCGCAGGGTCGGATCCGGCGCCATCGCGGTGGCCGCCACACCAATCAGCGTCTTGTGAATGTGCAGATCCTGAGGTGGCACCGCTAGAGGCTTCGTGTCGGCCGAGGCGGACGACTCCGCGGCGCCGATCAGCAAATCCGCAAGGATCACACCGACGCTGTACACATCCGTCTGCGCTCCGGGAGGCTGTCCCAGTAGGCGTTCCGGTGCGAGGAAGCGTGGCGTCCCAGCCAGACCCATGCTCACGGTGTGCATCGACGGAGCATCCAGCCGCGCAAGGCCGAAGTCCAACACCTTGATGTCATTGGCCGGCAGAATGAACACGTTGGCCGGCTTGAGATCGCAATGAATCACGCCTTTCGAATGCGCATGCCGAACCGCCTCGAGGATTTGCCGGACATAGCCCGCGGCCTCGGTCGCGGCCACACGACCCTCACGCTGGCGATCGCCGAGCGTCCGTCCTTCCAGAAGTTCCATGACGATGTGGAGTCGTCCGTGAGCCTCGAGCACATCGTAGATGGTGGCAATGTTGCTGTGGTGGAGGCGCGCAACCATCCTGGCCTCGCGCAGCAGGCTCGCGTGGGCCACCGTTCCGGTGAGCACTTTCAACGCGACCTGGCGCAGCAGCCGCGTGTCGTCGGCCAAATACACTTGGCCCATTCCACCCTGGCCGAGGAGCGAGACTACGCAATACGGACCGATGGTTTGGCCAGCGGCGTAGACCGGCACGGCTTCGTCGTGGTGGACGTGCGGTATGAGCGGAACGTCAAGGAACCCCCTGGCTGCGCCTTCCAGCTCCACGAGCGCGGCGACGCGATGGTCGAGTGGGTCGAGCGACCCTTGCAAATCCAGCAGCCGCGATCGTCGCTCTTCGATAGGCAACGCACAGAGATCTGCGACGCCACTGCTTGCGGTCCCTCTCGAGCGTCGGCGGACCCGGTGGCTCCGGTTCCTGTAGCAGGTCGCGGAGAGACACTTCTCGCACGTAGCCTCCTTCGTGAGTCAAGCCTGGCGCAACTGGTCGAATAACCACAGACGCGCAGTCAGCCAGTCTCGCTTGACCGTTCCGGTGGACAGTTCGAGTACGGTCGCTGTTTCCTCGATCGACAGCCCTCCAAAAAAGCGCAATTCGACGATCCGGGCCTGTCGTGAATCCAGTGCCGCGAGGCGACCGAGCGCCGCGTCGAGTGCCACGAGATCCGTCTCCGGAGTCATCGGCGCGGCCACCTCCGCCTCCTCCAGAGGAATAGGACGGACACCCAGACCGCGCTTCCACGCCGCACGCCTGCGAGCGTGATCCAATAGGACACGACGGGCCAAGCGCGCTGCGATGGCGAGGAAGTGCGCCCGATTCTGCCAATTGACTCGACGCTGATCAACCAGGCGCAAGTAGACCTCGTGCACGAGAGCCGTGGACTGCAGCGTGTGACCCGCGCGTTCTCCGCGCAACTGTCGGGCCGCCAATCGGCGGAGCTCCGGGTAGACGGCGCGAATCAGCTCGTCGAGCGCCGCCTGGTCGCCACCCTGCCATCGTTGGAGTAGGCGGGTGACATCCGGCTCCTCAACCATCTGTGCCTCCTGCGTTACCGCCGGCACACGGGCGAACTGTGCCGCCGTCAGGCTTTGCTTGAGCGATTCAGAGAAGGTTGGATTATCGCCTGAACGAGAAAGGCTGCGTCTGAACCTTTAGGGCGGAATGTCCCTACTGGGGGAACGGCAGTCAGGCTCGACGCCGTTCCGACATCGCCGTTGAATACGTTTGGCAGTCTCGGAGCGGCCCCGAGGATCTACATATGAGCGCGCGCTTTCAGTAGGTGACCCGGTACAGCAACCACGCCTTCATCCATTCCGCGTTGCGCCGATGGTAGAAGTCGCGTGCGGGCGTGTTCCAATCGAGCACCTGCCAATCCATGCGACCGCACCCACGCTGTTCGCCCATTGTCCGCACATGGTCGAAGAGCATGCCGCCCGCTCCCGAGCCGCGTGCGTCTTCCAGGACGAACAGATCTTCGAGATAGATCGTCGGCTTTGCCATGAAGCTCGAATAGGCCTCGAACCAGATCGCGTAGCCAACGGCCCGCCCGCCGTCGTCGACCGCGAGTGCGGCTTCGAAGCGCGGGCGCGGCCCCAACGCGTGGGAGCGAAGTCGCTCGACCGCCGCGGCATCTGGACGTTCGAGGTGCTCGTAGTCGGCAAGCGCGTGGATCAGCCGGACGAACTCGTCGAACCGATCTTCAGTGAGTGGAATGATGGTCATCACGGATTCGAGCGCGAGCCTGGAGCGGCGGCTCGTCTATCGAGACTACTCCAGTCGCTTCCAGCCCCAGAGCTTCATCGTGTCGGTGGAGGACAAGCGGTGGCCGAGCTGATGTGCCAACATCGTGATCTGCCCGCGATGATGCGCATCGTGCTGCGCGAGGTAGAACATCATATTGACGGTCCGCCGCGGCATACCTTTGACTCGGCCCCGCCCGTCAACAAGCGCCGCGCGAAACAGCATCATGAACGCCTCGCGACTGTGCCCCAGCGCCCGGCGCGCGTCCGCCTGTGTCGACGAGGCGCGGTCCAGCGAGGGCAGATCTGGATCCGCCCCGCCCATCTTCGCGAACGTGCGCCGCACGCTCTGCATGTGGGCGACGATGGCGACAATCGACCGCCCGCCTCCGCCCGGCGGCTCGGCACGCCAGAGACTTCGTGGCAACACCGCAACCAAGAGCTCGCTGACGCGAAGCCCGTGGTCGAAGTTGTCCAGAAGCTCACGTTGCAAGTCGAAGGGCTGGCCAGACGCCATCGGTATCCTTCCATGCGCCCGAAAGTATGGGCGCGGATGCGAAGAATACATTGTCATAGGTCAACGTGAGGCGATCAGTAGTCCACTTCCACCAGTGTCGGTGAGCTTCGCAATCTGGTCCGTTTGCAGTTGAAATGGCTCGCGCCGTCCTGTGAGGACATCCCGTCTGGTGTACGTCTGGCGCATCAATCCTGAATGCGAGTGCTGCGACGAATCGAGCAAGAGGTGCCCGAGCTCGTGGGCGATCACTTGGCCAACCATCCTCCCGAAGAGCGAGCGCACCGTTGGCTCACCCGCCTCAGTCATGCTCGCTCGCACCAATGCCAAGACCGCTGCTGGCGAGATCACGATGACACGCCGCCAGGTCTTGCCAGCACGAAAGACGGCGCCGAGGGGGTGATCGGCAGGTCGTCCGCTTGCCGCTGATAGCTCGTCGTCTGCGCAGATCAGCTGAACGACCAGGCTTGGAGTGGTCTGTGCGAGGGCGTTGTCGGGCCACGCAAACGCGACTCCGTACGGCGCCCACACTGCGCTGACTTCTCGGCGTGCCACTTGGAGCACACGATCACTGATTGTGCACGGTCCCATCGTGACGGTCACAGTCAACACGGAGCTCGTTGCGGCCCCCGTGATCGTGACGCTAGTGAGAAGAACCGCCACTATCAGGCACAGCGCGTTGCGCTTCATCGCTTCCTCCTGCGCCACTCAGGACGGACGACAGAAGGAAGTTCGCGTGTGCAATTCCCGACGATGCTGGTGAGACTACATACGTCGAGTTCTGGAGTCTTCTGTGAGCGGGTGAGACCAACGTGCTACCGCAGCCGACGAGATGGAATCCTGCTTCGCGGTCCGGATCTGGATTCTGCCGTTTCGTCCAAAGCAGTGCGTGTGGCAACAGTACGTCCTTCAACACCGCGTCGCGAGCCCAAGCCGTTGCAACGCCATTGTTGACGACGATGACGGCAAACGATCGACCGTTCACGTCCGCACGAAATGTCAGTCTGTTCGACATGACTCGCCTCCATGAACTCGACTTGCGTACTCTGCGCGTGAGGGGAGGTAGCGGTTCGTCGCCTCTCCTTGACCAATCGCCTGCGGCGCAACCCAGGCTCAGCCAGCGAACATGCTTGCGCGTGCTGCCGCCGCCGCTGCTTCGGAAGCCGCTGCGGCCGCGCGTTCGGCTGACTGGACCGCGTCGTTGGCTTCTTGCTCCGCTCGCCGCGCGGATTCCTCGGTTGTCTTGACGAGATCGTTTGCCTGATCGCGCAGTTCGGAAATCGCGCGGGTCAGCTCGTCGCACTCGTCGCGGAGGCGCACGATCTCCTCCTGAAGCCGTCGTGCTTCCTGCTCGTGATCGCTGCACTGCCGTTCGTGGTCTGCGGTGTCCTGCTCATGTTGTTGGGTCTTGCCGACAAGCTCTTCGCCCTGGTTTGCCGCATCCTGGATCTGACCGAGCAGTTGCGTCGACTCTTGTTCATGCGCGCCGCATTCCTGAACGAGGCGTTGTGCCTCGCTCGCATGCTCGCCGATCGTAGCGAGCTCCTTGTTGGCGTCGGCCACTGCTTGTTGGATTTCGCCGACGAGCGATGACGCTTCATCGGCGCTCGCCTCGATCCGGGATACGGTCTCATCGGCTCGAGCTGCGTGATCCTCTATTTGAGTAACCAGATCGCTGGCCGATTTGGCATGCTCGCTGGCCACCTCCGCGTGGCCCTCAGCGGTTGTGGCGTGTTGACCGGCGTCCCCAGCCTGTTGTTCGGCAATGCCCGCCTGCTGTTCCGCCGCCGACGCCTGCTGCTCGGCAACACCAGCGTGCTGCTGTGCCGTCGTTGCCTGCTCTTCGGCCACGCCCGCCTGTTGCTCGGCCGTCGACGCCTGCTGCTCCGCAGTGCTGGCGAACTGCTCTGCCACCGTCGCATGCTGTTCGGCAGTGCCGGCTTGCTCCGCCGCCGCATCGGATTGTTCCTGCGCGATGGATGCCTGTTGTTCGGCGGCCTGGGCCTGTTCCTCCGCGCGTCCAGCCTGTTGTTCTGCGGAGGCGGCATGAGTATCGGCAGCCGCTTCGTGTCGCTCCGCAGCACCCGCGTGTTGTTCGGCTACCGACGCGTGCTGCTCGGCCGCCGTCGCTTGCTGTTCCGCGGCCGTCGCTTGCAGCTCGGCCCCGCTCGCATGCTGCTCCGCGACACCGGCTTGTTGTTCTGCGAGGGTAGCCTGTTGCTCTGCCGCCGTGGCTTGCTGCTCGGCAGCGGTGGCCTGCTGTTCGGCGAGGCCGGCCTGTTGCTCCGCGGTCGTTGCCTGTTGTTCTGCAGCACTCGCTTGCTGCTCTGCGACGCCGGCGTGTTGCTCGGCCGCGCCGGCCTGCTGCTCCGCCGTGCCAGCGTGTTGTTCCGCGGTTCCGGCATGCTGCTCAGCGGCGGCACTCTGTTGCTCGGCCAACCCCGATGCCTGTTCTGCGCTAGCAGAGTGTTGTTCGGCTACCCCAACTTGTTGCTCAGCCGCACCCGCATGTTGTTCAGCACTCGTAGCATGCTGCTCCGCATCGCCCGAATGCTGCTGCGCCAGGCCAGCCTGTTGTTCCGCTTGGTCCGCCTGGTCTGCTGCCGCTTGCGCGCGCTCGGCCGCTGCCTCTGCCTGTTCGCCGGCCGATTCGGCATGCTCTTGTGCCTCGCGCGCGGCGTCCGCCGCGCTCTGACTGCTGTTGTTGGCATCCGCGGCGGCCTCTGCCGCACTCTCGCCATTGAACTGATCGGCCACATTCCCCTCCAACTCGGTTGAGCCAACGGTTCCTGAGGACAGTCCCGATGCGCTGCCTGCCGGCTGTTCGAATACCTTGAGGTCCCGGAGTAGGTCTTTCTCCCGTTGGTGCAGACGTTCGAGCTGACTCTCCATCTGACGCCGAGCGTCCAGCGTCTGCTCGCCGATTCGATCGACTTGTTCGAGATCGCCCACCAACCGGCGGTTGCCCTCGACGACGTCGCTGAGGGCTTTTCCGAGGCCCGTCACGGTGTCGAGTGGTCCGAAGTCCGCCTCGCCACCGCTCAGGCGGTCAGCTGTCTTCGCCAACTCGCCAATGCCTTGAGCGATCGGCGCCACGCCCGCGGCGTTCCCATCGAGAATCTTGCCGAAGCCCTCGAGAGTGTTCCCTACCCCTTTGCTCGCGCTACCAAAGGCACCGTCACCTGCGCCTCCGAGCTTCAGCACTCCGGCGGCCTTGCCGAGGTCATCCTTCGCGTAGAGGAGGTCGATCCCATCTTGAACGACGCCGTAGGCGGCTTTGAGAGGTGGCACGCGGTCTCCGACAGCGGCGAAGGTTCCATCGGCAACGCCTTTGATGATCTGCGCCCCAGATGAGATCATCCCTAACCTGGCGTCGCCGATACCCTCAGCCGACGACTGCTCGAGATCACCCATGACACGTCGAATATCAGTGATGGCATTTCTCACTCGCTCGAGGTGCGCTTCGACATCCTGGGGTGTTCGTGGACGACTGTCGCTCATGGTCATGCCCTATCAATCGAGCTCGAGGGGGAGCGTCTTGTCCAGACGATCGACATCGAGTGACCAGATGCCTGTCTTCAGGAATGGCTCCGCATCGGCGTACTGGATCAGGAGGGCATACGACAGCAAGCGGCCGTCCCAGTCGCGCCCGCGGCCGAGCCCCGAGTCGATCTGGGCTACTTCGTCCGGCTTCAGCGCCCATTCTGGGTAGCCGTAGCTTCCGCTGTGGGCGACGTGTAGCCCCGTCTTCACACTGGAATAGACGACCGCCGCGGCAAGAATCCGTATGGATCCCCGCGATCGGTTGCGGACGCGCATCCGCTCGTCAACGAACAGCGCATTGAGCTCCGAGATGGTCGATTCCGCCGCTGCCAGGCGCTGTTGTGCCTGTTGCACGGTAGCGGACAGATCGGCGCGTGCCTGCCGCTCACGCCACCACCCAAGACCCATGGCGGTGACGAGGGTCAGCAGCACTGCCGAGATGACGCCCGCAACGAGTGTCGATCGGGGAAGCACGTCGGGCGCGGCCACCGCCTCTTGTCCACGGGCGGTTGGAGCTGTGAATGGTGTCGCATTCATTGCAAGTGCTGGCTCATTTGCGGGAAGGTCGATGTTGCGATCGGCCTCTCCTGGTGCGAGGAGCTCGCACGCGTCTCGCAAGTCCTGCAACGCCTTCTGGTAGGTGCGTCGCAGCGTCGGTGTCGGAGCGTTGGTCAGCCGGATGTGCGTGTCGGTGTGCAGCGCCTGAAACTGTCGGCGGACCTCCGCGCGGGCAGCATCGCGTTGGCATCCGAGGAGGGCCTCAGCCGCTTCGCGTGTCATAAATGGTTCACCGGCGTGGCGCGCACTAACGCGTGCTGGCGGGCAAGTGCCGCTGCTGCACTGGCATCGTCGCGCGAAAAGAGCTGCTCGAGCTCGAGTCCGGACTCGGCATCGTAGGCGCTCACCGCGACCGTAGAGTCGGCGCGCACTTCGATGGTGACGTCGACCGGATAATTGAGTCTCGGTCGTGCCAAGGGGCCCACCACCAAATCGCCCAAGTAAGTTTCTTGGCCATCGCCTGGCCGAAACTGCACGATCTCGAGCACGATCCGTTCTTGCTCGGCGCGAGTTGTGAAGAAGGTCCGAGTCGCGCGGCCTGGTAACGGTACGTTCTGGGGGACCACGGCATCGAACGTGACGCGGCCAGTGTGCGGGTCGACGACGCGCACGCCGGTGGCGTGGCCGCTAACGCCTCGCAGCGTGGGTGGCAGGTCGAGTGCCTCAGCGTCTCCCGACAATTGCAACGCGTGAATAGCCGCCCCGAACGCCACGGCCTTCCCGGGCTCGTGATAGCGCACACGCTCGGGGAAAAGGCGTTCCATCCGGTCCCGAATCGCTGGCACCATCGACGAACCGCCGACGAGCAATACGTCATCGATGTCATCGGGTTCGAGGCGGGCCGATCGAACGCATTCGAGCGCCAGCGCCTGACA
The DNA here is from genome assembly GCA_036732565.1 of Vicinamibacterales bacterium. Taxonomy (GTDB): domain Bacteria; phylum Acidobacteriota; class Vicinamibacteria; order Vicinamibacterales; family UBA2999; genus JAIVJN01. Next base: position 32,544 of record DAINCF010000001.1, read on the forward strand.
GCGATCGAGGAGCGGGCCAATCTGTTCGTCGAATGCATACACCGCGATTCGCACGTCCAGCGGCAAGTCGCCCATCAGCAGGGTGCGCCGGACGACAGGCCGGGTAGTCGCGCAAAGCTCAATCTTGAGTGCCTCTGCTGCGCGCCGCAGATCCAGCAGCGTACGGGCAGTACTGGACAAACGCGTGCGGAGCCGCTCGTCGCACCCCGACAACAGTAATGCGGCAACCGCGTCGTCGAGTTCCTTACCCCCGAGATCGGCGACGCCAGCCTTGGACAGCACAGTAAGGCCGGAGCTTTGACAGGCAACCACGGATACGTCGCAGGTGCCCCCGCCCCAGTCGAACACCAACACGACGCGATCATCTGCTCCAACGGTGGCGCCGTAGTGAAGAGCAGCGGCCACCGGTTCCTCGACCAGATGCATCACCGGCAGATCGGCCATCATGGCGGCGGCAATCACCGCTCTCCGCTGCGGGTCCGTGAAGTGTGCAGGAACTGTGATGACCCCACCATCGATCTGGGCATCACCCGATGTCTCTGCGTCGTAGCGGAGTTTCTTGAGGATGAGAGCCGCGAGCGCTTCCGCGCGCCAACCGGCTCCCCGGGCGTCGAAGCAGATCGGCTCGGCGGTGCCGAGGCTGCGCTTGAAGTATCGCAGCGCGACGAGATGCGGCTCTTCGTCAAGGAGCGCTTCCGCCGTGCGCCCGACATATGCGGCCTGACTCGCGAAACACACAACCGATGGCGTGTGAAACAGGTCCTGCTGCACGCAGTCCGGCAGGAGCAACGGCGTGCCGTCGGCGTTGACGCGGGCCACGAGCGCATAGCTATTGCCCAGATCGATGCCGATTCTCATGACCGTTGTGCCCCGATTTCCCAGCCGGCGATCACCTGTTTCAGCTCGCCGCGCAGCTCCAAGAGGGTCGTTCCGGCGATCTCGCGGGCGCGAGCCGTCGTGGCGTACCGACGCTCCAGGGCGTCGTAGGCTTGCACCTGGCGCTGCGCTCGCTGGCGGGCGGCATCCGCGTCCGCGGTCTGGCGGACGACACGCTCTCGAATTGCCTGCTCGAGGTCGGCGATCAACGTTGGTAGTTCATCTTGCAGATGCTGCGCGACGGTCGCCACCCACAAGCGTTGGAACTCCTGTAGAATTCGACGTCCTTCTCCCCGTAGGTGCTCACGAGCTCGTTCACGCTCTCGAGCCTCACCCTCCGCCCGCTCCCGCCGGACCGTCCTCATCGCTTGCAACGCGCCAAGCGAGAGGAGCAGCACGCTGAGCGGCACCATCACGTCACGGAATGAACGGAGGAACGAGAAGCCGAACGCCGACAACAGCATCACGACGACCATCTGATAGCGGCGGGCTATGGTGAGATATTCGAAGAACCCCGGCCGTGGCAATTCGCCTTGGTAATGTCTCGAGAAGATCACTGTGATGTCGAGGATCCGATGCAACCGCCCGTCAGACAGATGCCGAAGCGGCGTTGGGGTCCTCGCGCCTTTGCCAGTTGGCAGTCGATCGGCCGCCTGACGCTGAATCACTCGGATCAGATCGTGAGTCGCGCGGAGATCCGCGAGGCCGTGTGCAAGAAGCGCTCGTCGTATGTCTCGCAGAAGGTTCTGCTCATCAGTCGGAGCGAGCCGAGTTGTCGTTGTGCGAGAGCGCGCTTCGCGGTCGAGGCGGACGACAGCATTGACTGCTTGCTCGACCTCGCTCCACAGCTCGGCCCCTGGCAACGACGCCATGTGAAGGCGCTCCTCGAGTCCACGGACGAGCTCCACGGTCTGCCGCTGAAGGGACGTCCGCAGTTCGGCGACCGCCTCGACGCCAACGGCTTGAAGAGTTGGCGCGGAGCGGTGCTGCAGCAGGCCTCGGCGAGTGCGAAGCGACTGTAAGTCTCGGTGAACGTCGGCGGTGAAGGCAGCCAGCAGCGCTGATGCAGCGTCAGCGATGGCGACCGCTTGCAAAGCATTCCATGTGGCCGAGTCGACGTGCGACGCCCATGCAGCGACGAGGGTCTCCGCGGTGTGGTCGGCCTCGAGCCAACAGGTATTCCATGCGTGGTCGGTGAGAAGACGGCGGACCGTGGGAGTCTCGGCAGCGCAGCCGCTTACGAGGACGAACGGCCGTTGGTCAATCGCGCCTGCGACAGTAGGCGATGGTGGGTCGCTGGGCGCCACCCACGCCAGAATCGGCGCAACCGTCCGGCCTGCCACGGTGACACTCACCGCCGGCGATGCTAGCCGCAGGTGAATCAGTCGTCCGGCAGCCTCGATGGTGTCAGGTGTCGTCGCCTCAGACGTGAGTATTTCGACCTCGCTGACCGGCGACTCACAGGTCCGAATGAGGTGCTCGGCTGCGGCCCGCAGTGCCGTTTGGGAGCGCGGACCGCTCTCGGCGACCAGTCGGGAGAACTCTTCCAGCCACTGTCTCAGCGTTCGCTGTGCTGTCACGGCACCGCCACGGGCGACCGTTCTCACCGCCGTCCCTCGTCATGACTGGTGACACGCACGCACCGAAAGCCGACGCTGTCGTCGCCCTGCTCGGGATTCAGGCGCGCGCGGGCGGACGCACGAAGACTAGACGCGATCGAGCGCCATGATCCGCCCCGTGCAACGCGATGGGCCGTGACCGTTGCATCGGAGCTGACATACCAACCATCGACCCATTCCCACACGTTGCCTGCCATGTCGTAGAGACCCCAGTCGTTGGGCGCGAACGAGGCTACAGGCGCGGTGTGTTCCCAGCGATCGGCTGGCGGTGTGCCGAAGCTATTGGCGTGCGCTGTCAGGAATTGATCGCCCCAGGGGTACACAGCATCCACATTGCGGCCGCGCGCCGCGTACTCCCATTCCGCTTCGGTCGGCAGCCTGGCGCGAATCGAGGCACAGAACTCCTGCGCGTCGGCCCAGCGCGCGTTCACGACAGGCTGGTCGGGTCGCGTACTCCATGGCGGTTGTGGTGGCGTCGCCCGCCGGCGCGAAGCCGCGAACTCGCTGAACTGTTGCAGCGTCACTTCGGTGCGCATGATGTCGAAAGCGACGTCGATCGCGACCGCTCGACGAGGGCGCTCATCGGCGAGGCAGCTCGCATCGGTTGGAACACACCCCATCGCCACCGCGCCCGTCCCGACTCTGCGCCATGGCGTGGTAGCGAATGACTGTGCCCGCTCTTTGATGTCTTCGAGCGCAGCGGCTTCGAGATCGCGAGCCATGGTCTCTGCCGTGACTGTGGCGATGTCATCCTGCAGATCCAGTCGCACCAGCAGGGCCTGGCTCTCCTCGACGTCTACCGTCAGCTCGCGCCGGACCTTGGCGATTTGGCTCAGGACGATCACGACATGCGAACCGGCTGCGACAGGTATCTCGCGTGGTGTGTCCGCGACCGCCACGCCCGCGTCCTGCCCATCGATCCAGACTCGGCACGGCGCATCGCTGAGAATGACGAGGCGACTGGCATGTTCGGCTGGCGGCGGCCCCCGACGCCGCTTCGTCACGTCCTGGACGTTCGGAGCTCGAGGCTTCGGCTTCGGCGGTGCCACTTGCTCGGCCAGAAGAGTCGCGGCCATGAGCGTGGCCAGTAGGAACGTCGACAGCGATCGCACAGAGCCTCACTTTTGAACCCAATCGCTCACGAGAAACGACAGGCCCTGCAGATAGTCATCCGGTGCACAGTCGCGACACTCGAGCTCGACCGCCGCTCGCACGGTCCCATCCTCGACGCCTGTCAATCGGAGCGTGATCAAACTGATCGTTCCGGTGGTTCGAAGTGTGCCGAATGCCAAGGCACTTGCGTTCGCCATGCGCCCGAGTTCCGCGGCACTCCGCGAGTCGGTAATGCCGAAGTTCTGAAACTGCGCCTCTTGAAGCAGCTCTTTGATGCGCTTGCGCTCGACGATCGACAGACCGGCGGCTGACAATTTGACGGCAAGCGCGCTCTCGAGCATCTCACGCAAGTCGCCCGCTTCCATCTCGAACCCAACTACCGCGACCGGTTGCTGGGCGAGCGCTTCGAGACGCAGTGGTTCGGTGACCTTGACCGTGAATTCGGCGATGGAGTACGGGTTGGCGCTGAGGTGCCGCTTCGTTCCCCCACTCTCTCCTGTGACCTCAGCGGCATAGAAGACACCGCCGACCGAGAAGCCACTCTCATACAGGTCGGTTCCCGATCCCCTGGCGAGCGGCGTGAGGTGCTCGAGCTTGCCGCTTCTGGTGTTGTACGCGCGGACTTCGTGACGCCGAAGCTGTAGTTCTTGGCCAAGCACCCAGGCGTAGTCGCCAGAGGGTGACAGTCCGATCGATTCCGGCTTGAGTATGCCGAGGTCGATTGATTTGATCTCGGCACCGGACTTCGGATTTCGGACCGACAGCGAGTATTGACGCTGGACTGCCTCAGGCCTCAGGCTTCCCGGGGTGAAGAGTGCGCTCGTCGCGACCGCCTCTTGAGCGATCGCGATCAGGATCTGCGACCGGCCGCGATTGATCGCGGCCAGCCGCGCTCGGGTCACCCCGCCTGCGATCGGCACTCGGTACAACTCGCGCCCCGTCTGAGCTCGTGCGATCCAGTGCTCGGTCACGAGATATCGCTCGTCGCCGCGAGCATCGTCGAACACACATGGGTCCCGGCGTACTTCGCATGCTTGCAGACGCTCACCCGACGGCTGTCGGCCAGCCCTGACAATCAGATCCCCCGCAGAAGCGGAGTGAGAGTGGAGACAGACCGCTACTGCCAACGCCTGAACGCCGGTGCGAATGTCCATGGTCTGCCTCCCTTCCCTCTAGAACAGCACTCGCAGACCCACGCGCGTTCGCAGGGATCCGCTCGAGCCGAGGGTATCGACCGGTCCGCCGTACGCTCCTTCGACGAAAAGAGAAGCGTTCTCTTTGATCGCGGTCTGAACGCCAAGTTTTCCGAGGACCTCGGGCTTGATGTCGACGCCTTCCGTCTGACTCAGCGGTGTACTGACCTCACCGCCGAAGTACGCGCTCGATGCCTTTTGCGGCGTGAAGTAGAAAGCGGCGCTACCGTTTGTGTAGAAGAGAGGTGTCGACCCCCGCTTGACCGTTCCGCTGCCGCTGAGGCCGAACGACAGCACGAAGCGGTTGGTGACGAACCGACCGAAGTCAACGGCCCCGAAGATGTTGGTCGATGTCGACGTTCCGCCCTCGAAGCCGCCGACACCCTCGGTGCTTGAAATCTGTGTAAACGTTGCAAAACTGAGACTCAGTTGCTTCGCGCCCTTGCGCCCGACGGTACGTGCCCCCTCGGCCGACTGGCCGAATGCAGGGGCAGCCGCGACGCTGACGAAAAGAGCAATCAAGACCGGCAGATACTTCCGCATGTTGGACCTCCGTGTGCTCACGCGTTGATGGGTGCGAACGCCTAGAAACGCGAAACGCGGCGGCGTTCGATCTCCTTGACCAACTGCTCGCCCTTGATGCTGATGCGCACGCGATAGCGCGTGCTGTTGGGCTCGAAGCCGGCCGAGTCGATGTCATAGTTGCGAATCACGGCATTCACGCTGGTCTCGACGACGCTCCTCACGTCTTGGTTGTTCATCACCATCGTGTTGCCGCGAACTTCGGATTGAACCTTCTGTGCCAGGTCGGCTTGCGCGAGACTGAGCGCCGACTGACGTGCCAACCCTTCGTTCTTGTGATCGAAGATGCCTTCGCCGCCAATCACCGTGGTTTCGAACACGCGGCGCAGCTCGCTGAGAATGCGATCGTCTTTCCGGAGGCTTTCGTCGGCGACCGCGCCGCCGGGTGTGTAGACGGTGACTTTCTCCTGAGTGCTGGCGCACCCGGTAGCGCATGCGAGGGTCAGAACCGCCGCCACTTCTCTCCACCAACTCTTCGTCCTCATGACTGCCTCCTACGGTTGGATTGAGCTCTCACATCACGGTCATGCGGACGATGAACTTGTCCGCGCTCACTAGTTGCACTGGCCGTCCGGCCGCCTGAATACAGGTCGCCACGAGCTCGTCTTGCGGCAGCAGGACGTAGCCGGACAGCATCTCGAGTTCCGCCTGTGGGTGACTGGCGGTCGGCACGCTCGCAAATCGCACCGAATCGATGCCTTCGAGAGTTTCGAGACCAGCCTTCAGCCGTTGCGCGATCGAGAGGTCGACGTTCGCGAACGTGACGCGCGTAACTCGCGGCCGGGAGGCGAGGATGCTCGGAATCTTCCAAGCCAGCGCGGCTGCGAACTCGGACGCGACGCCTTGCAGCGAAGATGTGATGGCGCCGAGCGCGCTGGTATGCGCCTTCGTCACGCTGCGGCTGAAGGCCTCGATGATGTAACCGTTCGACACCACCATCGCTTTCGCTGAGGCGACGGTCGTTGCCGAGGCGAACTCCACGTCTTGCGGTTTGATTCGCTGCCAGGACAACTGCACGTTGCCTGTGAGGAGCATGTCAGCGCCGACCGCTCGCGCTACTGCGACCGCATCCAACGTGATGCCCTGACGTGCCCGTTCGAGCTGCGCCGCATTCACCGATCCGGCGGCCATCACGTCGTCGGAAGTCATCACCGGGTATCCGAATGCACCGAAGGCTTGGGCGATGGCGGCCTCGGCATTGCGCATCGTGCCCGAGGTCGTAGAGGCCGGAGTGTGTCCCCATGGCGTCGATCCGGACGCGCTCTGCGTCTCCGGCGGAGGTGCATTGAAGGCCGCCTCGGGAAGCAACACCAACAGTCGAGGGTTGCCCATGACGTCGAGATAGAGTTTGAGACCGTCGAGCTCACTGGCGGCCTCGCCGGTCGACTGCACGACCATCGCGTCGATGCGCACCTCGTACTTCGGCGGCGTCTCCTCGACGAGGCCTTCTCCCACAAGCTCGTACGACTTGACGAACCCTTTCGAGCGAGACGCGACGATGTCGCTGACTGCCCGAACGTTGCGCACGAGCGTCAGACGGCCGATCTCGACTCCGGCGCCGCGTGCCACGGCTTCGGCGTAGGCTGACTGGAGCGCTGCCTGACGAGCGGCGGACACATTGCCTCCAAACACCGTGGCCGATCCGATGACGAACACTCTTTCCGCTGGCCGAGGCTCGTTCGCGAGCGCTCGGACTTCGCCGACGCCCTGTCGCCCGGGCTGGGGCTCGACTCCCTGCACCGTCGGCGTACGAGGTGGCACGGGTGTGACTTGTCCCGCAGCGGGAGAGGTGGTGCCGAGCAGTGTTGGCACCAGCAGCGTTCCAAAGAGCAGAGCGATCTTGATCATGAGGTGGCGCCACTGAAGGTGTCGTCAACGAGAGCAATCGCCGCTGTTGCATGTGAGATTGATCTCCATGCAACTGCCTGCGCTCACCGTGTGCGTACCCGACCAGCTTCCACCGGTGTTGGTGCGCGCGGTGTAGCTGTGCGGGCCAACATTGAGCGTGGTGGCGACGCGGGCATCCCCATCGTTGACACAGGAGACGCCATTGCCGGCTTCGTAGTACCTGCGGAGCGTGCCGATGTAGGCGTCGTCGACATAGATGTCGATGGTCGACCAGCCGCGGTTTGCGTTCGTCGAGAACGCGAGCCGGCCGGTCTGAGGTGTCGTCGTGCTCGGGCCGACCGGGTTGATGGTGTTGCCATCCTGATCGGTGGTGCTGCTGCACGCCGACGCGAGGATGGCCGCCACCAAGAGCATTGAAGCAAACAAGCGCATCGTTCATTGCCTCCGCGCCCTAGACGGACGTGGCTGCTGCGTTCTGAGGACGTTGAACGAGGGCTAGTGAGATTCGAACATCGACGTTCCGGTCACGCCCTGTTCCTCGAGGTTACGGCGCAAGGAACGCAGCATGCGATCGAATCGGCGATACAGGACTTTCGGATCGGTTCCGAACGTGTTCGCGAGGTCTTGCACCGTTCGCCGATCTCGAAAGCGCAGCTGAATCAGGTGGAGGTCCCCGACCGGCAGCCGCTCCAAGGCGGCGGAGAGGCTGGCACGAGCGCGTAACCTCCGGCAGCGTCGCTCGCGTGCCGCCAGCGGATCGGCAAATGGCGTTTCACCAACTTCGCCAACGACGTCGATCGACACTCTGCGGCGTCGTTGGCGGGGCGGCAGGAGCTGTTGCAGCTGCCGAAGGTCAGCGCGTGAGGGTGCGTTCGCGCCTCGGCTGACAATCTCGATCGCTTCGTCCGCGGTGAATCCATCTCGCGAGACCAGGCGCTCGAGGCGAATGGCGGGTTCCCCTAGCCTGGTCGCCGCCACTGTCGGCCGCCACTTCCCATATGTGCTGTTCTGCCAATCAAGCAGCATTCGCAGGACCACGACATTGAGGTAACGCCTCAGTGAGCTTCGACCGTCGAAGCGGCTAAACACGTCGTATTCGCGCTCGACGACGCGCAAATGGACGGTTTGCGCGAAATCTTCCGCGTCTTCTCGGGACATCCGTCGGGAACGGGCAACTTCTCGAATCACGCAAGAAAGGAGCGCCATTTGGTCCGGTAACGGGGAGATTGGTGTGCTCATCACGCCCTCGCTGGTGTGGGGTTTCGCCAACACTCCATAAACGGAGACGCAGTGAAAACCGAACAGCTGGCGGTGCGGCGAGCGCAGTCGACAGACTCCTGGGCAGGTGCCGTCCGCCGTTGTCGTGGAGAGAACGTGCAGAGGATCGGAGCGAATCGAAACACCATCGTGCGACCTCCTACCCTCAGACGCGCGAGACGCCCGTGAAGTAGATCGTGTGGTGTCGCGACGCCTGACACCCTGAGGTCGTGTCCCGACCGTGAATGAAGCGAAGGGGCCCTCGTGGCGTGCGGAACTGCTTGGGTTTATCGGCGATCGCGTACGACGGTCTTCCCTGTATTATTCGAGCCAACAGTCCTCCACCGCATGGACCTAGAGTCGTCGTTCGAGCTGATTGAACGTGCGCAAGCCGGCGATTCGTCGGCCCTCGAACGCCTGCTCGCGCGCTATCGCCCACGCCTTCAGCGATGGGCCAGTGGGCGCTTGCCCCGTTATGCCCGCGACATGACCGACACGGACGATCTCGTGCAGGAGGCGTTGATCGGCACGTTCAAGAACTTCAAGGCATTCGAGCACCGGGGTGAATGGGCGCTACAGGGATACCTACGGCGTGCGGTGACCAACCGCATTCGGGACGAACTGCGTAGGGTCGAAGCGCAGCCCAGACGTGAGGAGTTGCGAGACGACACGCCGGGTAGCGACCGCTCGCCCCTCGAACTGGCCATGGGTCGTGAGGCGTTCGGCAGGTACGACACGGCGCTGTCGCTCTTGGAGGGCGTCGAACGCGAAGCCGTGATTGCCAGAATCGAATTGGGCTGCAGCTACCAAGAGATCGCAGCGCTCGCCGACAGGGCAAGCGCGGATGCCGCGCGGATGTTGGTGGCACGAGCCTTGGCCAAGCTGGCGACAGCAATGGCTGGGAATTCTCACGCCTAGGCCGTCTATTGTGTGTCCTGGTTGAGCTGTTATCATCTGCGCGGAACAGAGCTGATGTTGTCTCGTGATGCCACGTTGCTGACTCTCGCAGAGGCTGTTGCTGACGGCTCCGACATCGACTGGCTGCGTGCGGAGTCCAGCGCGGATGGCGTCAGCCAACTGGAGATCGTGCAGCAGCTCCGGCTCCTGGCGAGTCTCGGTGCATCGAGTCGTGCGACCGCGGCGCAGTGGGGACCACTCCAGCTGCGAAGCGAGATTGGCGGGGGCACCTTCGGAACCGTCTACCGGGCCTGGGATCCTCGCCTCGAACGCGAAGTCGCGTTGAAGCTGCTCCATCCGGAACCTGGAACCCCCTCGAGCCCTTCGACAGTCGTCAAAGAAGCGCGGCTCCTCGCCCAGGTGGACAGGCATCCGAGTGTTGTCAAGGTCTACGGCGCAGACGTTTTCGATGGCAGGGTCGGTATCTGGATGGAGTTCGTAACCGGGCGAACCCTAAAGCAGATCATCGAGGAGCAAGGACCGTTCGGGGCCGAGGAAGCCGCTCTGATAGGTCGTGATTTGTGTGGAGCGCTGGCAGCGGTGCACAAGCTTGGCTTCGTTCACCGGGATGTCAAGGCGCAGAACGTGATGCGGGAAGCCGGCGGGCGGATTGTCCTGATGGATTTCGGCGCAGGACACGCAGCCGCCGATCGCGAACTGCGCCCGCTGGCCGGCACGCCGCTGTACTTGGCACCCGAGCTGCTCGGCGGAGCGACCGCGAGTCCACAGTCCGATCTATACAGCCTTGGGGTACTTCTGTACTACCTGGTCACCGGGCAGTTCCCAGTGACAGCGACATCGCTGTCCGAATTGCGTGCGCGGCACGCGGAAGGCAGCCGCCAACTGTTACGCGACGCGCGGCCGGACTTGCCTGATTGGTTCGTGCGAGCGGTCGATCAAGCAACCGCGCCGATGCCGTCCGACCGCCCACAGAGTGCCGGGGCGCTGGAAGCGCTCTTGGAGCCAGGGTCACGGCTCGCCTCGGGACCTACTTCTGTCGTTCGACCGCTCTCGCGGCGATTAGCGCCTACTTGGGCACTGGCAGCCGTGTGTGTCCTGACGCTCTTAGCTCTGATCGGGCTGGCGCTCTTCACGATGCAGGGAGGCACGACTCTAGGTGTTGTACCCAAAGTGGCCGTTCTTCCGATTCTCAACTTGTCTGGACAGCCCGACTGGATCGCCGACGCTTTCGCCGACGACCTGATGACCACCTTCACCCTCGTCGATGGCGTGCAACTGGCGGGTTGGACATCGGCCTCTGCCGCAGCTCGTCGGCCTGGCGCGAGTCCGACTGAAATCGCAACGGCGCTCGGCGTTGAGTGGTTGATTGAGGGATCGGTCCGCCGAGGAGAATCCAGCGACGGTGTGTTGGTCAATCTGAGACTTCTGGATCGCGCCGGGTCGGTGCGATGGAGCAATTCGTTCAGCAAAGCCGTTCGCGACCTGACCACTGTTCCCCGGGAGGCCGTGACCGGTGTGGCTTCGGCAATAGGCATAGCTCTCCCCGTCGATGCACCGGTTCGCACGGGCCTTCCGCACAGTCAGAATGACGGGGCTCGAGCTGCCTACCTGGAGGCCAGATCGCTCCTTCGGAACGACACGGTCGCGAACTACAAAGCCGCGCGCGGCTACCTCGAGCGCGCGATCGCGCTCGATTCTCAGTACGCGATGGCACACGCGACTTTGGGAAGATGCCTCATCGATCTTCAAGTGAACGGACTCGTGCCGACGAGCGAAGCGATCCCTCTGGCACGCGAGCACATCAACCGGGCGATCGCTCTCGATGGGCGCCTGTCAGAGCCCCACACACGGTTGGCGGACCTGCGCCTCTACTATGACCGTGACTGGTCTGGAGCTGGCGATTCATATCGGAACGCCATCAGCCTCAATCCGAACGATATCCTTGCTCGCATCCAGTACTCGAAGTACCTCGCCGCGCTCGGACGCGTAAACGAGGCGGTCGTTCAAGCCAGGACTGCTGAAGATCTCGATCCAGTTTCTCCGGCTACCGGGAACGTTGCGATGATGCTTTACTACGCGCGTCGCCATGACGAGTCGGTGGTGGCTTTCCAGCGGCGTCTTCGAGCCTCACCTGGCTTGACGCAAGTGCATTTCAGTATCGGCCGCGTCTATGCGGCCAAGGGTGCGTTCGGTGACGCCCTTCGTGAGTTGCGGCGAGCCATTGAAATTGGCGGCGGCGCGACGGCCAGCCCTCTCTACCTTGCGGAATTGGCACGTACCCATGCGCAGGCGGGCGACGAGTCAGAAGCGAGGCTCCAACTTTCGACCCTGGAACGCGCGAATCCACAACTGAGCGCTAATCTCCGCGCCTACTTCGGATATGTTTACGCGGCGCTGGGAGATAAGGACAAAGCCTTCGAGCTTCTGCAGGCTGCTGTGGACGAACAGGCGGCCGTTCTGATGTGGGCGCAGGTAGACCCACGATTGGATGGCCTGCGTGACGATGCTCGATATCCACAACTCCTACGCAGTATTGCGCTTGTCAAGTGACGGAGCTTAGTCGGTCCGATTCAGTCTCAGCGGCGGACTGGACCAACGCCACATAACCGAGGAGGCCGGCATGGCTGTGACGGTGAATCTGCACAAGGACAAAGCAAAGCTGGAGGCGAAGATTGACGCCCTTCGAGATCTGGACACTAAGGAGGCTGAGCGCATGGCGAAGGCACTCGAACGCCTCTTGAAAGTCATGAAGGGCGTGTGCGTTGTCATGGGAAAAAAAGACTCCAGTATGGCCCGAGTGTTTCGACGCGAGGATAAGTCGAACAAGCCCAAACCATCCAATCGATGAAGGTGTCGCGCAACCGGGTTCGCCGCTCACCCCACTTGGTGTCCTATTGGGATGGTGGGCGGTTGACCCTGATGAATTTCTGCACTGGTGTCGCCGCTGAAGCGACGCCAGTAGCCATCGAAGTCTTGTCCTTTTTCGGCCGATGGCGGCCACGAGCCGAACTGCGACGCGCGATGCCGTCGGCTCCTCCTGATCTGCTTGAGCTCGTCGTCAATCGCTTGATCGAGTGTTCATTCTTGGAGGGGCAGGGCAGCAGGAGTCGTGCGGAACCCACCTTGAAGAAATGGAAACATTGGAACCCCGCGGCAGGCTTCTTCCATTACGCGACTCGTGATGTGCCCTACGTTGATCCGGCCGCGAAGAAACCTTCGCTGGCTTCGACCCGTGTGCGGCGTCCGCCGCTGGTCAAGCGGCTCTCCGGGGTAGCGACCACCCACCTGCCCCGATCGTATGCACTGGACTCGTTTACCAACACCTTGTTGGGGCGCCGAACCTGGCGGGATTTTGGCGACGGTCCTCTCACCAAGGACGAGCTCGCAACGCTATTGAACCTCACCGGAGGCGTGCAACGCTGGGAGATGACACTGGAGGGCCGCGCCCCATTGAAAACATCTCCGTCGGGCGGGGCCACACATCCAGGCGAACTGTACGTGCTGGCTTTGAATGTGAAGGGGCTGAAACGCGGCATCTATCACTATCGGGCTGACAATCATACGTTGGAACTAGTGCGCTCGCGCGGAAGTCGCGCCGATGTAGAACGCTACCTGCCGACTCAGTGGTGGTACCGCCGGGCCGCGGCTCTCGTCTTCTTTACCGCAGTCTTCGCGAGGAGCATGTGGCGCTATCGGTCGGCTCGGGCGTATCGAGCCTTACTGATCGAGGCCGGGCATCAATGCCAGACGTTCTGCCTCACGGCGACTTGGCTTGGCTTGGCCCCCTTTTGCTCGATGGCCCTGGCCGACTCCGCAATCGAAGATGATTTGGGAATCTCGAGCGACACGGAGTCGGTGTTGTATGCAGCGGGCGTTGGGCGGCGCCCCGCTGGAGTGGAATGGGCGCCCGCGCCTCGCGATGCGGACTGGCTCGATGGACCCTCGAAGGTGGATCACAGACCATTGGCCTCTAGCGGCAACGATTCCAAGCGAAGAGCCAAGGGCACACGGTAGGGCCGTCTTCAGCGATCACTTTCGGACTGGTGCACGTATGGATACTGACCCGAACGGCCGAATCCACCCGCCTTCGTCGCGAGCATGTGGATCAGCGGACGCTCTGGTAAACGGCGGTACCCCGTAGCCGAGGAATTCTGGGAAGCGCGAACGAGTCCTTGATGGCTCCCGGAACGAGCGGGATGAGACGCCGTGCGATCTTGCCTGCGGTGTCCGTCTAAGCTGGAAAGGTGTCAACCGATCACCGGGGGTAAGACGGTGCAACAATTTGCCCTGCCGTTCCACTTGTCGAACCGATTTCAACGTTCGAGCCTCTTTTCATCGTTGGCCGGCTCGCTGATCGTCGTTGCCGCGAGCACGTCGCTCGCCGTGGCGCAGCCCGCCGAGGTGACAACGATTCGAATCTTGAAGGAGGGGCTTTCGCAGAATGTGGTGTCGACGACCCCTTCGAGCAGTGGTAAGGAGGCGGTCGCTGATGAGAAGCTAGCCTTCTTGTCGGAATTTGATGCATACGTTGAGTTCGAGACCAGCTTCCTGGAACGGGACGCAGATCGCCTTGACGCAACTTTCCGCGCTTTGAAGGAGCACCAAATTCCGCCTGACGTCCTGCGGCCGACGCGATGCGGCTCTGGGCCGGGTGGCGTCTGCGTTCGCTTGGATCTCGTGACCGGCGTCGAGCGGGTGGTACCGGCGTCAGTACTCGCCGTGTTCGTGGACTCAGGGCTGATTCGTTTCAGGGCCTTTCGGCGAGACGGCTCGTTCATTCCATCCGGTACGGGCGCTGTGCGGTTGGCGCCTGCCGGCCACGAGATCCTGAGGGTGGACGGTTCGGGCTTGACCGTCTTCCCGTGCACACCCGTCGACACATCTGCTGCATGCAGCGCGCTCACGCTCGTCCGCGTTCCGACCCGGGAGTTGACGCTACAGGTGGCTGCTACCCGGGCGGGGGCGCTTCCTCCAACCGCACCGAGCTGGGTGCAACTCATCGAGCAATGCGACCAACCGGCCTGGGCGGGATGCCTCGTCATCACGCTGAGTCGCGCGCGCCAGGAGCTGCCGCGATCGCTCGTTGACGAGATAGTGGCGCGACCGCTGCGCGCGCGAGTGGTCGGTCTACCCGACGTCGGTCCAGAACTGAAACCACTGATACTTCCGCCACCACTCTTGCCTGGCATCGGGCCGCTTAGCAAACAACCGCCGGCCAGCACGCCCACGCAGAGACCGCAATCGCAGCAGGTCATGTACGCGACATTGTCAGGTGAAGGCGAGCTCGCGATCTCGTTCAGAAACTACCGCAGACCTGTGACGATACCTTCTGGTGCTGACCTTGAGATCCGGAATTTCAGTGATATCGATGTGACCGTCGAAGTGCGCACTCCTGCAGCGGTGGCATCGGGCGAAATACTTCGGCAGGGTAGCATTCGCATGGGACCTTGTAGTGACGCGAAGTTTCAATGCGTTACAGGTGTTGCGCTGCGCGATTCCACGTTGCGTATTCCGGCAGTGGCCCTCGCAGTACGTGCCGACACTGCGGCAACCTTGACGATCCGGGCACTGGTGGGCCTGACGACGACAAGCGATGGCTATTTGCTGCTCAGGAAAGATCCGAACCTGGTTGCTCAGCCTCCTCCGGTGGAAGGCCCGGTGAATTATCTGTCGCAACCGGCGGCGCTTCCAGAATCAACGGAGCCATCCGGCATGTGCCCTCCTGAGCGGAATGAGAAGGGAGAGCTGAAAAACCCGCCCACCTCCAGCCTGTCGCTGATAGGCGATTTCGTGCTGCAGCGACTTGCGGATTTCGACGACGACAACGACGGTGAGGACGTCATAACTTCGACAGCACCCTACGACGGTGGGTACTACGCAGGAATTCAGGGAGATGCCAAGGTGGAGTTCAAGCGGCTCAACGGTCCGCTGGACGGTACGCTCACCCTCTTGTTTCAGAAATCGTATTTCGGCGGCGTCGACAGTCGGCTGTTGCCCCACAGCTCACAAGCGACGCTGGGGCGGTCGCCGGTGATTCGTGTTGACGATGTGGTGAGCGTCGAAAACTACTTTTTCAAGGTCACGCCATCGCCTTACATGTTCCTGCAGGTCGGCCGGTTGACACTGCCGACCAAGCCCGACAACGTTGCGGGTCGCGAGGCCGCCGAGGGTTTTCAGATTGCATTCAATCCCCGGTGCGGCGGTTTCGCCACGATCACTCCTTCCTACGCAATCATGCGCGAGGGGCTGAACGGCTTCGTCGACGAGCACGATCGTGACGCCGATGTAGTGGCTCTCGATGTCGAACTCGACTGGAGTAAGTGGACACCCAAACCAAGATCCAAACCCGGGACCGCCGACTCCAAAGCCGCGGCTGGCAGCAAGAATCGTGCTCCAGCTGTTCGTTTCGCGCTCCGCTACGCCTGGGACCGTGGGCGCGACTTTGAGTCCTCCGAGCCACTCCTCGACTACAACGCGGAGTTGCACGACAGCTATGGCACGCTGAAGCGCTGGACCATCGGCACCGACTATGTGCAGGCCATATTGGGCGGGTATACGGTGAAGGGAGCGGCGTATCACAGTCGCCTCAGACGCATGGATGCCGCAGCGAATCGTCAGCAGGGGCACGGTACCGTCGTTCGGGGTGACCTGATAAGCCCCGATTGGGGTCCGGCGGGTCAGCTCGGTTTCACGTTCGCGCGTGGGGCCGGCGACGATCCTTCCACCCCTCTCATCGATGAAGGATTTCTCGGCAACGATCAGCGCCGTTTCGCGGAGGGTGGTGACAAAGCTGATCGTCAGCCCGACTCGATCTTCTTCGGCCGCCTAGTGAACGTGGCACAGGTTCGGCAGGTCGACGGCAAGCTCAGGCCGGCGTTCGGCTTGGGCAACAAGACCTATGCAGCGCTGACGTGGAACTCGCATGTCCCGTCCCCTGACGGTAATCCGTTGCGGAACCTGCTGCTAAGGGTCAAGTACCGCAGCATATGGCAGCGCGATCTCGGCGATGCCACTGGCTTCGCGGGATCCGAAGTCGCGCTACGGGTGATGGGCGTCGGCACCTGGACACCCTATGCGGGGCTCACCTACTACCGGCCTGGCATGGCGATGAGGCACTTGATTGCCAGGACCCAGATCGTCCAGTTCGCGCTCGGTGCGACCGTACAGGTCCCCCTGTTCGATCTCAGATGACTTTGTGCGACATTGCGAAGATGAAGTCCCGTTTGTTCGGTTTCCAAGCTCGAGTCGACGCTTCAGCCGTCGAGATATCACCAAGGCCCGAGGATCGCAAGATAGACGGGTTGGATAACCACTCGATGTCGCGAATCACAACGCACCGTCGTGGCATCCAAGGTGGATATGACACCAGATCAGTCGATCGTGGCTTCCTCCGTCAACGCCTGGAAGCAGCAACTGGAGAGAGCCGAGAAGTTGTTTTCAGGGCTCGACGACGCCCAGCTCTTGACCGAGGTCGCGCCAGGCAGGAATCGCCTCGTGTATCTGTGGGGGCATCTGATTGCCGTCCACGACGCGATGCTGCCGCTGCTCGGGCTGGGCCCGCGGCTCCATCCCGAACTGGACGAGGTCTTCCTGACGTCGCCCGATCGCACGACCGCCGAACTGCCCTCGGCAGTGGAGCTGAAACGGCTTTGGCAAGATGTGAACGGGCGGCTGCTTGCCGGCTTCGATGGCTTCACCGCCGCCGACTGGGCGCAGAAGCACAGCGCGGTCTCGACTGACGACTTCGCGGCGAATCCCCTGCGGAACCGCCTGGCGATTCTGCTCAGCCGCACGTCTCACGTCGCGTATCACCTCGGCCAGGCGCAACTCGCACCCAAGTGACTCGGCTCAACGTCCTTTGAGGGCGTTCCGCAGGCTGTCGGCCAGCGATCCAAGCGACGTCGATGGCTCGGCATCTCGTCTCGCGGCGTAGTCGCGCAGCTCGGTCTGCTCGCGCTGCTCGGCGACGGCCTTCTTGCTCACACGAATGCGGCGTCCCGAGGGGTCGACCTCGAGCACCGCGACCTCCACCTCGCTGCCGACGGGGAACGCCTTTCGCACGTCCATCGTCCGCTCCAGGCCCGTTTCCGCGAGGGGCATCAATCCGCTGCGCCCAGGCGCCAGGAATACGAACACGCCGAACGGCTCGTGACGTTCGACCTTGCCGGTGACGATCGCGCCAGGTACAATCGCGCCTCGGGGGAACTGCGCGCTCGCGGCTCGTGAGGATGCCTCGTCGACGAGCGCGACGCCGATGCGCTTCTGCGCGACGTCGATGCTCAGGATCTCGAACGCGCCGGTCATGCCGACGGTGACAGATGCGGCCCAAGCGCCAGGGCGACCCGTCGGGGCAAACGTCGAGGCGTGCGCCAACCCTTCGATACCCGGCTCCAACTCCACGAACGCGCCGAAATCGGCGACGCGCGTGACCCGGCCCGCCCGCACGTGTCCCACCGCATAATTCGTGGCCACCATCGTCCACGGATCGTCGAGCAGCTGCTTCAATCCGAGCGAGATCTTCTGCGTCGCCTCGTCGACGCGCAGCACCTTCACGGTGATCGCGTCACCGGGCGCCACGACGTCCTGAGGGTTGGCGACGCGCGCCCAGCTCATCTCCGACACGTGAAGCAGTCCCTGAATGCCACCGCCGAGATCCACGAACGCGCCGAACTCCAGGACAGACGCGACACGCCCGGTGAGCACCGCGCCGACCACGATCGACGTGCGCACGTTCGCCGCCGCGGCCAGTTGCTCCTCCTCGAGATGCTTGCGCCGCGAGACGACGATGTCCTTGCCGCCGTTCTTGTACTCGATGATGCGGAACGCGTACGCCTGCCCCTCGTGTACCGCCGGATCCACGGTTCGGACGACGTCGATCTGCGACAGGGGGCAGAAGGCGCGCTCGCGGCCGATGCGCACCTCGTAGCCACCTTTCACGGCCTGCACCACCTTGCCTTCCACGGCAAGCCCGTTTCGGAACGCGTCCTCCAGCTCCCGCTGCGTGGCGGCGTTGCGCACGCCCTTGCGGGAGAGCACGATGCCACCACTGGTGGAGACGACCCTCGCCTGAAGGCGATCGCCGATTGCGACTTCGACGTCGCCGTCGGCGTCTTTCAACTCCTCGATGTCGATCTGGGCCTCGCCTTTTCCACCCACGTCGACGAACGCGACCTCAGGGCCGATTGCGACGATCGTGCCCTCGATGGTCTCGCCTCGCTCGAACCGCCGCGCCTTGAGAGACGCTTCGAACATCGCGGCGAAATCTTCCTCTTGCTCGCTCACTCGCACTCCTAATGGAGCGTATCGACAGGATGACTACCGCCTGCCGAGCGCTCGGGGACCAGTTTCCGGGCCGTTCCTACGGAACGGCCCGATTGTGATTTCAACGGTTTTGTCCCACCAGGAACAGCCAGCTCGTGATTATACGGGTGGCGCTTCCAGGTCTTGCGTGACGTCCACCCATTCGGCACGAACCAACGCGGCCATCCGCACGGGATCGATCCGCACGGCGGCACGCGACGCCCCGGCGGCAGGGAAGACCTCAGAGAACGCGCGCAGCGACACGTCGCAATAGACCTGCACCCCGTCCGGCACCCCGAACGGGCACACTCCACCGATCGGATGGCCCGTTGCCGCTTCCACTTCCGATGTCTCCAGGAACCGGGCCTTGGTCCGAAACGTGTCCTTGTACTTCCGGTTGTCGAGACGCGCGTCCCCGCGGGTGACGATGAGGATGACGCTCCTGTCCACGCGCAGCGAGAGCGTCTTCGCGATCTGTGCCGGTGCGACTCCAAGGGCCTCGGCTGCGAGAGCCACGGTCGCGGTGCTGGCGTCGAGTTGGATGACCTCCACGTCAGGCGCCGTGTCGGCCAGGAACTTCCTCACCGCGTCAACACCCATCGACCCTCCTCGGACATCAGTCGAAGATACCGTCCTTGGGTAGATTCCAACCTTCGCCCATCGATGACGGCACGTTCAGCACCTGTGAATCGCCCCCCGGCGCCCACCAGACATACAAGAGCTCCAGCGTCGTGTCGCCGGTGTTGCGCATCCTATGGTGCACGTTCGGTGATGTGTGGATCGCGGTCCCAGGCGTCGCGCCGAAGGTTTCGGCGCCAACAGTCCACTCGGCGATGCCGCGGAGGACGTAATAGAGCTCGGGAGCCGGGTGGAAGTGGAATGGGTAGACGCTGCCGCGGTCCAAGTGGAGGACGCCCATGCGGATCTCGGCATTCGCGATGCCCTTCCACGCGGCAGCCTGTGCATCCTGCCAGTTCGAGATCCACCCGACGAGCTCTCTGTAGCGGTACGTCTTGCGGAACCACTCGGGGTAGCGGCTCGTGGTCATCCAAGGCAGGTCTTCCATGGATACATGAATCCGCGCTGGAGGCGCTTTGGTCGCGTCGGCCCTACTGTCCTGATCGCTGGTGCTTCCCGTGACCATCGGGCCTACGAACGCTCCCATCGCAATGCCAAGAAGCAAAGCTGCTTTCCAGTGCATGATCCAATCCTGCAGAGCGGCGAAGACTCATTGAGGTCGTCTTGCTTGACGGACCTACTGCGTCCGATGCCGCCCTCCTGGGCCTGGATACATCGTGCGGCGCGGGACGCAGGCTAGAGAGACACGGGGCCGCTCCAGCGCGTCCGTACGAGCATGTAGATGATCCATCCCATCGGGCCGAACATCAGTGTCAAGAACAGGCACGGGACCAGCAGCCACCGCGGCACGCCGCGCTCGACGCTGTCGCGTGCTTCCCACGTGCCGATCAGCAGATCGAACGCGAGATAGTGCAGCCAGCCGGCGAGCAACAGCCACGGATTCGCGAAGAGCACCGCGACACCGGCGAGCGTGGAGAAGCTCCCCTCCGCTCGCGGAAACACCGCAATCACAATCGCGATGTAGGCCACGGCGAAGAGCGCCGGGACGGCTTTCCCAGCCATTACATCGGTCACCCAGCGACGGTGCGGGAGTAACGCAAGAAGAATCCAGCCGAGCACGGAAAGCAGGTTCGCGATCGAGAAGATCTGTTCGACGGTCATGATGCGCCCTTCAGATGGCTAACAGCGGAACACCGCGGAGTGCCTGTATCAGCAGCATCACGTACAACGCCGCATAGCTTGCGGCCGCGATCAGCACCAGAGGCACGCGCGCCTCCTGGCGGATCCGCAAGCCTGCGAGGAGGAGCGCGACCAGCGACAGCGCCTGGATCGCGTGCAACCCGAAGAAGTGCGGCACGCGGAGGTCGCCATGGGTCGTGCTCCATCCGGTGCCGATCAGGCCGGGACCGCCGTCGGGCGCGCCAACCGTATGGGCGCCGGTGATGGGCAAGCCTTCGCCGGCGCGCGCGGCTGCCAATTGCGCCGCTGTCGGGACCGTCATCACTCCACCGGTCAGCGCGCCAACGATCGTGAGACACATGCCGAAGCGCAGTGCCCAGCCGAGCGACCTGTCTTCGAAACGTTGCCGCCACAGCGCGACGGCGACCGCAATGGTCACCATCGTCTGGGCGACAATCGCCCCTCCCATGATCCTGAACAGCGTGGTGTCGATGACCGTCGTGTTGTTGAAATGGCTCGTCGTCCCTCGCCATGCCTGGCCGCCGATGATGGCGATCTCGAGCAGCATGGTCAGCGCCGTGAACCAGCCGACGAACCGTCGCGTGCGCGTCCACTCGGGTATGAACGTGAACATCCACGCCAGGGTGACGGTGTAGATAGTGATGGAGACGGCGAACTTGGCCGGCTTGAGCCAGGCGGGCGCGCCGGTGATGACGGTCGGATCCAGCACCAGCCCAACGATGGCGCCGGCCAAGACGACCACCATCAGCGCGGCGGTCGCCATGAGCTCCGGGCTGGTTCGCCACAATCGTTGCACCATGGCTACACTCCTCATCGGCATGTAATCATTGTCAACATAGAATGTTGACTCTGTCAACATGTAAGGTTACGATCCTCGCGTATGAGTGGTTCGACGGTGAGGCGGCCGCGGAGGAAACGAGCTGGTCAGTACCATCACGGCGACCTCCGCCGTGCCCTCATCGATCAGGCGCTGCGGACCATCGACAAGCCGGGCGGGGAAGGGCTCACGCTCCGTGGCGTCGGCGATGCGCTCGGCGTGTCGCGGACCGCGCTCTACCGCCACTTTTCCGATAAGCAGGCGCTGGTCGCCGCCGTCGCGCGCGAAGGCTTCCGGATGCTGCGGTTGGCGCTCGTGGAAGCGTGGGAGCACCATGGCGGCGGCGGTACGGGCTTCGAGGCGATGGGCGAGGCGTACGTGCGATTTGCCGTCGCGCATCCTTCGCATTACCGGGTGATGTTCGGGCGCTTCGTCGAGTCGGGCGCGCGCGATCCCGAGCTCATCGAAGAAGCCGAGGCCGCGTTCCAGGCGTTGGTGGATGCTCTTGTGGAACTACAGCGTGACGGACAGGCGCGCCGTGACGATCCCGTCATGCTGGCGCGATTCGTGTGGGCGGTCACGCATGGCATCGCGATGCTGGTCATCGACGGGCAACTGCGCGAGTGTGATGAGTCGGGGATGACGCTGAATCAGTATGCCGCGGAGCGGATCCGAGCCGCGATCGCCATTTCGTCGTTATCCTGACGATGGGGGAGTTGAACGCCGCTTGCCCCTCCAGACATCCCACGTGAACGGCCCGGCGTCATCATTGCCGATCGGATGGCCCGACAGCTTGAGTGCCAGCTTGATCTGGCCGTGATGGTAGCCCTCGTGCCACAGCATGAGCTGGAGCATCAGGATCGGGTGGTCGTAGTTCAGGTCCATGTCCCGACCGGCCAGCACCCTCCCCCTTACCGCGTCCCGCACGGCCTTGGCGCTGTCGGTCAGCATCTGCGCGATGCGATCGCGGTCACGTTCGACCACCCACTCGTCCTCCGGCACCGTCCTGGCGAACTCGGGGGCCTCCTCGAAGACCGAGATGAGCCGCTCATGGTGCATGTGCATGAACTGCTGCGCGACGGACGGGCTGCTCTCCATCGCCTTCGCCTCCAGCCCGCCTTCAGGGAGAGCGTGTAGCAGGTTGAGCATGATGGCGTTGCTCCGGTCCCAGGAATCCAGCAGAGCCTCGAGCAGACCTTGCTCCGGCGCACTCGACATGTCCGTTCCCATAGTGGGCAGCATAGCCGTTGCTCGGCACGTCCGCGTAAACCTCTAGCGCACCTTCTTCTTGCGCTTCGTGCTCACATAGCGGTGGGCGCCGCCGACGAGATCCCGAAGCGCATCTGGATGCACGCGCGCCAGGCGGACGAGAACACACGGATAGGCCACGTAGTGTTCCTTGAGGTAGTAGGTGTCCGGATCCTCTTCGATGAGCGCATCCCGGTCGGTGAAGTCCATCATCACGACCAACGTGTCTGGCTCGGCAGACTTGTGCGACGCGATGCACGCGAACATCTTCCCGCGCACCTTCAAGGTCGGCTGCCCCCAGGTGGTGGTGACCTCCACGTCCGGCAGGGAGCGACCAATGGACTCGACCAGCTTGAACCTGTTGCTGCGCGGCATCGGCCCCGCCTGATCTTACGACCGCTGCGCAAATCGTCGATAGGCTCGACTACTCCTGAATCGATTCGCCGCCGTTACTTGTAGGCCACACCGGCACTGGCGGGCCCTGCCAGTGGGATCACTTCCGTGGAGCTGAAGCCGGCTTGGCGACACCACCCGAAGAAGTCCGCGGCGGTGAAATCGAAGGCGTCGCCGAACTCGATCAGCATGTTGAGCGACATCATCAGCCCAAAGGCATTCTCGCGGCGGGCGTCATCGATCAGATTCTCCACGACGATGAAGGCGCCGCCTGGTGGCAGGGCGTCGTAGGCGGCTCGGACGAGGTGCATCTTTTTCTCGAGGTTCCAGTCGTGGAGGATCATCCCCATCGTAATCACGTCGGCTTTCGGCAACGGCTCCGCGAAGAAATCGAGCGCCTGTGCCGAGATCCGATCGGCGAGTCCCGCGGCCGCGATCTTCCGTTCCGCGATCGCCGTGGCGGCCGGGAGGTCGACCGAGGTGAATCGAAGATGCGGGTGTCTCCTGGCCACGAGCATCGACAGTTGGCCGGTCGCGCCGCCCACATCACAGACCGTGCGGTACCGCGAAAAATCGAACTTGTCGGCAAAGGCTTGGAAGTTGGCCAACGAGATGCCGCTCATGGCATCCATGAACTGCTCGAGCCGCTCGGGCTTGCTGTACAGCTCGGCGAACATCGATGTGCCGGTGTGCTTGATCTCGTTCTGCGCGCAGCCGGTGCGGAGCCCTTCGGTGAGGTCGCCCCAGTACCGGTAGAGGCGGGCGTTGGCCATCTCCAACATGCCGCCGACGAACTGCGGGCTGTTCCGATCCAGAAACGCGGCGGTGTCCGACGTATTGCGATAGCGCGCCTCGCGGCCATCGCCGTCGCGGTCGAGAAACCGCAGCGCCACGAGCGTGTCGAAGAAATCGGGATTGGCTCGCGGATGCAGCTGAAGCGCCGACTGCAGCTCGGCACCCGTCATGGACGTGGACCCGAGCTGCGTAAAGAGCTCCAGCTCCACCGCCGAGAGCAGGACCTTGGCTGGCCAGAAGGCCAGGCCGACCTCCATGATTCGAGCGGGTGATGCCGTGGTCATGGGCGATAGCATACGGAACTGGCGAGGCTGCCGCAAAGCAGTATGAGTGTCGAGCCTCGTGCTTGTCCTGACCTCAGAGGGAATTGAGGGGCTCCCGCCGTTCCTCGATACTCAGGCTCCTGGATGGATTCGTGCAGCAAGAAGCAAGGAGCCTTACATGACGCAATTCACAACGAGCCAACGCCCGTAAACCGATGGCGACGAGCCATCTCTGCGGTAACGGTGCTCGGCACACCGCAGGACATGACCCTTCAAGAGCTGCGCGTCGAGTGCTTCTTTCCATTGGATGAAGCGACCGCCACCGCGGCTCGCCGCCTGTTCGATGGTGTTGAGAACGCACGCTGATCGGCTGGGACGCAAGGAATCATGCCTGTTCGCGCGCAAACAGCGCCTCGGCTTCGGCGAAGCCGTAGAAGGTGCGTTCGATCGACTGCCACGTCCCGCGCTCGCGCAGCTCCGTGGCGATGTGCTCGAGCGAGCCGAGCATCGCCAGCATCGCCAGTTGCCCGATGCTGACCCTGCTGGCGCCCGCCTCGAAGAGCTCGGCGGCAGATGGCGCGCCCGGTAGCGCCATGAGACTGATCGGCCCACGCAGCTGATCGACGAGGTGCGCGACGAGCGTGGTGTCGACCAACAGCGGAACGAAGATGAGATCCGCCCCCGCCTGGAGGTAGCGTCGGCCGCGTTCGACGGTGAGATCGAGACGCTCGTCGACGTCCGTGCCGAGATTGAGGACGAACGTGTCGGTCCTGGCGTTGATGACCAGCGGAATGCCGCGACGGTCCGCGACCGCTCGCGCGGCGGCGATTCGCGCGGACTGCGCGTCGATGTCGAACAGGGCGGGCGCACCGCGGTCGTGCGCGTTGTCCTCGAGGTTGATGCCCACGGCCCCCGCGTCGATGACGGCTTCGACCGTCTTCGCCACGTCACCAGCGGCGCCGCCGTAGCCGGCTTCGATGTCGGCGCTCACGGGACACGAGACCGCGCGCGCGATCCGCGCCACCGCGCGGACCATCGCGTCGCGGCCGATGTGCTCGGCGTCCTGGACCCCTTCGGAATAGGCAATGCCGGCGCTCGTCGTCCCGATGGCCGTGAAGCCCGCCTTCTCGAAGATCCGCGCGCTGGCTGCGTCCCACGCGTTCGGGAGGAGCAATCCGCCGGCCTGGTTCTGATCTCGAAATCGCGCCGCAAGAGCTGTTTGTGCAGGTGTCATGTATCCCCCGGTCGTCTTCGCAAGCAGTAGAGCAGTCGAGAGGCGCCGATCGCTTCCAGGATCTTTAGCGGGGTGGTTGTCGGTTATGCTGGCTTCAGGGCCGGTTCAACCATGTCGGAAATCACGGTTCAGCCTCTGTTGACCACGCCAGTCGTGCGGATCCGCGATGTGTGCTGTCAGGGCACCTGTCGGCATCAGAGCGCGGAGGAATGCGCGGTCGCCATGCACCTGGTGTTCCCCTATCGCGGGGTCTTCGTTCGGCATCTCGGGCGTGACGAGGCCGTCGCCGAAGCCAATCAGGTGTTGTTCTTCAACCCAACCGAAGGCTACCGGGTCAGCCATCCCGTGCCTGGCGGCGATTGCAGCCTGGACCTGGTCATCAGCGAACCGGTGCTCCGTGAGCTCGTGCCACGCGCGCTTCTGCGCGACGGCTCGGCGCTGGCGTTTCGGTCGCAGCGCGTGCGTATCGACGCGCGCGCGCAGGCGATGGTCGCGCTGCTTCGTCACAACTTGCGACGCGACCGCATGGGTGCGTTGGAAGCCGAGAGCCTCGCCTTGACGCTCGCGCAGCAAGCGCTCGGGCCGCGCACCGCGCGCACTCCAGGCGCCAGTCCCGGGCGCCGACGACTCGTCGATCGCGTCAAGCTCGTGCTCACCAGCGATCTCGCGCGGCGCTGGACGCTGGCGGAGGTTGGCGCTGCCGTGGGCCACTCCCCGGTGTACCTCACCCAGGTGTTCCAACAGGTCGAAGGGCTCCCGCTCTATCGCTACCACTTGCGGCTGCGACTGGCGCGTGCGCTGGATCTGTTGCCGCAGTCCGACGACTTGACGTCTCTGAGCTTGGATCTCGGCTTCTCCAGCCACAGTCACTTCACCACCACGTTCCGCCAGACGTACGGCCGCTCGCCATCAGCGTTCCGGCAAGCGGCGCTCCTCTAAAGATCGCGAAAGCGGCGCTCTCGGACCGCGTGCTCTACTGCCGATGTCCCGAGGTTGGGGCGTTCAGTGGAGGACGTGATGACAGAGAACCAGACGTTGGAGATCAAGCGCAGCGTACAGACACCATCAGGTCGCATCACCTATGTCGAACAAGGGACCGGCCCGGCCGCGCTGTTCGTGCACGGCGTGCTGCTGAACGGCCATCTGTGGCGCCATCAGCTGGCCCACCTGTCCGACGTTCGTCGCTGCATCGCGCTGGACTTGCTGGCGCACGGCGACACCGAGATCGTGGACAGCCAGGATGTCTCGGTGACGGCCAACGCACGCATGCTGGAGGAGTTTCTCGATGCCTTGGGTCTCGAGCAGGTTGATCTCGTCGGCAACGACAGCGGCGGCGGCATCGCGCAGATCTTCGCCGCCTCACACCCCGAGCGCGTGCGCACGCTGACGCTCACCGACTGCGACGCCCACGACAACTGGCCGCCCGAACCGTTCAAACCGTTCCTGGAAATGGCGGCGAACGGCGGTTTGCCTGGCACCCTTGCCGCGATGCTGGCGGACAAGAACGTCTACCGATCGCCGCAAGCCCTTGGACCGGCGTACGAACACCCGGAACGCGTCACCGACGAGACGATCGAGATCTACCTGCGGCCGCTCGTCCGGACCGAGCAACGGACGCGTGACTTCCAGCGGTTCCTTGCCGCGTTCGACAACATCCACACCGTGAGCGTCGAAGCGCAACTCAGGACGCTGACTGCGCCAACGCTGATCGTCTGGGGCACCGACGACGTGTACTTCGATGTGAAATGGTCGCGATGGTTGGCGGACACCATTCCAGGGACCCGACGCCGCGTGGAGCTCGAAGGCGCGCGGATCTTCTTCCCGGAAGAGCGCTGGGCGGCGCTCAACGACGAACTACGCGCGCACTGGCAGCAATCGTCGCAGTAGGTGTCATTCGACGCGTCACCTCAGTGCGGATGGCGCAGGTAGTGCTGCCGCAGCAAATCCTTGCCGTAGTCGTTCCCGTTCGGAGTGCGCACCATCGTGTGGATGTGCTCGACGTTCGGCAGCATCGGATCCGCCGCCAGGTGCCGCAGGTTCGCGGGCCGATTGTGATCGAACTCGATCAGGATGACCGGGCTGTGGATGCGGTAGTAGAACACGCCTCCGGGCTCGGTCTTGCCGATCCAGGCGAACCAGGTTCGATCGAGATGCTGACGCACGTCTCCCATGCGCACTCGTGCGTGCCCTTCCGCCAGGTTGTCCACGTAGAGGGCAACGAGGTCGAGCAGCTGCCGCTGTTGCGGCTCCGTCAGCTCGGTGGCGCGAAGGCCGGCGTAGTCGAGCACGACGTTGTCCTTCCACGCTTCGGTCAGGATGTTGTTGCCGTCTTTGGAGAAGCTGAGGATCGCCCTGGCCCGCTGCCCTTCGGCGAGGCTGTTCACGAAGGCGAGCGCGCGGCTTTGCTCGTCTCTCAGGATCGTCGTGCCCTTGTATTTGCCGGAAGCCGCGGTGGCTGGCTCAGAACCCGTGAAGAAGGGCGTCATCACGACCTGATCGCCGAGCACGAAGTAGTTGATGATCGCGTGATGGCCGTCGAACTGCCATCCCCATGGCTCGGTCTCTGAAGGCGTGCCCATCACGGTGAGGTGATAGAGCCACTCGCCGTACTCCTCGAAGTTGTTGTCGTTGAGCTCGGCGAGCGTGTGGTTCAGACGCATGATGTCGCGGGTCAGCTTCAGACCTTTCGCGCTCAGTCCGGCGCGCAGCAGCGCGAACGCGGCGTCCCGCTGTGGGGCGCTCATGTCCTGAAAGCTGACGCCCTGGCGCACGTAGAAGCTCTGATTCATCCACTTCCGCCACTCGTCGGCGTCGACCGGGAACGCGGTGACCTTGCGCTGCGCAGCGGAGAGGCTCTCGAGGAAGGCGCCCGCCGCGGTGCGCACGGGCGCGGTCGACACGCCGGTCGAGCGGACGCCAAAGAGATTGGACTCGATCTCGCCCGTTGCGGTGACGCCCCTGAACGGCTCGGCGAGGCCGACCTTCTCCGCGGCCACCGAGAGGCGCAGCAGTTCGGCAGGAGGCCTGAGTGGTGGTGCCGGCTTCGTTGTCTGCGACGACACCATCGGCTGCACGGCCACGATGGCGAGCATCAGTGCAGTGATCCCGACCAGAACCGCGAATCGCTTCATTACCCCTCCGGCCGGAGTCTATCCGAAAGGGACCGGAATTCAGCCCGGGTCGAACGATCGAGAGTCCTCGGGTGATCGCTCCTTTAACTCACTCCGTAGATCAGGCTGACACGCCCACCTTGAAGCTGGTGGACCTTCCTCAGCTCGAGCCCACGGCGACGTTCGGTGGTCGCGAAGAGCGCTTTACCTTCACCGGCGACCAGCGGATACACGATCAGCCGGAGCTCGTCCACCTGGCCGGCGTCAATCAGGCTCGCCATCACGCGAGCACCGCCCATGAGGTAAATGTCCTTGCCGGGTTGCTGCTTGAGCGCAGTGACGTCTTCGAGTCGTCGGAGGAAGCTCGTGTTCGGCCAGAGCGCCGACGTCAATTTGCTCGAGAGCACATAGTGCGGGGTTTGGGCGATGAAGCGGGCCCATTCACGCTCACCGGGGGTTGGCGAGTTTCCAGTGATCCAGACCGGCTTGTCCGGCTCATTCCGTATCGAGGTCCAATAACCCTCGTAGCCGGGGTACATCCGCCCACCGAGCAGGCAGGCGTCCACCTGCGACATCATGCCGTAGTCATCCGACCACGCGTCGACCCAATCCGCCGTGCCCTGCGGCCCTTCCATCTTCCCGTCGACAGAGATCTTCATTCCCGCGATCAACTTCCTCATGTAATCTCCCATCACTCGAATCACGCAAGCATGACGCGTCGTGCGCTCTCACCGCTTTCACGAACGCAGGTCCTGCCGCTGCCGAGCCAGCTCATCGCACAATCCAACGATGAATGTCGACGGTCCCGATCGAGGCCGTCTCGGTCATGAGATAGATTTAGCGTCTGGTCTCGAAACGGTGGGAGTGACAAGTGTGGCGGGATTTCGATGGACGCGCTGATGGTGGCGGCGGCGCGTGCACTTGCGGTGGGCGATCCTCTCGGCGCACTGAAGCGGGTCGCCTTGCGCGACGATCCGCCCGCTCTCGCGCTTCGAGGGATCGCGATGGCGCAGCTCGGCGATCTCGTACGCGCCAGGGCCCTCCTGCGACGTGCGGCGCGCGCCTTCGGTCCGAAGGAGGCGCTGGCCCGCGCGAGGTGTGTTGTTGCCGAGGCTGAGGTTGCGCTGGTCTCGCGCGACTTGGGCTGGCCCGCGAAGGCACTCGACGCGGCGCGGGCGACGCTCGACGCGCACGGCGACCGGGTGAACGCCGCGCATGCACGGCATCTCGAGGTCCGGCGCCTTCTCCTGATCGGGCGCATCGACGAGGCCGAGCGTGCGCTCGCCGGGCTCGACCCCGCGCCCTTTCCGCCGGCGTCGAGGACAGCCCACGAGTTGGTGGTCGCGGGGATCGCGATGCGGCGCCTCCGCACGAAGGTGGCGCGCGCCGCGCTCGCTCGGGCCGAGCACGCTGCGCGCCACGCACGTGTTCCCGCGCTGACCGCTGAGGTCGAAAGCGCATGTCTCGTCCTGAGCACGCCCGCTGCGCGCTTGATCGCGAGGGGCGAGGAGCGACCCCTCCTGCTCGAAGAGGTTGAGACGTTGCTGGCGTCGAAAGCGTTCGTCGTGGACGCGTGCCATCTGGTCGTGCATGCCGAAGGCGTTGTGGTCTCTCTCGCGAAGCGTCCGGTGTTGTTCGCGCTTGCACGCGCGCTGGGCGAAGCGTGGCCGGGAGACGTCGCGCGGGACGTGCTCGTCGCGCGCGCATTTGGATCGAAGCTCGTCGACGAATCGCATCGCGCGCGGTTGCGGGTCGAAGTTGGGCGGCTTCGCAGGGTGCTTCGGACGCTGGCCGACGTCAGCGCGACGAAGCGAGGGTTTGCGCTGACACCGCTCCGCGCACGGGAGGTCGTCGTGCTGGCGCGGCCCGTCGAAGAGGAGCACGCGGTGGTGCTGGCGTTCCTCGCCGACGGTGAATCGTGGTCGAGCTCGGCCCTTGCGCTGGCGCGTGGCACGAGCCAGCGGACCGTGCAGCGGGCGCTCGATTCGCTTGCGGCCGCTGGCAAGGTGCAGTCGTTCGGTCGCGGGCGCGCGCGTCGGTGGATCACCCCGCCCGTTCCGGGATTCACGACGACGTTGTTACTCTCCGCTCCGCTCCCGATTGGCTAGGGTGGAAGCATGAGCCGAAAACCCGCCGAGATTGTTCGTGAGTATGGCCCTTTTTCTGGAGTTGACGAAGTCCATGGCGTCACCTATGACGGTGAGCACATCTGGTTCGCTGCCGGAGAGACGCTGAACGTCCTCGATCCCGCGAGCGGGAAAGTCGTGCGCTCGATCGACGTCGCCGCGGACGGAGGAACCGCCTTCGATGGCCAGCACTTGTTTCAGCTCGCCGAGGATCGCATCCAGAAGATCGATCCGAAGACCGGCCGTGTGATCGCCACGATCCCGGCGCCCAGCGGTGGCGCTCCCTCTGGCCTCGCCTGGGCCGAGGGGACGCTGTGGGTGGGGCAGTACCAAGATCGGAAGATCCATCAGGTCGATCCGGACACAGGGAAGGTGCTTCGGACGATCGAGTCCAACCGCTTCGTCACCGGAGTCACCTGGGTCGACGGAGATCTCTGGCACGCCACCTGGGAAGGCGACGAGAGCGAGTTGAGGCGCGTCGATCCTCGATCGGGAGAGGTCCTGGAGCGGCTCGAGATGCCGCCGGGAGTGAAAGTGTCGGGGCTCGAGTCCGATGGTGGCGATCGGTTCTTCTGCGGCGGCGGCAACAGCGGGAAAGTGAGGACCGTCCGCCGGCCGAAGCGAGGCTCCACGCGCGAGTAACGCCAGACATCACGATTGTTCGACCTCGACGCTGGCGCCGCTACGGCTGGTCGGCTCGAGCGCCGACCAGCCAGCAGGCAGCCGTAAAGCGGACTTCTGAACCGTGCACATAGGGATCGAAGGCGGGGCGGACCGTTTCGACGACTTGCGCGCGCGTCCGGTCGTCCGCCCCTTGAAGGGTCATGCCGACAGGACCGACCCGCGTCAAGTAGCGGACCAACTCCCTCTCGGGGAGCGTGCAGTCAACATCGAGCGGCTGGATGTCGATCTCGGCCCAGCCGCTCGCCTCCAGGATGCTGCGGACCCGGTGGTCGTTCGCGAACGCGAACTGCCCAGGCGCGTCCACCTGGCGCGGAGGGAGATTCGGCAGCAGCGGCGCCGCGGCCCGCTCGGCGGTCGTCATGAACGGATTGTCCGAGGCGCCCCGCCACGCGATGAACCGGAGCGTGGCTTGGTCGCGTGCCGCCACTCTCAGGTTCGCAAACGCCCGCACAGGATCGTCGAAGAACATCACGCCGAATCGCGACATGATCGTGTCGAAGCTCGCGGGCTCGAACGTGTGGACCTGCGCGTTGGCGCAGATGAAGGTCGCCGGCGTGCCGTCCCGTTCGACCCGGGCCTTGGCGACGGCGATCATCGGATCCGAGATGTCGATGCCGGTGCAGCGGCCCTCCGCTCCGAGCCGCCGCGCGACGGCGAGCGTCGTACTGCCCGTGCCGCAGCCGACGTCGAGCACCTGGCCCTGGGATCCTGCAGGAACCGCGTCGACGAGCAAATCTTCGAACGGTCGGTACAGCTGATCGAGCAACTCCTGCAGTTCGACCCACGCGCGTCCGGCCGGCCCGTTCCACAGCCTGGCCTGCGGGTCATCGGTCTCGTGCATGTCATCTACGCCCATTGCTTCTGGCCTTTCCGCACCACCCAGGTCGTCATCGAGCGCTGATTCTGAACGATAGTCGTTTTGAGGGGATCGAGGAGCTCGCCGCCGAGCTGCGCCGTCAGCTCCTCGAGCCGCGCTTCCGTCACCAGATAGCGTTCGCTGCCATCCGGGAGCAAGAAGCGGCCGGCTCCAACGTGACGCACCCGCGATTCGATGCCGATTGACGAGGCGAGCCGGCAGAAGAACAGCCCATCCTCGTCGAGCAGCCGCCAGCATCCTCGGAGCATGGCCTCGAAGTGCTGATCGTCGCGCGCGAAATGGAGCACCGCACTGCTGATCACGAC
This sequence comes from Vicinamibacterales bacterium, assembly GCA_036732565.1. Classification (GTDB taxonomy): domain Bacteria; phylum Acidobacteriota; class Vicinamibacteria; order Vicinamibacterales; family UBA2999; genus JAIVJN01. The sequence continues at coordinate 64,881 of DAINCF010000001.1, forward strand.
ATCGACGCAGCGGTCCGGAAACGACATCGTCTCCAGCGTTTCGATGCGGAAATTGTCGGCGGGCAGTCCTGGTGCGAGGGTGGATGCCATCGCTCGGACGGCCTCGATCGCGGACGCATCCGCGTCCGCTGCCACCACGTGGTAGCCAGCCCTGAGCATATGGACGAGATTCCGCCCGCGGCCGCAGCCTGCGTCGCAAACGCGCGCGCCGGGTGGAATCCGTCCTCGCAGAAGCTGATCGAACAGGTAGATATCGATGTCGCCAAACTGCGCCTGGAGGTCGGTCATAGAGACCTGGATCGTAGACGACTGTCATAGAATTCCGCCATGACGCCAGAGTCACTGACCGCCCTCCGCCCGCTGATCCGCGGGGCCGTTATCGACCGGACCGATGCGACCTTCGACACCGTTCGGCGCGTCTACAATGCCTGCATCGATCGACGACCGACCGGCATCGTGCGTTGCGCCGGCGCGGCGGATGTGATTCAAACCCTCGCCTTCGCGCGCGACGTGGAGCTGCCGCTGTCGATCCGCGGTGGCGGACACAACGTCGCCGGGCGCGCCGTCTGTGATGGCGGGATCATGCTCGACCTGTCGACGATGACGTCGATTCGCGTCGACCCGGCACGCAAACGCGTTCACGCCGAACCCGGCGTCACCTACAAGGAGTTCGACTACGAGACGCAAGCGTTCGGCTTGGCGACGACGGGCGGCACCGTATCGGCGACCGGTATTGCCGGCCTCACGCTCGGTGGGGGCGTCGGCTGGTTGATGCGGGTCCACGGCCTCACCTGCGACAACCTCGTCTCCGCGGATGTCGTGACCGCCGATGGTCGGCTCCTTCGCGCGAGCCATGACGAAAATGCCGATCTGTTCTGGGGCCTGCGCGGTGGCGGCGGAAACTTCGGCGTCGTGACCGCGTTCGAATATCAGCTTCACGACCGTGCGCCGTTTCTCGCGGGCATGCTGGTCCACCCAGCGAGCCGCGCGCGGGATCTGTGGCGCTTTCATCGCGACACCCTCGCGAACGTCCCTGACGAGGTGATCGCGTTCGCGGCCCTGTTGTGCGGGCCCGACGGCCAGCCGATTGCCGTACAGATTCCCGCCTACATCGGATCGATCGCCGGTGGCGAGACGGCGCTCGCACCGTTTCGACAGTTTGGTCCGCCCCTGGCGGACTTGGTGGCGCCGACGTCATACGTGCAGCATCAGCAGCTCTTCGACGCGGGGCTTCCGTCAGGTCTCTACAACTATTGGACTTCGAATTTCCTTCGCAATCTCACCGACGAGATCATCGACATTGTGGTGGAGAGCTTCGCGCAGGCACCGACGGTCCTGTGCGCGCTGGTGCTCGAGCAGTTGGGCGGCGCGGTTCGCCGAGTACCGGAAAGCGACACGGCCTTCCCGCTACGGGGCGGCGACTACAACCTTGCCATCATCGGACGATGGACCGATCCTGCAGACGCCGACCGGACAATTGCGTGGGCGAAAGGTCTCAATCGGCGACTGGCACCCCATTCGCTCGAATCCGCCTACGTGAACTACCTGCCCGAGGATGAAGGCGATCGCGTCGCAGCGATCTACGGCCCGGCGCGCTACAAGCGGCTTCAGGATCTCAAGCAGACATACGATCCCCGGAACGTGTTCCGCATGAACGCGAATATCGTCCCGCCGTCGTAGGTCGTGGTGGGCCAACCCGCGGTCGGTCAGATTCGCATCGCCGACACCGGATTGATTCTCGCGGCACGTCGCGCCGGTAGCCAGCTCGCCGCTAGCACCGCGGTGAGGAGAACTACCGCGGTCGTCACCAGCGTGAGGGGATCCTGAGGTGCGATGCCGAAGAGCACCGATCGCGCCAGCCGACTGAGCGCTGCCACGCCGAGCGCGCCGACGACACAGCCCACCAGGGCGAGCATCAATGACTCCATCACGACCAACCACGCCACTGAGAACGATGACGCCCCGATAGCCATGCGGACCGCGATTTCGCGTCTCCGCTGAGCGACCGTATACGCAAGCAGCGCGTACACGCCCGTCGTGGCGGTCACCAGACCGGCCGCAGCAAACAACGCCACGAACAGCATCGCGAATCGATCCTGTTGCATGGTGTCATCCAACAGCCGCTCCATCGTCGTGACGGAGTGAACCGGTTGATCGGGGTCCACCGTCAACGCCTGCGCGCGTGCCGTCTGCGCCAACGCACCCGGGTCTATCGTCGTACGCACCACAACGTTCATGACCAGATAGGGGTTCTGCGCGTGCGGGATGAAGATCTCGGGTTCCGGATCGCTGCGAGGGCCGCGGTACCGCGCATCGCGGACGACGCCGACGACCTGGCGCGGCGACGGACCGTTTTGGTAGTCGAGTATCAGGGTGCGGCCGACTGGATCCTGGTCGGGCCAGGCGCTCCGAGCCAGGCTCTCGTTGACGATGATGACGGGCGGCGCCCCCAACTCATCTCGATCCGAGAACTCGCGGCCTGACACGAGCGGGAGGTCAAGCGTGGCGAAGTACATCGGCGTCGCCATTCGAACGTTCGCCTCTGCGAGATCGTACCCGTCAGGACGGGCGCCCTCCAACCAATACGGCCGATAGAAGTTCGAGCCGATGGTGCTCATCGGCAGCACCGTGACCGCGGCGACCGACGCGACGCCGGGCAACCCGCGGATGGAGTCGAGAATCCGACCGTAGTAGTCGGTCACGAGCTGGCCTCGGTACCTCGTGACATCGGGCGCGATGCGCAGCACGAGCAGGTTCTGCACGTCGAAGCCAGGGTCGACGCGCTGCAGGCCCGCGAAGCTACGGGCCAGCAGTCCGGCGCCGACGAGGAG
>DAINCF010000002.1:0-59851 GCA_036732565.1 Vicinamibacterales bacterium
GTTGGAGATGCCCGAAGGCTTCTCCAGCGTCGAGGTGGTACCCTTCGAGCGCCGGCGCGATCCGTCGTTCATCAACCGCGCGGTGATCGTCTGGTGCGATGACGTCCTCGTCCGGAGTCGATCCGCGCGCCGGGTTCCCTTGACGCCAGAGGATGTCGAGGTCGTTGCCGATCGCGCAGCGGTCCTGCGTCGCTATCGGGATGCTGGTTGGCGCATCCTCGGGCTGTCATGGCAGCCCGACATCGCCGAGGGGACGCAGTCGCATGCCGGCGCCAAAGCCGTCTTCGCGCGCATGAACGAGCTGCTTGGCCTGGACATGGAGATCGAGTCCTGCCCGCATGCCGCGGGTCCGCCGAGCTGCTGGTGTCGCAAGCCGCTGCCGGGACTCGGCCTCGTGTTGATCCACCGCCATCGCCTCGACCCGACACGGTGCCTCTACGTCGGCGCCGGCGCGCAGGACCCAGGGTTCGCCAGGCGGCTTGGGTTCCCGTACGCCGAGGCCGACGTCTTTTTCGCGCCGTAGAGGGAGGGCTCGGACGTTCGGTCCGTGGGGTCCGCCTTCAGGGGGACCAGGGCTCACCGGCGAGCCGCGTGGGTGTCGGTCAGCCGCTCGACCGCGGCCTCGAGCGTCGCCACCTCTTGCGCAAGGCCCGTAGTTCATCGGCGATGTTGTCGTTCCCGGTTGTCGCAATCATCAGCGCGTGATGGCCCACCGCTGTGTTGTTGCCGGTTGTGTTCTGTGACCGATCGCTCTCTCGCCCGCCATGCGGTGATCCTCTTTTTGGTACTCCCACCGCACCACGCGGAGGGAGGCACTCTACTAGAGATCACCGCACGACGAGCGTGAACGGATTACGGCACGATGGTCACCTGGCTGAAGGTCGCGGTGGCCGCGACGGCGTTGTTGTGCGAAGTCACGGCGAGGCCCGCGTAGGTCGTGCTCGCCATGCTGATGTTCACACTGCCGACCGTGCTCCACGTCGATCCGTTGGTGGACACGGATGCGGTGAACGTGTTCCCCGATCGCACGACCCTCACCCAGTACGGCGCTGTCACCAATGGGCCGGCGGTATGCAGGCTCGTGCCGCCGGTCGACGTTCGGCGTTGGAAGGCCGCGCCGTTGCCCGGCGTGATCACCATCATCACGTGTCGCGCATTCGCCGCCAGGCTCTCGCGGATCATGACGCCCGCCTTGGCCCATCCATCAGTGTTCTGCAGCGAGTCCACCCGCGCCACGATGGACGCGCTGCCGCTCACCTGCTGATAGCTGAAGCGAAACGCGTCGCTGCCGTTCCAGATGTCGGCGCCGCTGCCCCTCAGCGTGACGGTCGCCCCGGACACGGTCGAACTGCCGGCAACGCCAACACTGCCGATGTCGCGCGACGAGAGTGCCGGAGGCGGCGGTGGCGGTGGCGGACCGCCCACGGTTACGACCACCGAATCCACGACCGCCGTCGCCCGCGTGGTGTTGGCGTGAGACGTAATCGGCAGGCCGATGAGGACGCCGGCCGGCATCGCGATCGTGGAGGACCCGACCAACGTCCAAGTGGTCCCATTCAGCGAGGAGTAGGCTGTGAACGTGCTCCCCGCGCGCACGAGGCGTACCCACATGGGCGCCGCCCCCGCTGGTCCAGCGGTGTGCGTACTCTCGGCCCCTGTGGTGGCGCGCCACTGGAACGCCACGCCGTTGCCGGGCGTAATGACCACCATCGCGTGTGGCGCGTTGTTCGCGGTCGATTGCCGGATCATCACGCCGGCCTTGGCCCAGACGTTCGTGTTGGTGAGGCTCGCGACGCGGGCCCGGATCTCACCGTCCCCGTTCAGCGTTTGATAGGTGAAGTTGAAGGCGTCGGCTGCACCCCAGATGTCCTGGCCGCTGCCGTTGATCGTGAACGCCGTACCGTTCCAGCTCGCGGCGCCAGGCACGGCCGGAGAGCCGATATCCGCATTGACCCAGCCACTGGGCAAGCCACCGCCACCGGTGCCACCGGAGAACGTCGCGGTGTACGTCGTGTTGGTGGCCGGCGCCGTGACGTTGTGAGCGGCGGTGCCTCCATCCGACCACGATTGGAACGTGTAGGTCGTCGCTCCCGAGGTCTGCGGCGAGGGCGCCGAGATCGAGTTGCTCGAACCGACGATCACGGTGCGCGAAATCGGCGCCGCCGTGCTCTGAGCGTTGAAGCCGACCGTCAGGCCGGTCGGCGACGAGGCGACGGTCAGCGTCACCGTCTGCGGCTGCAGGGTGATGCTCTTGATGTCCGACAGGCCACCGCTGTCGACCGCCTGCAGCCGCAGCTCCAGCGACGACGGATACTCGTGGTCGGGCGCGACGAACGATCCGCTGGCCCCATTCCAGCTCTGGACGACGTGCTGATGGCAGTCGTTGTTCGGGCAGTGATTGATGACGAGCGTCCATGTCAGCGACGTGCCGGTCAGGGCACCGTCCTGCGGGTCGGTCGCGGAGCCGGAGAAGTTGATCGTGTCGCCGACCTTCCACGTCAGGTTCGCGCTCGGGCCGGCAATCGTCGCCACTGGAGCGGCGTTGCCAACACGGATCTCGATCGACTCGTCGTCGCTCGCGTTGGCGTCATCGGTGACGCGGACACGAACCGTGTAAACCCCGTTGGTCGTGAAGGTGTGCGACGTCGTCGCGCCGGTCGCATCGTTGAACTGGCCGTTGCCATCGAGGTCCCACGCGTAGGTCAGCGGATCGCCGTCGAGATCGCTCGACGTCGCGGCGCTGAATGCGACGGTGAGCGGTGGATTGCCACTGGTTTGATTCGCGGTCAGCCTCGCCACCGGGGCGTTGTTCGCGCCGAGGTACGCCACCCGACGAATGGCGCCGCCGTCCAGGTCGATGTAGAAGAGATCGCCGTTCGGTCCGATCTCGAGCCCCACCGGATTCGCGGCGCGCCCGACGAACATGAGCCGATTGGCGGCGTCTGGTCTGCCATCCGCGCCGGTCCGCACCGCCCAGATGCAGTCGCGACTGTAGTCCGCGAAGAACAACGCGCCGTTGTAGGAGCCGGGGTACGGTCCGCCACGGTAGAACGCGAGCCCGGCGATCGAGGAGCTCACCGCTGCGGTGGTGTTGGGGGGACACACGTCTCCCGAGACGACGTCTGCGTTGTGGTTATAGGTGTAGAACGGATTGACGAGGGTGCCGGCCGCGACCGGATCCACGCCGGAGGCGAGCACGCCGCTGTAGAGGTTCTCGCAGATCGTATTGTTCAGCGCGTCATAGCCAGGCTGTCGCGCGTTGCCCTCGTAGCAGGGCCAGCCGAAGTTGCGCACACCGGCGGTCGGGGTGATCACGCTGTTGATCTCTTCCCACGTGCTCCAGCCCACGTCGCCAATCCAGATCTCCGAGGTGCCCGGCCGCACGACCATGCGGAACGGATTCCGCAGTCCATACGCCACGACCCGCCGAGCGCGCGCATCGGCGCTGTGCGCCACCGGGTTGTCGGCGAGCGCATCACCGGTCTCGGCATCGACTCTGAGAATCGTGCCCCCGAGCACGGCTGGTTGATTCGGCCGCCGCAGGCTCTGACTGCGCAGAGCGCCTGCTTGAGAGGTCGTCGCCGATGGCGTCGTGCCGACCGGAACGGGGGGGTCGCCGCAGACGTTGGTGGGCACGCCGCCGGTGCCGCCGCCTTGTCCGTAGTCCGCGTAGTTGAAGCTCGCGCCATCGCCACCCGACACGTAGAGCGCGCCATCGCCGCCGAACGCGAGCGCGCCGATCGAGTGGCTCGGGAACTGCTGGCACCAATCCTCGATGAGCGCCTGCTCGGGGCCGGCGCTGTTGCCGAAGGCCGTCAGGCGCGACAACCGACCGGTGACCGGACATCCACTGCCCGTCGCCCCGGGAGGATTCGGACAGCCGTCGGACGTGGCTCCCGCCGTGCCCCACTGCGGAATCGGCGGATCGACGATGCCGTCATTGGGATTGGGGTCGACCCACGCCGACTTCGGCAAGCGATCGAGCGCGTACAGAACGTAGACGTACGGCACATCGGGGAAGGAGGGGTGAAGCTCCAGTCCCAGCAGCCCGCGATCCCAGAAGTTGTGCACCTGCGTCCGCAGATCGACGAATACATCCGGCGTCGTGTCCGTCAGGCTGCTGAAGACCTTCACCAGGCCGCTCTTCTCGGCCACGAACACGCGCCCATCCCGGGCGAACTTGACCGCCGTTGGCTGGGTCAGTCCGCTGAACGCGATCGTTTCCTGGAAGTTCGACGGCAGGACCGGTTGGGCCTGCGCGGCGAGGGCGTGCGTAAGAACGAGACCGAGCGTAATGGCGACAAACTGAGGGCATAATGCCCGCTGGCACTGAAACACGGGTGACCTCTTCTCGGGGGTTGAGAAACAGGCCGGTAGCTAACCAGATGACCGGCTCAGCCGTTGGAGCAAGGGAAATGCCACGCCTGAGCTGCTGAAACTGCTCAGGTTGTTGGGCTCGCTCCACAACCTAGTCGCGGCCCGCCACGCCGAAAGTCTGTCGAATAGCGCTTCCGCAGCCAGATCGTTGGAGAGGCGGCGATCGATCGCCGAAGGAAGGGCGCCCGCTGGCTCACTGCCCTTTGAGGGTTCTCCCGAGCTGCAGGCCGAAATGCGGCTTGTCGCGGGTGCCGGTCACTTTGATGGCCAACCGAGTGCCGGCGCCGCGCTTGCGCAGCAGCGGATCGAACGGCCTCAGCAGCAGCGACTTGAAGCCCGTCATCGTCTGCGACGCGTTCGCGCGCAACCGCACCTCGCCCTGGAAATCGAGCGTCTCCTGCTTGAGGTGATACGTCCCCGCCATCGCGATGTTCGCGCCGACGGTCGCGAAGGTCAGATTGCGCAGCCGGAGCCGGCCGCGCCCGAGCGTGAACTCCCCTCGCATGTCCGACATCACATCGTCGATGCTCTCGTCTTCGGGCCGGCCGGAACCACGCCGCGCGAGCTCGTCGATCTTCTCTTGCACGGCGGCACTGGTGAACCGCGAACGCTCGATGTGAAAGCGGCCGTCGAGCGTCATGCGCTCGATGACGTCGGGCTCGCCAGGTGGGATATCCATGCGCGCGGCGATGGTCAGGCGGCCCACCATCGCCGGCTTTCCGCCCTTCATCGACAGCCGCAGGACGTCTTCGAGATACGCCGGGTTGCCGTGGATGTCGAGCCGGATGAACCGTCCACGCACGCCCTTGCGGCCCACGATCGCGCCGCTGGTCACGAACTTCGACTTCGCGAGCGTGGCCTCGACGCGCTCCAGGACGACGTCGCCGTTGGTCCCGTCGACGATCGCCTTGAAGGTGGTCTCCAGCGGCAGGGCACTACCTTCGAGCGAGGTGATGCGAAAATTCGGTGTCGACGTTCGCCCCGATGTCTGAATGCGCTCCAGCACACCCGAGAACGATCCTTCCGAGTCCAGCGCGCCGCCGATACCTTTGATGGTGCCGAGATCAGCATCGAAGGTGAACGTGCCATTCACGGGCGTGAGGCCGGGCTCGTCGCCGTGCCACGGCCCCAGCGTGCCAACCGCTTCGATCAGGCCGGCGGGCACGGGGTTCGTGAGCGTGGCTTCGAACGGCATCGGCTTGGAGAACTCCAAGTTGACCAACCTGATTCGATGCAGCAGGAACTCACGCGGCGGCTTCTCCTCGCGCTTCGGCATGATGGTCAGCTTCGCGTCCTCGCTGAGGACCTCTTCGACGAACGCGTCGGGGATGCCGATGCCGCGTGCGGAGGGTTCTTCCACGTTCGACGCGCCCCTACCCATGGCATCGCCACGCTGCGGGGGGATCACAATCTCCAGACCAACAAGGTGAATGCGATCGATGTGGCTCCGGCGCAAGCGCCAGAGGCTCGTCTCCATGGTCATCGACTGGATGGTGATGAGCGGCGGGATGTCGGTACGGCCACGATGACGGAGCGAGACCCCAGTCACGTGCACGGCGAGCTTCGGCAGCACACGCACGTTCATCTCGCGAATGTCGACATCGCTGCCGAAGCGCTCGCTGAGCAGCCTGATGGTCGCCGGCCGGAGGCGCGCGCGAATGATGTCGTCGACGAAGTAGTTCAGGACGAGACCGCCAAGGACGAGCAGGACGGACAGGACGGCAATGGTCGTCAGCAACCAGTGTTGTCGAAGCCTCGTTCCGATGTGTGGCATCCTCTGCGCCCTCCGGCGAACCGTTTGAACTGGATCGCAAGCATCATGCCCCAGTATTTCCTTGCCCCGCTCCCCGGGGCGGGACATCTTTACGAAGAATGTCCGAGCGGCAGGCGACGTGGCCAGAAGGGCTCGAACAGTGGCTCGCGGTCCTGGAATCGCGCCATCTGGCGGACATGCGGTTCAGCGACGTGTCCCGCGCGCTGCGTGCGCTCTCGTCCACTTACGTGGAGCGTCGCGAGCGGCTCGCCGACAAAGGAGCGCTCGACAGCCCCGGTAAACGCGCGGCGTTCGCCTTGTTCTACGCGCCGCTGCACCTGCTGCTGGTCCGCGCCATCGTCGACGCGCTCGCCGGCGCGCGCGACGCGCGCCAGATTCTGGATCTTGGCTGCGGCACCGGGGCCGCCGGCACCGGCTGGGCGACGACGTGCGCGGGGACGTCGCGGGTGGTCGGCCTCGATCGCCATCCGTGGACGCTTGCCGAAGCCACGTTGACCTATCGCGCGTTTGCGCTCGACGGAGAGGCACGGCGTGCGGACATCACCCGCGCTCGCGTACCGCGGGGCACGGATGCCATCGTCGCCGCCTTCGTCGCCAACGAGCTCGCCGCGGAGCCACGCGGCGCCCTTCTTCGGCAGCTGCTGACGTCGGCTCGCGCCGGCATGCGCGTGCTGATCGTCGAGCCGCTTGCGACACGCGTTACTCCCTGGTGGCCCGAATGGGTCGGTGCGTTCGAAGCCGCCGGTGGCCGGGCGGACGAGTGGCACGTGCCCGTCGTACTGCCCGACCTCGTCGCCCGACTCGATCGCGCGGCGGGCCTCAGACACGCTGAGCTCACTGGCCGGAGCCTCTGGCTCTCGCTCGCCTGAGACTCGAGACTCGAGACTCGAGGCCTGAGGCTCGAGACTCAAGGCCTGGGGCTTGAGGCTTGAGGCTTGAGGCTTGAGGGGTTGGGTGCAAGGCGATGTAGGCTCTATTTCGTGTTCAGCGCTGCTACCCTCCGACCGATGCTGGCGACGCTCGCGGATGCGCCACTCAAAGATCCCAATCTGATCTACGAGCCGAAGTACGACGGCATCCGTGCCATCGTCTTCGTCGAGCCCGATGCTCCGGACGTGCGCGTGCGCTTCTGGTCGCGCAACGGCAACGAGAAGACGACGCAGTTCCCGGAGATTGCGCATGCGTTGCGGGAGTGGGGTCGAGCGCTCGACGGACCCGTCGTCCTGGACGGCGAGATCGTCGCGCTCGATGCGAAGGGCGACCCAGCCGGGTTTCAGCGGCTGCAGAGCCGCATTCACGTCAAGGCGCCGACCTATACCTCGTCGAAGCCGATGCTGAGACCCGACGAGCAGCCGACCGCGCTGATCGCGTTCGATCTCATTCGCGAACGTGATCAGGATCTCCGCAAGCTGCCGGTCGTCGAGCGGCGAAAGCGCCTAGAGGCGCTCTTCACGCGCATCCCGTCACGTTCCACACACATCAGGATGAGCGAAGTCGCACACGGCGACGGACGTGCCTTGCAGCAGCGCGCCATCGCCGAGGGCTGGGAAGGCCTCATCGTCAAGCACGCGCGGTCGCCCTATCGCGACAACAAGCGCAGCGCGGAGTGGCGCAAGCTGAAGATCAAGAACGAAGGAGAATTCGTCGTCGGCGGCTACACCGAACCGAAGGGGACGCGCTCTCGATTCGGCTCGCTCATCCTCGGCGTGTACGAGAAGGCGGGTCGGGTTACGTCGAAGAAGCTGCGGTACGTGGGCGACGTCGGCACGGGCTTCACCGGCAACGAGTTGGACCGCTTGTGGAGACTGATCGAGCCGCTGCGCACCGATGAGTCGCCCTTCGCCGCGCCGCCGAAAACGCTGGGCAAGCCGCATTGGGTGAAGCCCAAGCTGGTCGCGCAAGTGCAGTTCGGCGAGTGGACCGACGAGGGACGCCTTCGGCATCCGGTGTATCTAGGATTACGGGATGACAAGCCTGCGAGCGAGGTCACTCGGGAGATGAAGAAGACAGCGTCCGGCGCCGGAAAGGCTGGTCAGGCAGGTGGGGCAGGTCGGGCGCGTGGGGCTGGTAAGGCAGGTAGGGCTGGTGGGACCCGCCCGGCCAGGCCGACCCGCCCTACCGGCGCTCCGAAGGCATTGAAGGAATGGCAACCGATCGCTGACGCCCTGCTCGCCCAGCTCGACGATCTCGAGAAGCGGCGCAAGAACGGCAAGCTCCGATTGCCTGACGAGGACACGCTCGAGATAACGAACCTGCACAAGGTGTTCTGGCCGAAGCCGCCGTACACCAAGGGCGATCTTCTGCGCTACTACGTCCGCGCAGCGCCGCTCATCCTGCCGGTCGTCGACGATCGGCCACTCGTCATGAAGCGCCTGCCCAACGGCGTGGACGCGCAGGCGTTCTACCAGCATCGCGCGCCTGAGCCCGTCGTGCCGGGCGTGCGGACCGAAACGCTGCCGAACGACGACGTCCCGGCTCGCCTCATCGGCGGGTCCTTGAAGACGCTTCTCTACATGGCGCAGCTCGCGTCGATCTCGATGGACCCGTGGTTTTCGACGATGTCGGATCTCGATCACGCGGATCAGGTCGCCATCGATCTCGATCCGCAGCCGGGCGCCACCTTCGCGCAGATTTTGGACGTCGCGCGCTGGGTCCGCGACGAGCTGGAGCGGCTCGAGGTGCCTGCCTACCCGAAAACGTCAGGGTCCGAAGGGCTGCACATCTTCATTCCGCTGCCGCCGGAGACGACCTACGAGGCTGGCATGCTCTTCTGCCAGATCGTCGCCACGATGGTGGCGTCGAAGCATCCGAAGGTTGCGACCGTGGAGCGCATGGTCGGCAGGCGCAAGCCCGGCACGGTCTACGTCGACTACCTGCAGAACATTCAAGGCAAGACGCTGGCGTGCGCCTACAGCGCGCGGGGCAGCGCGTTTGGCGGCGTCTCGACTCCGCTCACCTGGGACGAGGTCGACGACTCCCCTGCGCCTCAGGACTTCACGATGACCACGATCATCGACCGCATGCACAAGGTCGGCGATCTCTGGGCCGGCATGCGCTCACCCACGCGCGCCGATCTCATGGGCGCCCTCGAGAAACTCCAACGATGAGTTCGCCACGAAGGCGCCAAGAACACGAATCACGCTAGCCACGAAGGCACGAAGACACCAAGAATTTTTCTTCAAGTATTCCTTGGTGTCTTGGTGCCTTGGTGGCCAAATGCCTTCGTGGCGAGTCTCTTCGTGCTCTTCGTGGCCAACTCGTAATCAGAACGCGAACCGCAACTCTCCAATCACCTGACGCTTGATCACGTCGCCGAAGACGTGCGACTGGATGTCTTCGTTCGTCAGGTTGATCACCTTGATCGTGCTGATCAGCCGATCGCCGAGCCAGCGGACGCCGAAGGCGCCGTTCACCTGCGTGTAGGCTTCCGTCGGGCCGTGGAAGCGCGAGTCCAACACGTCTCGCCATTCCGCCTCGTCGACGAAGCTCACCGAGGCGTTGCCGAGCCAGCGCCCTCGATCGTAGCTGGCGCCGAGGTTGAAACGATTCTTGGGCGGGATATTGACCTCGTCGATGTCGAAATCCGGGTCCGGCGTCGCCTGATACGAGTAGTTGGCGAAGCCGTTGATGCCCGGACGCAGCATCGCGTCGATGCCCAGCTCGAAGCCTTTGTTTTTCACCTCGCCGAGATTCAGGTAGCTGAACTGCGACGGCAGTCCCGGCGCGGGAATGGCCTCCAGCACGGCGGGGGGCAGCGGCCAGCCGGGCGGCGGTGAGGTCGCACGGTAGCGATCGGTCTGGGTGAAGAAGATCTCATCCTCGTTCTTCGTCCAGTACACCGCCGCGGACAGCGTCGCGCGATTGCGCAGGACACCGGTATAGCCGATCTCGAACGCCTGCACCGACTCTTCGACCAGATCCTCGTTCCCCACCGCGCCCACGGGAAAGTTGAAGATGCGGCCGGCCAGCGCCGGATTCAGCAGGCCGAGATTGAGCTGGTTGATGATCGTGACGTCGAGGAAGTTGTTGACGAGCGACGGTGAGCGAAACGCTTTGTTGTACGAGAAGCGAATCGCATGCTCCGGCCTGGGCTTGACGATGAGCGCGGTCCGCGGCGAGAACACCGCATCGTCGATCACGTCGAACTTGTCGACGCGCGCGCCGATGTTCCACCGCAGGTAGTCGTTGATGAAGACCTCGTCCTGGACGTACGCACCGCCTTCCGCACGGTTGTCGCCGCGGGGCGCAATGGACAGGTCGAAGGTGTTGTGGCGGAAGTTGCCGCCGTAGGTCAGCACTTGACGCGTGCCGAGGGTGGTCGAATGGCCAATCTCGAAGTCGTAGGTCCGGGTGTTGAAGGAGAACGGAATCGGTTGGCCGTCGAGGCCAACCGCCAGGAGACCGCGGGCGTCGCCGTTCAGGATGTTGGTGAAGAAGTTCAGGCGCAGCGCGCCGCGCGTGTAGCGGACGGTCGCGTAGCCGAGACCAGTGCTGCCCTCCATATCGAACGGGCCGATACCGGTATGGATGATGCCCTCGGTGCCCGAATAGCCGCCCGCGAACACCAGCTTGTACTCGTTGTCGGGCGCGTCATAGTCGACGCGCGTGTCGACCTTCGGCTGCGTCGTGCCCTGATTCTGAAACGCTGGATACGGCGTGTTCTGCGCATTCGGAATGGTGCCGGTGGGACGCGCGAACGCATCCGAGGTGTAGCCGCCGGCGGAGATCTTGTACGCCCACCGATCGTTGACCGCTCGCGCGTGGGTGCCGTTGATCCCGAAGAGCGTCCCCGCGCCCTCACCGCTGTTGTTCACGTCGCGATCGAAGCCGCCGAACGTCATCGTCATGCTGTTGCCGTCGAGCTCACGCGGCGTCTTCGAGATGAAGTTGATGACGCCGTTCAGCGCATTGGCGCCCCAGACCGCTGACGCGGGACCGCGGATGACCTCGATCTGTTTGATCTCGTTCGGGTTCAGCGGCAGCAGGTCGTAGGCGACGAACCCGAAGAAGTCCAGATACAGGCTGCGCCCATCCATCAACGCGAGCTGGGAGGTGGCGAGGGTCGACGTCGCGCCGCGCAGCGTGATGTTGAAGTCGCGCGCCGAGGTTTGCGCGATGTTGACGCCTGGCACCGAGCGGAACAGCTCAGCGTAGTTGGTCGCGGGCGCGCTCTCGATCGTGGCGCTGGTAATCACGCTGACGGTGGCCGGGGCGTTGACGAGCTCCTGCTCCACCCGCGACGCGGTCACGACCACTTGCTCTTCGTAGACCGGAGTTTCTTCGGGCTTCTCCTGCTCTGGTTTCTTCTGCTCTTGATCGGGTCTCTTCTGTTCTGGTGGTGAGGGCTGCTGGTTGGGAGCGGTGCCTTGCGGTGCGGCTTCAACGACAGGTGCCAAGAGCGTGGCCGCCAAGCACGCCGCGGCCAGGGTGCGCGAGTCCATCGACTCCTCCTTCCGGATCGGAGGAGCCGGGAAAGCGAGGCCGTCCGACCGGGGCGCTCGACGGCCAACACAGCGCACCGAGCGCGTGGCTATTGTAACGGCGGACTCATGAATTCAATACGGGACCGGAATAATTACGCGAATCTTCACGCCAGGGCCACGGCCGACTGCGCCCACTGCTCCAGCTTGCGTGCATCCTCGTCGAACTTCCGGATCCCTTCGCTCAACTTCTCGACGGCCATGGCGTCGGTGTTGTGCAGCCAGCGGAACCCCTTCTCGTCCAGCGTAATGCGCTCTTCGCCGTCCTTCTTCGCGATCTCGGGAGACAGGTGGACGGTGACCTCGCCCGGCGTCTTCGCCAATTCCTCCAGCAGCTCGGGAGAAATCGTCAGCAGATCGCAGCCCGCGAGCAGCAGGATCTGCTCGACGCGGCGGAAGCTCGCGCCCATCACCTGTGTCGCGTAGCCGTGGCGCTTGTAGTAGTTGTAGATGCGCCGCACGGATGCGACGCCTGGATCTTCCTCGGAAGGAATCTCCGAGCCGCGCTGCTTGCGATACCAGTCGTAGATGCGGCCCACGAACGGTGAGATCAACGTGACGCGCGCCTCGGCGCAGGCAACCGCCTGCGCGAAGCTGAAGAGCAGCGTCAGATTGCAGTGGATGCCGTCGCGCTCCAACAGCTCGGCGGCGCGGATGCCTTCCCACGTGCTGGCCAGCTTGATCAGGATGCGCGCGCGATCGATGCCATGCTGCTCGTAGAGGGCAATCAGATGGCGCGCCTTGCGAATCGACCCGTCGGTATCGAAGCTGAGCCGTGCATCCACTTCCGTCGACACCCGGCCCGGGATGATGTCGAGGATCTCGCGCCCGAACGCCACGGCCAGCCGAGCCATGAAGGCCTCGATCCGCAGGCGGGGATCGGTGGCATCGCGCTCGGCGTCTCGCAGGGCTTGATCAACCAGCGGCCGGTACTGCGGCAGCTGGGCGGCCTTGAGGAGCAGCGACGGATTGGTCGTCGCGTCCTGGGGGCGGTACTTGCCAATGGCGTCGATGTCACCGGTGTCAGCGACGACCGTCGTCACGCGCTTCAACGAATCGAGGAGCGACATGAGACCGATCGTAACAGCCCACGGCTCGAGCCTCAAGCCTCGAGCTCGAGCCCCAAGCCCCAAGTCTCGAGCCCCAAAGTCCCAAGTCTCAGGCCTCAAGCCCCTGAGGCCTCGAGCCCCAGGCCCCAAGCCCCAAGCCCCTGTTAGACTCGGGTGCATGTCCGACTTGAGACAGCTCGAAGCCTGGCGGCGTCTGGACGCGCATCGCGATGACATACGGCAGTTACATCTGCGCGATCTCTTCCGCCAGGATCCTGGACGCTTCCGGACCTTCTCGCTGTCGCTCGACGACCTGCTCATCGACTACTCGAAGCATCTGATCACGACGGACACCATGGCTCTGCTCGCGGACCTCGCGCGGGCCAGACAGATCGAAGCGCTACGCGATCAGATGTTCGCCGGCGAGAAGATCAATACGACCGAGGGACGGGCCGTCCTGCATGTCGCGCTGCGCAACCGTTCGGATCGCCCCATCCTGGTCGACGGCCACGATGTCATGCCCGATGTGCGCGCCGCGCTGGCCCACATGCGCGTCTTCAGCGACGCCGTCCGCACGGGCGCCTGGAAAGGGTTCACCAACCGCACGATCACGGATGTCGTCAACATCGGCATCGGCGGATCGGATCTCGGGCCGGCGATGGTCACGGAGGCGCTGGCGCCGTACGGATCCGAAGGGCCGGCGCTGCACTTCGTCTCGAACGTCGACGGCGCGCATCTGCTCGAGACCATCCGCCGCCTGGATCCCGAGACCACGCTCTTCACCGTGGCGTCCAAGACCTTCACCACGCAGGAGACCATGACCAACGCGCGATCGGCGCGGGCGTGGTTCCTGGACCGAGCGGGTGACGAGCGCGCGGTCGCCCGGCACTTCGTCGCGATCTCGACGAACACGCGCGAGGTGGCCGGCTTCGGCATCGCGCCCGAGAACATGTTCGTGTTCTGGGACTGGGTGGGCGGCCGCTACTCGCTGTGGTCGTCCATCGGCCTGCCGATCGCGCTGTCGATCGGCTATTCGCGATTCGAGGATCTCCTCGAGGGCGCGTTCGAGATGGACGAGCACTTCAGGACCGCGCCGCTCGAGCGCAACATCCCGATGACGCTCGGCCTGCTCGGCGTGTGGTACGCCAGCCTGCTCGATGGCGAGACCCACGCCGTGCTGCCCTACGATCAGTTCCTTCGCCGCTTGCCCGCGTTCCTGCAGCAGCTCGACATGGAGAGCAACGGCAAGCGGGTCACGCGGGACAACGTGCCCGTCACCGTGCCGACCGGGCCCATCGTGTGGGGGGAGCCCGGCACCAACGGGCAGCATGCGTTCTATCAGTTGATTCACCAGGGCACGCGACTGGTGCCGTGCGACTTCCTGATCGCCGCGCAGTCGCATCGGCCCCTGGGCGATCACCACCGGCTGCTCGTCGCCAACTGCATCGCCCAGTCCGAGGCGCTCGCCATCGGCAAGACCGAAGCCGACGTCCGCGCCGAGCTGACGGCCCAGGGATTGAGCGGCGACGCGCTGGAGCGTCTGGTGCCGCACAAGGTGTTTCCCGGCAACCGGCCATCGACCACGATGATGTATCGGAAGCTGGATCCGCGAACGCTCGGCAGGCTGCTCGCCATGTACGAGCACAAGGTGTTCGTGATGGGCGCGATCTGGAACGTGAACTCGTTCGATCAATGGGGCGTCGAGCTCGGCAAGCAGTTGGCGAATCGAGTGCGCCCGGAGCTCGACCAACCCACCGACACGAAGGCCCACGACGCCTCCACCAACGCCCTCATCGCGTACGTCAAGCAGCTGTCTTCGATGTAGGGGCCGTTCGCGAACCGCCCCGACAGGTAACTCCGCATGGACGTCAATGAAGAGCTCGCGCTGGTTCGCAGTCACGTGGCGCAACTGGACGAGAAGGTCAAGGTCCAGCGTCGCGAGCTGGATGCGCTGAAAAAGCAGATGACCAGGCTCCAGGACATCGTCCAGGAGCTGGAGCGTCACCTCGAAGACGACACGCTTGGCGAGTAGACGGCCCGGGCGGAGCCTCGCTAGTCAGGCAGTGGCCAGACTCATGTCCCCCATGTCCATGTCTTGGCCGATGAAGTCACTCATGCACCAGACTTCATGAAAATGGACGATCGCGTGTCTGTCAGTCTGCGCTTCGGCAGCTCTGGTGGTGTCCGCGATTCGACCAAGGCTCGGAAGCGCCTGCCATTCAATCAGATAGCGGATCACAACGCGGCCATTTCGTCCTGGCGCACGCGTTAATAAGTCTGATTTTCGAGTGACTATTATCCTTGCCAGATCAGAACTCAGATGGCTTGGAGCGGGCCACGCCTCCAGCAGCACAGTGGCAACCGCGTTGCTGTTCTAGTCGGCTGAATGCCGGCTTCGGTCCCCCTATTTCGAGCCAACAGCCTCCGGGTTCACGTCTCCGCCGTTGGCTTCGTCGTCGCGACGCTTGCCGGCCAGGTCGCCTACGCGCAAGGGACGCCGCCTGGGTTCGTTCGCGTCGACGACATGTTGCTGCCACAGGCCGCGGTCCAGGGTGCGGATCTCAGCCGGCCAACCTCCGTGACCGCGCCGTCGTTTACGCCGTGGCCCGGCGGCCTGGTGCCGATCGAGTTCGGGGCCACGGTCACCCAGGCCAACCGCAGCGCCGTGTTCGCGGCCTGCGCCATCTGGTCGAAGCGCGCGTCGGTCTCGTGCGTGCCGCGGACCAACCAGCAGCCGTATCTCCGGGTGACCGCCAACACCGGCGGCTGCTACGCGAATCTCGGCTCGTACGCGGGCCGCGAGCCGGCACGCATGAACCTCGATGCCAACTGCTGGGGGCAGAAGCAGGTGCTCCACGAGCTCGGGCACGTGTTCGGCTTGCATCACGAGCATCAACGGCCGGATCGCGACGCCTACATCTCCATCGACACGTCGGCGGTCGACCCGTCGTATCAGAGCGCGTTCGACACCATCTCGGGCGCGGCGACGCGCGGCGCCTACGACTTCCTCTCGGTGATGCACTACCACGACTTCGCCTTCGCCGCGCGGCCGCTGACGCGCACGATGATCCCGAGGCCCGGCTTCGAGTGGTACACCTACTCGCTGGGCAGCTCAGACTTCCCATCGCCCGGCGACGGCGACGCCGTGCAAGCGATCTACGGCGGCGGCGCCAGCTACTGGCCGGCGCGCGTGCAGAACCTGCGCGTCCACCAGGAGTCGCCTGCGGGCACAACCATCGCCTGGGACCCGCCCGTCGGTGGTCCGCAGGTGACGCAGTACGGGATCACGCTGCTGTCTGGCCCGAGCTATCTGGAATCGTCGATCGCGCAGACGTTCACCGTCGCGCCGAGCGCGACCGGCGTCACGCTGAATCTTCAGCCCGGCCACTACTACATGACGGTGAAGGGCGATTCGGCGGATGGTGAGTACGCCCGATCGGCGGTGCTGACGTTCGCCGTATCGGGCACGGGCGCGATGGCGCCGGCGCCTGGCAAGCCGTCACTCCAGGCCAGTCCCGCCGGCGGCGATCGCGTGGCGCTCTCGTGGTCTCCCGGTACCGGCGCCACGCACTACACCGTCTATGCGGGCACGACGCCGGGCAGCACCAACCTCGGCTCCTATCCGGTGGGCACCGCGAGGTCGACGACCACGACCGCGCCACCGGGCGTCACGGCGTACATGCGCGTTGTCGCCAGCAACGAAGTGGGGGCCGCGACGTCGAACGAAGTGTCGTTCTACGTGCCGAGCGGGCCGACGACAAGCGCGCCGGCGTTGAGCGTGCAGAACGCGCTGGCGAACCCGGTGTCGCTGTCCTGGTCTCCAGGCGACCGGCCGGAGGCCACCTATACGCTACTGGCCGGCACCTCACCCGGAGGGACCGATCTCGGAACGTTCCCGATGGGTCACGCGCGATCGATCGTCGCGAACGCGCCGGTCGGCGTCCCCCTCTACATTCGCGTCACGGCCACCGCGGCTACCGGCACGACCGTCTCCAACGAAGTGCAGGTGCAAGTGCAGGCGGAGTGGGAGGCCGCGCCTCCGACGCTGTACGCACCGACGGTGATGGGGTCGACGGTCGCGTTGCGGTGGAGCCCGAGTGATGCGACCGGGTACACGCTCGTGGCCCGCCTCTCCCAGGGCGGGCCCGTGGTCGCCACGGTCCCGTTGGGCGGCCTGCATTCGATCACCATCCCCGATGTGCCACCCGGCAGCTACTGGATCACCATCGCCGCCACGCCCGGGTTCGCCGAATCCAATCCCGTCCTGATTAGCGTCAGCTAGCCGTCTGCTGTCGGCGACGACGAGCGGCGGACTTCGCCTGCTTCGACAGCGCCCCCTTCGAAGCCGTACGTCTCGGTTCCTGCTTCAGCGCTCGCGTCATCGCACGTGAACGCTTCGCCGACGTCTTCCGTCCACGCGCGCGTTGCCCTTTGCGATAGTCGCGAGCGGCACTCTTGCGCGTGCGTGCGGACGCCTCGCCCTTCCGCGGCGGCGGAAGCTTCACGCCGGCGCGGCGGGCCTTCGACAGGCCAATGGCAATCACCTGCTTGGCCGATCGTGCCCCGTGTTTGCCTTCACGGACGTGCTCGATCTCTTCGCGCACGAATTCGCCGGCCTGCGTGGTCGGCGCTTTACCCTCGCGCTTCGCTTTGCGAGCCTTCTCGACCGTTCTCTTCTCAGGCATGTCGCACCTCGTGTTCGCGGCAAGTCGGACGGTTGAGCCTTGTGAGCCAGGTGGGCTCCCACCCGACTGACCAGCCAGACCAGCCCTACCACGAGCTTCTCTAGCAAGGCACTCGCCAGAATCGTCAGGTCGTCTCGCGCGTCAGCCACTTCTCGACGGCTGGCGGCTGGTAGGTCGCGACGCGCGTCAGCACGGCGTCGGCCTCTTCTTCGACCAGCACCATCGCGCGATAGACCGGTCTCAGAAAGCCCATCTCCACGGCGTTGTCCAGCAGCTGCAAGAACGGCCCGTAATAGCCGGCGACGTTCATCAACGCGCACGGCTTGGCGTGCAGCCCGAGCTGTCCCCAGGTGAGGATCTCGCACATCTCCTCGAACGTACCGGTTCCGCCCGGCAGCGCCACGAAGGCGTCCGACAGCTGCTCCATCAGCGCTTTGCGCTCGTGCATCGACGACACAATGCGTAACTCGGAGAGCCCTGTGTGGGCAATCTCGCGCTCCACCAGGGAGCGCGGGATGACACCAATCACGTGCCCGCCCTCCGCCAGCGCGGCATCGGCGACGCGTCCCATCAAGCCCACGTGCGCGCCGCCGTAGACGAGCTCGAGACCGCGTCGCGCGATGGCACGACCCAGCTGCTCGGCGGCGTCGACGAAGATCGGATCGCGGCCCGGGCTCGAGCCGCAGAACACACAAACACGTTTCAACAAAGCATCCTTTCCGGTCGTGAAATTAAAGAGAGGAGAAAATCGGCGACCAATCTGCGGCCAATCCAATCTGCGCAATTATCCAGCGAATCGCCTCAATCGTTTTTGAGTGCGACCATCGGGTCCACTCGCGTGGCCCGTCGGGCGGGAAGATAGGTCGCCAGCATGGCCACACTGATGAGGACGCACGCCACCCCCACCAGCGTCGTCGGATCCGTCGGCGTCACACCGTAGAGCAGGCTCGCGACGACATTGCCGAGCGCCAGGGCGATCGCCATGCCGATCACCAGGCCGGCGCCAGTCAGCCACAGGGCTCGATGCATGACCAGGCGTAACACGTCCGCGCGCTGTGCCCCCAGTGCGACGCGCACACCGATCTCGCGCGTGCGCGCGGTGACGCCGGAGGCGATGACGCCGTAAAGGCCGAGCGCCGCGAGCAGCAGCGCGGTTGCGGCAAAGCCGAGCAGCAACACCATCGTGAATCGTGGCTGCGCCAGATCGTCGGCGACCAGGTCACGCATCGGCCTGATCTCTCCGACGGGCTGGTTCGGATCGATGGCCGGAACCTGCGCCGCGATCTGCGTCGCCGTGGCAGCAGGATCGCCCCCCGTGCGGACGACGACCGTCAGCTCGCGCGTTGGACCTTGTGGAAACCAGAAGTAGGTCGTTCCGTTGGGATTCGCGGCCATGCCGCCCCAGCGAACGTTCCCCACGATGCCGACGATCTCGCCGGTGATGGTCTCGTCCTCCTGGCGCCACGTAAGGCGCGCACCGACCGGATCGTCCGTCCCCCACTCCTGTCGCGCAAGCGCCTCGTCAATCACGAACACGGGGCCCGTTCGTTCCGAATCGAGGTCGCTGGGCAAGCGCCCTCGCAGCAGCGGGATGCCCATCGCCTCGAAGTACCGACCTCCCACGACGCTGACCCAGGACGCTGGTCGCGCGCCTGGCGAGGCAAGCGGCCGACCTTCGATCTCGAAGAGCGCGGCCGCGCCGTAGTTCGACATCGGCAAGTAGTTGACGGTGCCGGCCGCCTGCACGTCGCGAAGCTGCCCGATCCGCTCGAGAAGCTGACGAGCGAAGCCGCGCATCCCCTCGTCGTTGTCGTAGGTCGACGCGGGCAGCGTGGTCCGCATCGTCAAGACCTGCTGCGCATTGAATCCAGGATCGACGCGCGTGAGCGCCCAGAAGCTGCGACCCAGCAGCGCGGCACCCGACAGCAGGACCACGGCGAGGGCAACCTCGATCATCGTGAGCGTACCGTTGAGCAGGCTGCGCCGCGGGCCCGACGAGGCGCCGCGTGCGGACTGTCGAAGCGCGACATCCAGCGCACATCGCGCGCGCGTCAGCAGCGGCACGAGGCCAAAGACAACGGCGGTCAGCACTGTCACGAGGCATGCGAACGCGAGCACGCGCAGGTCGATGCCGATCTCGCGCGTGCGCGGAAGCTGAAGGCCCGCTGGGATCACGGACACCAGCAAGCCGGTCGACCACTCGGCGAAAAGCACGCCGAGCACGCCACCCACCGCGGCAAGCACGAGGCTCTCCACGAACAGTTGACGCGCCAGGCGTTGACCGGTGGCACCAAGCGACAGGCGAATGGCGAGCTCGGTCTGCCGCGTTGCCGCCCGATTGAGCACGAGGGTCGCGACGTTGGCGCACGTCATCAACAGGAGCAAGCTCACGGCGCCGAAGAGCAGCAACAAGACGAGTCGGACGTCTTTCACGGTGGCGTCGATCAGGCTGACGACGCCGACGTCCCAGTTGCTGCTGTGGGAGGGATGTGCCTGCTCGATGCGCCCCGCGATGACCATCAATTGAGCGTGCGCCTGCTCGATGGTGACGCCGGGAGCGAGGCGGCCCACGGCGAAATGCGTGCCGCCCATGCCGGTGCGATCGCCGGCCACCAGCGCCGTCGGTATCCAGACCTCGGCGCGTGACTCGGCCAGCTCCACCGTCCGGATCGCAAAGTGCGCCGGCATCACGCCGACGATGGTGCGCGGTTCTCCATCCAGGATGATCGAACGACCAATCACGTCTGGCCGGCCGCCGTACTTCCGCTGCCAGAAGCCGTAGCTCAAGACGACCTCCGGCGGCACGTCGCGAAGCTGCGTGTCGACCGTGAACGTCCGGCCCTCCACCGGAGCGATCCCGAGCACGGTGAAGAAGTTTGTCGTGACCCGATCAGCGCGCACTTCGAGGGCAGGGCCGTCGCCGGTGAGGTTGACGATCGCGTCCGACCACGCCGCGATGTCGTCGAACGCGGTACTCTCCAGCCGCCAGTCGTGCACGTACGACTCGGACAGCCGGGCGCAACAGCGCGTCGGGGACATCCGTGCCCACAGCATCGTGAGGCGATCCGGCTCGGCGAAGCGCAGCGGGCGCAACAACACCGAGTCGACCAGCGTGAACATCGCGGTGCTGCCGCCGATACCGAGTGCCAGCGTCAGCACTGCGACGGCGGCAAAGCCGGGCGTGCGGCGCAGCACGCGCGCCGCGTAGCCAACATCCTGGCGGAGCTCGGAAAGGTATCGCGTGCGCGCCATGCGACTGTGGCGTCAGGACTTGCCCGCGAGAAACGGCTCGACCACCGCCAACACCGGTCCGATCTTCGCGAAGCTGTCGGAGTACGTGGCCCCGCTGATCTTCGACAATGTCACCTTCGTGCCCGACAGCTTACCTTCGTACTCCTTGACGTTGGCCATCGCGGTCTCGTCCACGGCTCCCACCGCCCAGAGCGTTGGTACTGTGATCTCCGCGGGCTCGAGCGGCGGGTAGTCGAGCAGCGCGCCCAGCGAGATCGCCGAGACGGCAATGCCACCATCCCACGCCGCTTTGTCTCCGGCCGAGAGCGTCTTGAGATCGACCGTGCCGGCCTTTTGCGCCTCCAGCATCGGCTGCCACTTCGCGCGCATCCCCTCGATGGCGGTCTTGACGATACCGGTGACCGTGGGCCCCATGGGGGCGCCGACGAGCACGCTGGAGATCACGCGATCCGATCGGGCGGCCAGATAGCGGCCGACGCTGGCACCGTGGCCGAAGCCCCACAGATGAAATCGCTTGGCGCCGGCGGCGTCGGCGACCGCAATGAAGTCTTCGAGCACGCGGTCGAGCGCGTAGGCGTCGGGCCGTGCCGGCTTGTCGCTGTCACCGTTGCCGCGCCGATCGAGGGCGATGACGGTGTAGCGTCCGCTGAGGCGTTCGACGTAGCCGCGCTCGCTCCAGGTCCTGCGCGTCTGCCCGCCGCCGTGCACGAGCATCAACGCCGGCCCGGAGCCGGTGACTTCGTAGGCAATGCGCGTCCCGTCGGGCGATTTGGCGAACTGGACCTTCGGGGCTGGCGGCTTGGCAGGGTCGGCGGGCTTCTCGCCGGGCTTCTGGCCTGCTTGCGCGTTCGATCTCGATTGTGCGGATGGTCTCTGTTGCATCGCCGCCACGCAGAGCCCAATGGCGACGGTGAGGATCAACAGTCGGACGAGTGGGGGGGCAATCATGCACCAAGAATTACCACAGCCAGCCCGGCGGCAGCGAGATCCGTGCAATGTGTCTCGGGAATGGACCCGCGATGGGATGGCGCGCCGGACAAAGATTCGGAACCGCTCGCGAGGCGCGAAGCGAGTCGCGGCGCTTCCCGAGGCCAACCGGGGCCCGTGCGGAGCCACAGCCCCCGTTTTTCCTAAGATTTTCGACTACTGGAGGCAATCTCAACCGACCCCGGGTCGCATGCGGTCGCGAGATCGAAATCCATGCTGTTGACTTTGAGGCAGGGGACGCCAAACATTCCGTTTGGTGCGTCCCCTATTCCGTGCCTAGTTGTCCGCTATTGAGGGATGTACGCGTCGCAGCTCACTCGTGGGTTCCAGTCCGCGAACGTGCCATGAGGGTTGCGCTTCCACGCCCAGACGTGCAACTCGTAGTAGGCAGGGAGGCCGCTCCGATTAGGGGCGGACACGTAGTGAAAATGCTGGCCGTGCAGGACAGGAGGATGTTCGTTGGCCGCGTCCCACTGCTCCGCGAGCACGATGTATTCCACGGCCACTAGCTGGAGCCGTCCATTCCGTGGCTCGTAGACGAGTGCTTCCGGCCGCGCGGCGTCCAGGAGACCGTCGCCGACCAGCGAGGCGTTCACGTAATGCACGCCCATCGCCCCCTCTTCCGGGCCACTGACGCAGCCACCTGAAAGGGCATACCCGGCAGACACTGCCGCTTGGGCATCTTGCAACGGCGCTGTCGACTGGCGCACCGCTCGGGCCAGCGGCCCCTCGCCGACCTCAACTTGCTCGTTCACACCTGCGGCCGGTTGGGTCCGAACGACCTCGACCGCTGCCAGGCTCATCAGCCCGGCAACCGCGCAAGCTGTCAACTTCCCACGCTCGATACTCATGGCACCTCCGGCTGTTCCTCTGTAGCCATCCAATACGGCTGTCTCAGGGGAATGCGGAAGCATGCAAGCGTCAGGACCTGAACCGCTGTGCAGATGATTCCCTATCGGCCCGAGATGCATCGCTCGCGAAGCGTGGAGTCTCTCGAGTTCCAATGGACTCGCGGACGCATCGGATCAATGCGTGCCGTGTCGGATGGCAACCCCCGAATCCCAGGTCATTTGACGAGCGGGCTCGCGCTCCGATGCTTCAGCCGACTTCGATCGACATCACCGCTGACGTCGAAAGATTTCGTAGACGGCGTGGCGCGTTCATCATGCCGGGCCGCGGGCAGTTCCCTGCACCCGACCATGCGGTCAGCGGTCGCTGAAATTACGCTGCCGCGGAGCGCGCAAATGGCCAGCTCGGCACTCGGCAAGCAAGTGCAATGATGAGTCCAAGTGCCGCTGAGGTTGATCGTGCCCACGATGGACAAGTCGTGGGTCGAAGCCTGCAGCCGTGTGGGAACGAGGCATGCCGGTTGCTTCCGCCTTTCCCATTGGTGGATAGAGGGATTCAATGCGCACTGTGCTCGCCGTCAACGCCGGATCCTCCAGCCTCAAGCTGGCGCTCTTTGCGATTCGACCAACCGAGGTCGAGCTCGAGACCACTGTTCGGGTCGAGCGCATTGGCGACGGAGACGGTCGGATGACGGTTCGGCGATCGGACGGTCACGTCGAACGCGACGAGCCGCACGATGTGCATGATCACGTCGCCGCGTTCGAGCGTGCCGCTGACGCCGTTCCCGCGTTGCGAAAGGTCGATGCCATCGGCCATCGGGTCGTGCGCGGCAGCGTTCGCCACAACCGACCGGCGCTAATCACGCCGGAGCTCGTGGACGAGCTGCGCGTCAGCGCGCCACAGGACCCGGACCACGGCCCTCAGGCCCTTGCCCTGATTGCGCAGCTTCGCGCCAACAGCCCCGATGTCCCTCAGGTGGCCTGTTTCGACACGGCGTTCCATCGAACGATGCCAGAGGTGGCGCGAAGGTACGCACTGTCCCGCCGCGTGATTGGCGACGAAGTGATTCGGCTCGGATTTCACGGGTTGTCATGCGAGCACGTGCTCGAACGCCTGGCTGCGATCGACCCGACCGCGGCGCGGGGCCGGGTCATCGTCGCGCACTTGGGCGGGGGCGCAAGTCTGACTGCCATTCGGGACGGCGCAAGCGTCGACACGACCATGGGCTTTTCCCCCACCGGCGGGCTCGTCATGAGCACCCGATCGGGTGACCTGGATCCGTCCGTGCTGCTGTTCCTCAGCGAGCGGGGAATGAGCACCGATGCGCTTCGCGAGCTGGTGAATCGAAAAGCGGGTCTGCTCGGGGTCTCCGAGCTCACGGGAGACATGCGCGTGCTTCTCGATCGCGAGTCCGCGCTTCCGGCTGCAGCCGAAGCCGTCGCGTTGTTCTGCTACACCGCGCGGAAATCCCTCGGCGCCATGATCGCCGCGCTCGGCGGCGTGGACATCGTGGTGTTCACGGGAGGTATCGGCGAGCACGCGGCTGCGGTTCGCGAGCGCATCTGCCGCGATCTCGACGACCTCGGTATTTCACTCGATGCGGCGCGCAACGAACGCGACGAGGCGATCATCTCCCACGACCGCAGCCGCGCAATCGTGCGTGTCATGCCGACGGATGAAGAACTGGTCATCGCCAAACAGGTTCGAGCGCTCTTGGAAGAACACGGAGCCCGTCATGTTTCAGTTTGATGTCAAGACATCCAGCGCGATCGAATCGTCAACGGCGCCGAGGGAGACCCGGGGCGTCGACAGGGTCGTGCAGGGTCCGTTGTCCGCCGAGATGCTGGACCGGATGCAGCGATACTGGCAGGCCGCGAATTACCTGACCATCGGTCAGATCTACTTACAAGAGAATCCCCTGCTGCGCGAGCCGCTGCGGCCGGCACACATCAAGCCGCGCCTATTGGGGCATTGGGGCACCTCGCCCGGCCTGAATTTCATCTACGTGCATTTGAACCGTCTCATCAAGGAGCGCGACGCCAACGTCATCTTTCTCGCGGGTCCGGGTCATGGCGGCCCGGCAGTCGTAGCGAATGCGTATCTCGAGGCCACCTACGAGGAGGTGTACCCTGATATCGCCCGCGACGCCGAGGGAATGCGGCGGTTGTTTCGTCAGTTTTCGACACCGGGTGGCGTGCCGAGCCATGTGAGCTGTCCAACGCCCGGGTCGATTCACGAGGGCGGCGAGCTCGGATACGTTCTCGCGCACGCGTTCGGCGCGGCGTTCGACAACCCGGATCTGATCGCAGCCGCCGTCGTCGGCGATGGTGAAGCGGAGACCGGACCGTTGTCGGGGTCGTGGAAGAGCGTCGCCTATCTCAATCCTCGACGAGATGGGGCCGTGCTGCCCATCCTGCACCTGAACGGCTACAAGATCGCCGGCCCGACATTCTTCGGCCGGCTTTCGGACGACGACATTCGCGCCGTGCTCGAGGGCTCGGGATATGAGGTGACGTTCGTTTCTGGCGATGAGCCGCCGATGATGCATCAGGCGTTCGCCGCGGCACTAGACGCGAGCTACGACGCCATTCGCGCCATTCAGACCACCGCGCGCGCCGGCGGCGCGTTGGGACGGGCCCGATGGCCGGCGATCGTCCTTCGCTCGCCAAAGGGATGGACGGGACCCGCGGAAGTAGACGGCCGTCCCGTCACCGGAACCTTTCGCTCGCATCAAGTGCCGCTGTCGGATGTCCGAACCAACCTCGACCATCTGGCGCTCCTGGAGACGTGGCTGCGCAGCTATGCGCCGGGCGACGTGTTCGACCCGTCGGGCGCGCTCGCCAGTGACTTGGCCGGGCTCGCACCCACTGGCGAACGCCGGATGAGCGCCAATCCGCACGCCAACGGCGGAAAGCTCTTGGTCGACCTCGATCTGCCGGACTTCAAGCAGTACGCGATCGCGGTGCCGACACCGGCGACCGAGCGACACGAATCAACAGGCCGTCTCGGTATGTTCCTGCGTGACGTGTTCACGCGCAACACCACCAATGCCAACTTCC
This sequence comes from Vicinamibacterales bacterium, assembly GCA_036732565.1. Classification (GTDB taxonomy): domain Bacteria; phylum Acidobacteriota; class Vicinamibacteria; order Vicinamibacterales; family UBA2999; genus JAIVJN01. Next base: position 25,513 of record DAINCF010000002.1, read on the forward strand.
GGCTCACGTGTCCGGATGAAATGACGTCGAACCGATTGAACGCGGTCTTCGAAGTCGAGAATCGTTGCTTCGTCGGCCCCACACTCTCGATCGACGACCACGTCCACCCCGAGGGACGCGTGATGGAGGTGCTGAGCGAACATCTCTGCGAGGGCTGGCTCGAGGGCTATCTGTTGACCGGTCGTCACGGCATGTACGTCACCTACGAGGCGTTTGCCATGATCTCGGCCTCGATGACCGTCCAGCACGCGAAGTGGCTGACCGAAGCCGCCAAGCTCTCGTGGCGCATACCGATCGCCTCACTCAATATCCTGCTGACGTCGACGTGCTGGCGCAACGATCACAACGGATTCAGTCACCAGGGGCCAGGGCTGATCGACGTCATGTTGTCCAAGCGTGGGCTGGTCACGCGCATCTATCTGCCGCCGGACGCGAACTCGCTGTTGTCGGTCGCCGATCACTGCCTACGCAGCCGCAACTACGTGAACCTGATCGTCATCGATAAGCAGCCACAGTTACAGTGGCTCGACATCGACCGCGCGATCGATCACTCCAGCCACGGCGCCTCGATTTGGGCCTGGGCCGGCACCGATGAGGAGCGCGATCCGGATGTCGTGCTCGCCGCCGCCGGCGACGTGGCCACATTGGAAACCGTCGCCGCGGCGGCCTGGCTGCGCGCGCGGGTGCCCGACCTGCGGGTCCGCGTCGTGAACGTTGTCGACCTGATGACGCTGTTCGTGCCAGAGGTTCATCCGCATGGAATGGTGGAAAGCCGCTTCGTCGAGCTGTTCACGCACGACCGGCCCGTGGTTTTCGCCTTCCATGGCTACCAGCGCGCGGTCCACGAAATCGTCCACGGACGGCCACACGCCGAGCGCTTCCACGTGCGTGGTTTCAACGAGCAAGGGACCACCACCACGCCGTTCGACATGGTGGTGTTGAACGAGATGAGCCGCTACCACCTGGCGATGGAGGCGCTACGTCGCGTCGATCGTCTCGGGAACCGCGCGCCCGCGCTCGTCGCCGAATGCCGTCAGGCCATCGAGAAGGCCGGCGCCTACGCACGAGCACACTTCGAGGATCCGCCGGAGATCAGCAACTGGACATGGCCACAGGCCTGATCAGCGATGGGTGGCCACTTCGACGCCGTTTTTTCGGCCGGCGCTCTCGTCTGCGTATGCGGATCGGGCACAGACACTCCTCACACGAGCGGCGATTCGTCCCTCATCGAGCGGCATTACGCGATAGCCCGCTGTCGCCGGTGTCGACGATCAACGACCATGTCACTGCACCAAGCGCGACGCTGACGAGGCCAGCGCGCACGGCGTGACCGTACTCCCAGCGGTCGCGCCAACCCGCCCAGTCATCCGGGATCGCGTCGAGTGGCCATTGCACCATCTCCAGGTTTACGGGCTGGACGACGCCCCAGTAGACGCCATGCGCGGCGGCGAGGCTGCCCGCGGCGGCGGCTGTCCATGGAAAGGCCGCGGGCCATCGCTTGCGGGTCCACCATGCCAACACGCTGGTGGTGAGCATGGCGAGAGCCTCTGAGGGGCCGGCGATTCTGCCAAAGTTCGGATAGAGCGTGCGGTGCAGCCGGACATAGAGCGGCGGCTCGTACTGCATCTTGGTGGGGAGCTCCATCACGTGGGCGCCGGCCGCGCTCATCGCTATCGCGGTGAACATCACAGACGACAGACGCAATACACTCAAGACGGTTCTGCTCATCTTGAAACGCTCCTCAACAACCATTCACGACCGCTGTGGCGCCTCTCATGCTGTGAGGCCAGCGCCCTCCCCTGATTCATGAAGTGCTGGCGCGAGACGCGGCGGCAGCGTGAGCAGGCACGGCGTGCACGGCTGGGATGTCCCAGACCTCCACCGCGCGCTCGTTCTGCAGACGCCAGACGACGACGGCATCGGTCTGGACCTGCCGTGCGTCGAGCGTCAAATGCAATCGTGCGTGCGTCACGATGAGCTCATCGCCAGCAGGGTTCGCGGACACAGGTTCCACCCGGAACGTTCCGTGGGTGCGCTGGCCGACCTTCTCGAACAACGCAGTAACCGCGTCGAGACCGACGTGGTCGCCCGCCAGTTCAGGCAGACGCGGGTTGAAGTAGTGCCAAACGACGTTCTCGCCCAGCACGTTGCGAGCCTTGCGTATATCGCCCGCCTGTATGGCGCTGCCAATCTGCTTGACGATCGAGATGTTTGGGTGCTCCACCTTGCGGCTCCTTGTGGCGTTCGTCCGCGCTGGCGCTCACGAGTTCGTCAATACGCGGGCTGCACCAGCGCGATCACGTCCGCGTCGACCACTGCGGGCCGGCCGGGATGTTGCGCATCACGCGATCGCGCGATGCCTCCATCGCGAAGCCGGCTAGCTGCCGCCTTCATCATCCGATACCGGCTTCGGCTCGCGACCAAATGCGCCGGCGACTTTCCGCGACGGCGGCGTGGAGCGGTCCGGATATTTGCTCGCTGCCTCTTTCTGTGCCACCGACCGGCTTCCCGCCTTGTGCGATGTCTGGCTACCGTCCGGGTCGGGCTGTCCCTCTCCGACCCGGCCCGCTGCATCTTCGGGAGGCGGCGAGCCGAGATCCTGTGGCGGGTGCCCGCGCCGATTACGCGCTTCCTCTTCAGACGACTGCCGATTGCTGATCCCCTGGTCTGCCATGACTCTCCTTGCTGCCGCGAGGCGCCGGTCAAGGCCGCGCCGGGCCTCCAGCGTTGTGTTCAGGTCCCATGTTCCTGGTCTAATCTCGGCGAGTTCGCCGACCGCGTGTGCCCGCGGAATCCCCCGAACCAACGGCGAGTCGCGATAGTGTTCGCTTCGCAATCGTCGATGTCCGGCCGCCGGACGGTGTCCCGCGTCAGCGCGTGCTGCAGACCTCGCCTCATCCTTGGCACCTCATGGGCTGCTCAAGAAATCATCTGCAAGTAATGCAAGGCATGGGCCCGCCAGAACGTCAGCAACGCCCAATAGCCGGCTTATCTGCAGCCGAAATGACCTGGTCGCGTGCATCAAAACAGCCTCATCCGCGCGGCGGACCTTCCTTCACCGTTGGACAATTGCTGGACGTGCGCGGCGCTGCCTTCGTCGATCACAACCGTCGGCGATTCAACCGGTGCTCGGCAGTCGGACCGCGGTCTCCCCGCGGGCTAGAGTGAGAACGCGCGTGCCCATTCAATGCGCTAATCGAAGACGGCAAGCAGCGATAGAGCATGAGCCACTCCGATGGCATTTCTAAGGCTCAGCTCGATTGAAGATGACTTGTGATGCGCAAGCCGCGCCAAGCATTGGATGGGCACCGACGGCACGTACGGCCTGCGCGGCTGCAGGAGGCCAGCGGCGGTCAATCACGTGTGCCTACGATCTCGTCTTCGACACGTGCACGGACGGCCGCGCGCGGAGCTCAGCGTGACTTCGTTCGGTCTGTTACGCGGTTGAGCAAATCCGTCGCGACACGATGGCACTCGCACGATGCCGATTCGAGTTTCTCGCGGTCCACGACGTTGACCCTGCCCCTGTGATAGGTGATCAGACCGGCCTTCTGCAGCGTCCCGGCAACGACGGTCACGGTCGGACGGGATGCCTCGAGCATCATGGCGACAAATTCCTGGGTCAGCGGGAAATCCTTCAACTTCACGCCGGCTCCCCGAGGCGACTCCACGACAACGGGAACACTTTTCCTCGGCGAAGGTCTCGAGCCTATGGAGACCGGGGACAGTAATCCTCACGCAGCGGCTCTCCGACGGGCCCCCGGCTTTCTCGACGACTCACGAATCCAGCGGGCGAATGCTTGTGGCTGACGAGAATGCACTCGCCGGCCAATCATGAACGCGCGCCGCCGCAGCGGCCGACGCATCCGTGCGGCAAGATGTTCGATCTTCCGCAATTCCGCGCGCATCGGTCGGAGCTCGCCGCACCCTCTCAACGTCGCCCCCAGGACGACCAGGTTGTGGTCATCACCCAGATCTGTCTCGAGCCGTTTCAGGCTGGCAATCAAGGGGCCAACACCGGTGAGGAGAGGCTTGGCCAGGCGCAGCTGATACCAGAGCGTCTTCACCTCTTTCCGCCAGCGATGCAGCGTTGCCGACTGGCCGGTTGTACGCGAGCGCTTCATCGCCTTACGACTCCGGCGATACGAGTCGGTGATGATTCCCACCATGTCGGATACCCCGATCGACGGCGACGCCCAGGCTTTTGCCGACTTGCGTGTCTTTGCAAGTCGCTCGGCCGCTTCGCTGATGACGTCGTCGTGTCTCGCTTGTGCTTCCTGCCGGTTTCGGGCGCCGACCAACGCACGACGCAGGATTCCGTAGGTATGTTCAGGCAACTGCTTCGGATAGTGCCGACGAACGCGATCAAAGCTCTCGATGATGGCGGCGCTATCGCGGAGCCTGGAGAGCGCCCTCGCCGACGTCTTCACTCGCTTCCGGTCCTTACGTGGCAGCTTCGCGCCTGCTTGTTCAAGGAGCGCGGCGGCCGCTCGCACCTTCTTGACGCTCTTGCGCGATTCGTGAATCACCTCATCGAACTCAGTCCCTGCGCTGACGAGATCGCGGGCGGTGTCACGGAGCTCCCGCCGCACAATCTTCGTGAGCTCATCCTCGAGGTGCTTCCGCTGGTTCAGTTCGAACGACATGGATGCTGGACAACGCGTGCAGACGCGATGCCAATTGTCAGGCAGCGGTCTGTCGGTAGTCGGCGACCCACGAGTTCGGTGTCACTGTCGGCGCTGGCGGTATTGTCAACGGGTCGTGCCAGCTGCCGGTATTGCCGTGATGGCTCGGTGACTCGAATGCGCGCCATCCCGTCGATTGTGAAATCCCTAGGCACGCGGGTGAAACATGCCGCCTGACGGGCTTTTTGGTGCTGACAGATGCCCGCCGCAGGGCGTTCGCGACGGGCTGCGGCTGCGGGCGTTCGCGGGCCACGGAGGCGCACGCCGATGTTTGTACTGCGGGCTGACAGCGTTCACATCCGTGGCGTGCTTCCATCTCTCGGCGAGCGCCCTGCGCACTGCCCACAGCAATGGTGTTCGGCCCGGATGGCAGACGCTCCGATGATTCATTCTCCGGAAGCGATGGCGCGCGTCAAGGTTCCCCTCGCGCGCGCTCGGCGCTTCGCGACCTTGACCCGCGCCATGCGCTTCCGCTGGTCTTGGCAGCTATCGGAGCGTCGGCCAGGTTTCGTCTCCCAGGATCTCGGACAATCGGTCCGCCTGGCGTCAGGAAACTGGACCGATCGCCGTCTTCACACTTTGGTGTGTGCCGCGTACTCCGCCAAGCTGATACCGAACGTGAGGCCAGCGTAGAAGTAGACCTCGTCTGAGACTGGCCCGCATTAGTCAACTGAATGAAGCTGCGGCGAACGAACGCCAGGCGCCACGTCCTCGAGCCGCTCATTCCTGAAAATCGACTGCTCGTTGGAATGGCGTGCCCATACACGCGCGGCGCTGGCACGATGCGCGCTGGCGGCATGGCATCGACGGCGCGGTCACTCGTCTCCCTTCACGACCTCAGCGTGGGTTACCCCGTTCCACGACGCGCACCGCGCATCGTCATGGGGCCCCTCTCGCTCGACTTGCATAGAGGAGAGCTCGTCTGCCTGTTGGGGCCCAACGGTGCTGGCAAGTCGACGCTCATGCGGACCATCGCGGGCATGCAACCACCGATCGCGGGAGAGGTGCGGCTCGATGGGCAGAACCTGCACCGACTCGCGCCGCGCGATCTCGCCAAGCGCCTCAGCGTCGTGCTCACGGAGCGCATCACGACGGGCTTGCTGTCCGTCTACGAACTGGTGGCGCTCGGCCGACATCCATTCACCGACTGGACCGGACGGCTGACGGAGGCCGACCACCGCGCCGTGCAACACGCGATTCGCGCCGTCGGGGCCGAGGGGCTCGCTGCACGGCCGATCGCCGAGCTCAGCGACGGGGAACGTCAGAAGGCCATGGTCGCCCGGGCGCTCGCACAAGAGCCCGAGATCATGATCCTCGACGAGATCACGGCATTCCTGGATCTCCCGCGCCGCGTCGAGATCATGAAGATTCTGAAAGGGCTCGCGCACGACGATGGCCGAGCCATTCTGTTGTCGACACACGATCTCGATCTTGCCTTGCATACCGCTGACACGCTGTGGGTCGTGTGCGGGGGGACGATCACCGCAGGCATACCCGAGGAGCTCGTCTTGGACGGCGTCTTCGAGGAGACCTTTGCCAGCGACGGCGTGCGGTTCGACCGCGAGCGCGGCGCATTCCGTCTCCAGCTCCAAGGGCGAGGCCAGGTCGTTGTCGAGGGCGACGGCGTCATCGGCACGTGGACGCGACGTGCGCTGGAGAGACGCGGCTACGACGTCGTCACGAACGATGACGCGCCGATCCGCGTTCGCATCGAGGAGATTGGCGGCGCGGCACGCTGGACCTTGGCCAGAGACGGCCACGAATCTCGTCACGACACGTTGAGATCCACTCTCGACACCCTCTGATCGATGAGTCTTCGCTCGATGTCGCGATGGTTCCCTCCTGTCTTCGCTGCACTCGTCGCCGGCCTGGTCGCGAGTTCGTGCTCCCAGCCGCATCAACCAGCCGCCGACCAACCCCTCGACTTCACGCGGGCCACGAGCGAGAACCCCGCTGGCTGCGTCGAGGCCTTCGACCCGCAGACCGACTACTTCCCCGACAAGATCGAGGTCCAGCACGCAGGCCTCTTCACCATCGACTACCGCGGACATTACAAGGTGTTGCGCGTGACGTTCCGCGGGTTTGCCGACAACCCGCGTTTCACGACCACCGAGACATACGTGCTCGTCCAGTGCGGCACGCCGACACCGGATCTGCGTGGTGAGCTGACTGGCGCGCACGTCGTGCCGATCCCCGCGCGATCGGTCACGACGACGACGAACGAAGACTTGGGGATGATTGAAGCGCTCGAGTTGTTGCCGCGACTCACGTCGGTCGGCAGCCGTGCGGTGTATCCACAGCCCATCTGGGATGCGGTGCGCGACGGGCGCTTACCTGTGACCGGCGGCTGGGGCGCAGAGGGCCCGCAACTGGAGCTGCTCGCGGCGCTGGCACCCGACGTGGTCATTCTCGGCGCCTTCCACAGCGCGGTCTCGAGCAACATGCAACGCGTGCGCGAAATCGGACTGGCGACCGTGCCGTCGTTGAACCGCGTGGAAGCGACACCGCTCGGTCGCGCCGAGTGGCTCAAGGCGCTGGCCGCGCTGTTCAACAAGGAGCGCAAAGCGAACGCACTCTACTCGGCTGTCGCGGCGCGATACGAGACGATTGCCGCCCGGGCGCGTGCCGCGACGCAGAAGCCGACGGTGTTCTGGGGCACGACCTACGCTGCCGGCGAGTGGAGCGTGCAACGTAACGGCTGGCAGGCGCGGATGATGGAAGACGCCGGCGCTCAAAACGTCCTCGCCGACGATGGTCCGCCCTACGGCGTGCCAGTCAGCGCCGAGGTCGTCGTCGCCGAGGCTGGTGATGCCAGCTTCTGGATTACCGAAAACGATTACGAGCACGTCGGCGAAGCGAACGCGTTGCCAGGGACGCGCATCTCAGAGCTGCGGTCGAGACGGCTGGGGCAGGTGTACTACGTGTGCGGCCGGCTTCGCGCCGAGAGCGACGGCTGCGACTACTACCATGCTGGACCGGCTCGACCCGACGTGTTGCTGGAGGATCTCGTGACAGTCTTCCATCGCGATATGCTGCCCGACCGGCAGACGTTCTTTCTCGTCAACGCGACCGCGCGCGGGTGGGCGCCATGACGACACCGGGCGCATCCGGCGCCGCCGCATTGACTCTCCCCAATGTCTGTGGGCCCGGACGGTCGGGCGCGATGCTCGCCGCACTGGGCGCCTTGGTGTTGGCGTTCATGCTGCTCGAGCTGGCCATTGGGCCGGTGTGGATTCCGGTCGGGACGATCCTCGACGCGCTCTTGGGACGCGCGGTCGATCGCGCGGCGCTCGCAACGATCGTCTGGGACCTGCGGTTGCCGCGTGTGCTCACCGCCGCGCTCGCGGGCGCGGCGCTTGGATTGGCTGGCTTGCAGATGCAGACGCTCTTCAGGAACCCGCTCGCCGATCCCTGGTTTCTTGGCATCGTCGGCGGCGCGCGCGTGGGCGTCGCCACGCTCGTCACCCTGCTGAGTCTGCTCGGCGCCAACGCGTTGCGGGAGTGGCGTCTCGTTGCCACCGTCGGGACCGCGGCAGCGGCCATCGCCGGTGCGGCGCTGGCGCTCGTGCTGTTGTCCGCCGCAGCGAGACGCGTCAGCGTGATCACGCTCCTGATCCTGGGCTTGGTGTTGGATTACATGGCCAGCGGGTATGTGAGCGCGCTTCTGCATTTCAGCACTGAAACTCAAGGCAAGGTCTTCGCGTCGTGGAACGACGGCAGCTTCGGGGCCGCGGGATGGCGGCAGCTGGCGGTCCTCGTCGCGCTGGTCGCCAGCGGTTCGGTGCTCGCCATCCGGCTGCTCAAAGGACTCAACGCGCTGTTGCTCGGAGAATCGTACGCGCAGAGCCTCGGCGTCAACGTCGCCGTCGTGCGCCGACACGTACTGTCCGGCACGGCGCTGCTGGCCGGCGGCGTCACGGCATTTTGTGGGCCGATCTCGTTCCTCGGCGTCGCGGCGCCCCACTTGTGCCGCGCGCTCTTGCGCTCATCGGATCATCGCGTGCTGATGCCGGCGGTGATGTTGATGGGCGCGCTGCTCGCGTTGGCGGGCGACTTCGTCACCAACCTGCCGTGGGAGCGACATTTCCTGCATTTGAACGCCATGCTCGCGTTGCTGGGCGGGCCGGTCGTGGTGTGGGTCGTCCTCAAGCGAGTTGGCCGGTCGGAGTTGATGTAAGGCTTGGGGCCTGGAGGCTTGAAGGCTTGGAGGCTTGGCTTCAGCGTTCGGCGCGGGCCGCGAGGGCGGCTTCGCGCGCGGCCGCCGATGTCTCCCCTCGACGGCTGAAGATGTCGGCCAGGATGTAGTGGCCGAATGCCTGCATCGAGGCGGCTGGTTTTCGATTCAGTCCCTGGCGCGCGGCCGATTCGGCCTCCGCAAGGTTGCCGGCGTCGAGCCACGCCTTTGCCAGATACATCCACGCGGGTGCGAAATCCGGCGCGCGCGCCGTCGCGCTCGCGAAGCGATCGGCCGCCGTCCGCGGCGTCGTTGGCAACAGGAGCTTTCCAAGATTGAACGCAGCGGCCCAGGTCTCCGGATGCTGTTCGAGCTCGATCTCGTACTCGCGCTGAGCCGCAACCGTGTCCTGCACGCGCTCGAAGACGAGCGCACGTGCGTAATGGGCGCGCGCCAGCGTCGGCCGCACGGCCAACGCCTCGTCGAGCCGTACGCGTGCAGCGTCGAGATTGCCGACCTCGATCAAGCACTCAGCCAGCTTCAAGTTAAAGACCGGACGGTCGACGTCGAGCTGCAGGGACTCCTCGAGTATCGTCCGCGCACGAGCGAAATCGCCGCGCTGCATCGACAGATCCGCCAGATGCCAACGTGCCTTGCCATCGCGAGGGTCTTGATCGCGCGCGCGCTCGAACCCGAGGCGCGCTTCCTCCCACTTACCGAGATTCTTGTAGGCGAGCGCGAGGTTGAACGTCGCACCACGATGATCAGGATCCAGCGCGAGCGCGCGACGATAAGCGTCTCGGGCCTCCGCCCATCGCGCCGCGGCCGCCAGCGCACTGCCGAGCATGGTGTGTCCTTCGGTCATCGCGGGCTCGGCGGCAACGGCTCGCCGTATTCGCGCGATCGCCTCCTCGGCTCTGCCCTCGCGTTGATCGAGCAACGCGGACTTGAGCTCGTTGTACACGGCGATTTTGTCCTTCGGGTCGGCGTGCGTGCCGGCGTCCGCGTCCAGACGTCGCGTGCCCGTGCCGATGTAGCCAAGCGACTGCAGTCTCTGCTCGACGTCGGCATCGACCGGTCGTTGGGCGGCAAGCGTCGTGGACGTCTCGGATCGCAGGCGCGTCAGGGCCGCCGCCATCGCCGCCGACGCCTGCGGCTGTGCCTCGAACAGGTTGCGGGTCTCGTGAGGATCGTGCTGGAGATCGTAGAGCTCGGGTCGCGGCGCGGCGATGAACTTGAATCGGCCATCGGAGAGCGCGGCGAGGTCGCTCCACCCATAGTGATAGCGAGGGTACAGCGTTTCGGAGAACACCGGCACCTCGTCGCGTGGAGAGGCCGGCGACAGCAGGTCGCGGCCGCCCTGTGGGTCGATCGACGTCTGTGCCACGTACAGCAACGTCGGCATGACGTCGATGATGCGCACCGGATCGGTGACGACCGTGGGCTCGACGCCAGGGCCCGCGATGATGAGCGGAATACGAACGGTCGACTCGTAGATGAAAAAACCGTGCGTCTGCTCGCCGTGATCGCCGAGCGCTTCGCCATGATCGGCGAGGATGGTCACGACCGTCCGGCCGTCGCGTCCTGTTCTCCGGAGCTCCTCTATCAGCCGGCCGACCTGGGCATCGGTGTATGCGATCTCGGCATCGTAAGCGCCGCTTGTCGTCCGCGGGAACCGAGAGGCGAACGGGTCCGGTGCGTCGTACGGCGTGTGAGGATCGTAGAAGTGGACCCACGTGAACGTGGATCCACGGTTGCTGGGCAGCGCCCGCCACCACCCGAGCGCGCGGTCCACGACGTCGGCGGCGCGATGCTGGATGTCGTCCATGCCAGCCTGACCGCCGCCCGACAGATCGAAATCATCGGCGTAAGTCTCGAAGCCCTGATCGAGGCCCCACCGTGCATCGAGCACGAACGATCCGACGAACGCCCCCGTTCGATACCCGGCCGCGCGCAGCCGCTCGGCGAGGGTGTCGAACTCACCGGCGAGGTAGAACCCGCCGTTGTCGCGGACGCCGTGCTTCGGTGGAAACAACCCCGTCATCAGGGACGCGTGTGCGGGCAGCGTCAGCGGCGTCACGGTCCAGGCCCGTTCAAACCGCCGGCCGCGCGCGGCGATGGCGTCCAGCGTCGGTGTTTGCGCGGCGCGGTAGCCGTAGCTGCCGAGACGATCCGCGCGCAGCGTATCGATCGTGACGAGCAGAATGTCAGGTGCGATGTCGGCGTTCCAGCGCGCGCGCCCGCCGCACGCGACGGCGAACAGACCCGCGAACGCCAGCAACAGAGCGCGCGTGCACGCAGCCGACATCGTCGCTAGAAACGCACACGCGCGCCCAGCATCAGACGACGAGGGATCTGCACCGTCGTCGGCGCGCCGAATGCCGCCGAGCTCCCGAGGGTGCTCGCCACGTTCTCGAATGCGTCGCCGTTGAAAAGGTTGAGCGCGTCGATGAAGCCCGCCACACGTAACGACGGACCCAGGCGGAACGTCTTCTCCACGCGCACGTCGAAGAGGTTCAACGCATCCAGTCGCCGCGATCCGTCGAGCGGCTCGGCGCGAATGGTCGTCGTGAGACCGAGATCGGGCACGCGAATCGTGCGTCCCCAGGATCGTCCGGACAGATACTGATGGCTGGCCGCAAGCGTCACGTCCCAAGGTAGGGTTGCGACCAGCTGCGTCTTCCACAGCACCGGACGATCGCCGATCAGCAGATCGTCGCTGTTCACGAAGTCGTTCGGGTTCTGACCGAACGAGCTGAAGATCGGCGTCGAGTTCTGCGGACTGGCCGGTCCTGAGTTGCTCGAGACCAGCCGCCCCGTCGACTTCGACAGGGTCAACGTCGATGAGAGCTGCCAACCGCCTGAAAGGCGCTTCTGTATCCCCAGCATGACCCCACGATAGCGAGAGAAGAGCGCATCCGGATCGGTCAGAAGGAAGAAGCGCTCGGACGCAGGTCCGGCCAATCGCAGGACGCCGATCGGTTGCCCTGACGCATCCGTCCCGGCCGCATCGACATACGTGGCGGGCTCGTATCGGCCGCCGACATCCTGCCAGCCCGTGTAGTGACTGCCCCGTTTGTAGACGAAATGTCCGGTGATGCCGATCGTGCCCGCGAGCGCGTGCTCGAGACCAATGACATATTGATCCGTGCGCGGCGATCCCAGGCCGTCGTCGAGCTGGCGATTGCTCGCCACCGAGATCGGCACGAGGTCGATCGGATCCCCCGCCGCGTCGTAGCGGCCGGAGAACGCATAGCGCGGTGACGCGGACGGCAGCACGCGATAGAACGCCGCGGCGACGCTCGCGCTCTGGTAGTAACGGCCATAGTGTCCCTTGACGACCGTATGGCCATCGGCGTCGACCTTGAGATTGAATCCGAGCCGCGGCGAGACCTGATGCCACGTGACGAGGTCGTCAATCGCCGGCAACTCGCGCCCGGTCGGTTGGCGGCGGCGGTCGAATTCGGGGAACGCCGGGACGCTGAGATGGCCGCGGTCGTATCGCACGCCCACGTCGACGGTCAGACGTGAGCTTGGACGAAACGCATCGTCGACGAAGACACCGGCCTGACTGGGATTGGCGCCGTACTCGGACTGCACCTGGATGTAGCCGTTCTGCGGCTGTCCCGCCATCGTGTAAACGATGTCGTTGTAGTAGAAGCTGTTATCGGCTCGGCCGCGCTGATACTGGACACCAAGGCGCACGTCGTGCGATCCGCCGAGAAACCGATCGCTGTAGGTCGTGACTTTGGCCGATACCGACGTCCGCTTGTAGATCGACTCCCCGACCAACTGCACGCCGCCCGTGGTGCGTCCCGAGTCCAAGGCGACGTAACGGGTCTTCACCTCGGGCTCGCCCTCGGGCGGCTGAGCGGTGTAGTTACTCCAGTAGTAGTTCCCCCGTACTTCCAACGACGTTCGAGGCCCAAGGGTTGCGTGCCACTCGGCGCTGGGCGTGAAGCCCTTCTGCGGACCACGATTCACGGTCGAGGGATCGACGAACGCGGATCCGGCAGCGATACCCTCGTACCAGCTTGGATTGAACGACGCGACAACCCGATGAGACGGCGAGGGCTGCAGCGTAAGCTTGGCAAAGCCTCGCTCGATACGCGTGCCCGTGGGGAAGGTCGGATCGGCGCCTACCTGGGAGAACACGTCATCGGTGTCCTGGTACGAGGCAAAGAACCAGGCACGGTCGCGCACGATCGGCCCGCCGAGCTGCACCGACGCATCGTGAAAGCGATCGCGCGTGAATGGGCGTCCGCCATCTTCTGCGTCTGTGGTGTTGCGGCTAGTGAGCCCGCCGGTTTGAACGAAGACGTTCGCGTCGCCATGAAAGGCGTTGCTCCCCTGACGCGTCACCGCATTGAACACGCCGCCCATGAACGCACCGTACTCGGCCGGCGCGCCCAGAGCGAGGAACTCCACCTCTTGAAGAATCTCTGGGTTGGGAAAGACCGCCGGTGCTGTGTTGGCGGCGTGCGACGTGTTCTGATCGGAGCCGTCGAGCTGAAACAGGTTGTCGTTGACGCCGGATCCGAACACCGTGAACGCGACCGGCGCGGCCGAGGTGCCCACGCTCACGCCGGGCCCCATGCGCAGGAGCTCGAAGTAGGAGCGATTGATCGGCGCCGCGCGCAGCCATTCGTCATCGAAGCGCGCGCTGAGCTGTGAAGAGGTCGTGTTGATGGTTGCAGTGTCCGCGGTGACGGTGACCGTGTCGCTGACGCCGCCGACACTGAGCGCAGCATCGAGCTCCGTCGGCGCGCCGAGTCCCACGGCGATGCCCTGGCGCACGATCGTCGCGAATCCGGTCAGCGCAAACGTGACATCGTAGACACCTGGTGGCAGCGCCGCAAATTGATAGCGCCCGGCGTCCGACGTCGTGGTCGTCGGCGCGCCGGGGACGCTCACGCTGTTCACCGTGACCGAGACCCCCGGCAGAATGCCGCCGGAGCTATCGCGAACGACGCCGATGAGACTGCCGGTGGTCCGCTGCGCCCACGCCGGCGGGACGGCGGACGTGACGAAAGACACCGCCACTGTGATGGCGAGCGCAAGAGGGCGCGGCATGCGCAGCCACGCTACAAGACGCCCCGCGAGCAACGGCTGGAGAAACCAATCAACGGCTCCTGACGCCCGACGAGCGGTCGAGCGGTCGCGCGAAACGCTCGTACAGAAGGGGCACAATCACCAGATTCAATGCCGTCGAGCTCGAGAGGCCGAACAGGATCACTAGAGCCATGGGTGCCTGAATCTCGCTGCCGGGCTGACCGGTCGAGAGGGCAATCGGCACCAGCGCCAAGCCGGCTGCCATTGCGGTCATCAGAATCGGGACGACTCGCTCGGTGGCGCCACGCAGCACCGCGCGGCGAAGGTCCGAGACACCCTCGTGTACCTGCACGTAGCGGATATGCGAGACGAGCATGATGCCGTTGCGTGTGGCGATGCCGAACAGCGTGATGAACCCCACGATAGACGCAACGGACAGCACACCGCCGGCGAGATAAACGCCCACCACGCCACCGATGAGCGCCAGCGGAAGATTCGCCATGATGAGCAACGCATCACGCGACGAATGGAAGGCCGACGACAACACGAAGAAGATGGCCACGATGACGCCCAGCGACAGCCACAAGAGCTGCCGTGATGCCTCCGCCTCACTCTCGAATTGGCCTCCATACTCGATCCGATATCCCGACGGCAGTCGCACGTGCTCTCCGACGCGCGCCTGGATGTCGTTCACCACGCTCCGCAGGTCCCGACCGCTGACGTTGCTCTGGACCACGATGCGACGCTGGACGTTCTCGCGCATGATGAAGTTCGGTCCGCGGTCGTGCTCGATCGTGGCAACGGTCGAAAGTGGGATTTGTCGCCGATCCGGAGTTTGAATGCGCGTTCCGCCTACGGCTTCGAGGTCCGCGGAGGCATCGGCTCGATAGCGAATGACCAAGGGGAACGCGACTTGGCCCTCCAGGATCTGACCGACCACGCGGCCGACGCGTGCGGTCTGCAGCGCATCCGCGACCGCCCCGGTCTCGAGTCCCTGTCGAGCCGCGAGCGCCGGTTCCACGCGAACTCGCAGCGTTGGGATGTTGGTTTGGGCTTCCGTCGACAGATCGACGACACCCGGAACCTCGGCCATCTCGCGTTGCACGGCTGCGGCCAATCGGCGCAGCGTCTGCAAGTCGTCGCCAAAGATCTTCACCGCGATGTTGGTCCGCGTGCCCGAGAGCATGTGATCGATGCGATGGGAAATTGGCTGGCCGATGGTGACGTTCGTGCCGGGCAGTAACGAGACCTTCTCACGCAGTTCCTCGAGCACGGTCGCTCGAGGTCGATCCTTCATCGACAGCCGTACATCAATCTCGGCCGACTCGACGCCTTGGACGTGCTCGTCGAGCTCGGCGCGCCCGGTTCGACGCGAGGTCGAGACAACTTCCGGGACGCTGAGCATGAGCCGTTCGAGAGCGTTGCCCAGCGCATTTGCGTCCTCGAGGCTGGTTCCGGGAATGGTCACGGCGCTCACGGTCAGTGCACCTTCGTTGAGCTCAGGCAGAAAAGACCGGCCGGCGCCAGCGATGCCCACCACCGCAGCGAGCATCAACGTCACCGCTGCTGCGCCGACCGCCTGCCAATGCGTGAAGGCGTGATCCAACCAGGCCGCGTAGCGCGTCTTGATCCAGCGGGCGACGCGGGGCTGGGCTTCGGAAGTGATCTGCCGCGAACGCGGGAGGAGCCACGAACACAGCACCGGGGTCAGGGTCAGCGCCACCACGAGCGACGCCGCCAGCGCGATGACGTACGCAAGGCCGAGCGGGCGCAGCAGCCGGCCTTCGACGCCGCCCAATACGAAGAGCGGCGCGAACACAAGTGCGACGATGATCGTCGCAAAGACGACCGAGTGCCGGATTTCCGTGCTCGCGTGATAGACGATCTCCAGAGCGGGCAGACGTTCTGATGGCGGACGCGATGCGTTCTCTCGCAGGCGCCGCAGCACGTTCTCGACATCGATGATCGCATCGTCGACGAGCTCGCCAATCGCGATGGCCAGTCCGCCGAGGCTCATGGTGTTGAGCGTCATCCCGAACCGATCCATGACCACGACCGCGGCCAGCATCGACAGCGGCAGCGCCAAGAGCGTGATCGCCGCCGCCCGCGCGTTCATCAAGAACACGATCACCACGAGCACGACCAGACCGGCCCCTTCCAGCAACCGCCGGAACAGATTGCTCAGCGACTGCTCGATGAAGTCGGCTTGGCGGAAGAGATTGCGATGAATCTCCATGCCCTCTGGCAGCGCGCGCTGAATGTCGTCGAGCGTCGCATCGATACGTGCCGTGAGATCGAGCGTGTTGACCGCGGGCTGCTTCTGAATGCCGACGATCACGGCGGGCCGCGCGTTGTGCGAACCGTCTCCGCGTTTGATGGCCGCCCCTTCGCGCACCGTGCCGACATCGCGGACGAAGACGGGGGTCTGGTCCACAGTCTTGACGCTCACGGCGGCAATCGCGTTGAGGTCCGGCAAGCGGCCAACGCCCCGGACGAGGAACTCCTGGCCCTGTGCGACGTGAAAGCCGGCGGTCGCGTTGCGGTTCGCCGATCGCAACGCGGCTTCCACCTCGTCGACGGTGACCTGGTGCACCGCCAGGCGCGTCGGGTCGAGCACGACTTCGTACTGCTTCTGTTCGCCTCCCGTGGCGATCACCTGGGACACACCAGCCACCGCCAGCAGCCGGCGGCGAACCACGGTGTCGGCAACCGTGCGGAGGTCCAGCGGCGAGTGCCGATCGGAATCGAGATCGACGAACAGTACCTCGCCCATGATCGAGGACACCGGCGCCAGAAACGGCGGCTCCACGCCGGACGGCAGCGATCCTCCAACCAGCGCCAACTTCTCGGCCACCGTCTGGCGCGCCCTGCCGGTGTCCTGTCCCCACTCGAACTCGACCCAGACCACCGTCACGCCAACCGCCGTCGCCGAGCGCACGCGGCGTACGCCGGCCGCGCCATTCAACGCGGACTCGATGGGGAACGTGACAAGGGATTCGATCTCGAGCGGGTCCATGCCTCGCGCTTCTGCGAGGATCGTCACCGTTGGCGCCGTGAGATCCGGGAGCACGTCGAGAGGAATGCGCGACAGGGTCCAACCACCCCACGCCACGAACGCGGCAGCCAGGAACGCAACGATGGCGCGATGGGCGAGAGACCAACGAATCAGGGCATCAGTCATGACGGCCTCGCTCAGTGCACATGGCCGTGCGCCGGAACCGATGTCGAGAGCGACGCGAGGCGCACCAGGTAGGCGCCTCGCGACACCACCCGCTCACCTGGCTCAACGCCTTCGAGCACCTGGACACGATCGCCCTCGCGTGATCCGAGGGTCACGGCGCGCCGCTCGAATGTCTCGCCCTCGCGTTGCACGAACACGATCGGTCGCCCGGCATCGTCAACGATCGCGGTAGCCGGAATCACCGGACGAGGGTCCTCCGCGTCGAGCAAGAGGTGAAGGAGAACGCTCTGGCCGACCGGCAAACCGAGCGCACGATTGTCGAGCCGGAACGCGATTGGGAGCGTCCGGGACTGGGGATCGAGCACGCGGCCAATGCTTGCCGGCTTGCCGACGGAGACGCGGTCGCGCTGTCCAGGAACGTCGATTTCCGCGGCTTTCGTCAGACGAGCGCGTGCAGCCTCGGCCTCCGGAATGTGGCCGACCACGTGCACCCGAGACGCATCCACCACGCGGAACAGCGTCGTACGAGCAGTCACATTCGCACCAGCTGCCGCGTCGCGACGCGCAATCACGCCGCTGACAGGCGCACGAACGATGAACAGGCCGTCGCCGCTGAAGCCGCCACCCGAGCGCGTCGCGTGGTACTGCGCGAGGCTGGCCTCGGCCGCGCTGAGACGTGTCGTCATCTGATCTTCGACCGTGCGCGCCTCGTCGAGTCGTTTCTGCGGGGCGGCGCCGGCCTCGGTCAACCGTTCGGCGCGCTCGCGATCGCGAACCGCCAGGACCAGAGTTGATTGCGCTTCGGAGCGGGCGCGTTGCAGTTGCGGCAGGTCGCCGGGAATCGCCGGCGGCGGCAACACGCGCGCGAGCTCTTGGCCTTCCTGCACCGTCGACCCAAGAGGGAAATCCAGGACGCGCGTCAGCCGGCCGTCGATCGGCGCGGCAATATCCGCCGCACCGCCGGGTCTCGGCTCGAGCTGAGCGGGGACCTGGATCGACTGGCGAAGCGTCTGTGCCGTGACCACGGCCGTGCCGAAATCCAGGGACCACTGCTGCTCCTTCAGGAAGCTGATACCGGCTTCCTGATCGTCGCCCTTGGGACTCGACGCGCGAGCCGCGTCCGTGGTTGGGTGCACGGTGACGGTACCGACCGGCAGCCGCTCGTCGAGGCCCGCACGCTGCAGCACGATCACCATGTCGCCCATGCCAGCCTGTGTGGGCCTGACGTCAACACGGAAAATGCCGGGCCGCGATGGGCCGTCGGCTCGGAATACCGCATCGGAGCCGCCACCTCGCAGCCGCACTTCGACGCGGCCCTCGGTCACGGCGCCGAATGGGTCCAAGTTGGTCAGATGGATCGCAATCCGAGACGTCTCGCCGACGACCAATGGCGGGTACTCGGCAAACAGCTCGATCGTCTCGGTCCAGCGCGTAACGCTCAGCGATTCCGGCTCTTCGCTGGTCGGTGTTGGTGCCGGCGTCGCTCGACCGCAGGCCGCTGCGACCAGCATCAGCAGCGTGGACGCTCGCAATCGGTTCAAGGCCACAGCGGCTCTCCTACGGCGCGCTCGAGCGCAATCTGCGCCAGTCGCGCCTCCAAGTGATTGTCGATGGAGCGAGTGGTGGCCCTCGATGCCGTGCGGATCGCGTCGAGGAGCTCCAGGATGCCGACCTCCCCTTCGCGGTACGCGACCTCAGCGACGCGGGTCAGCTCGTCGCCCGAAGCCGGCTCGTCCTCCAGCACCGCACGTTGCCGCAACGCCAGCGCCTCAGACGCACGCGTGATCTCCGCGCGGATCGCGTTCTCGAGCGCCGCGCGCTCGGCATCGATACGCGCGCGTTCCGCGGTCCACCGTGCCGCGTCGCGGCCGCCCGTGTCGAACAGCGGAATCGCGAGGCTGAGCCCGAACACGCCGCCTCGCTCGGTTCCCGACACGGTGTCGGCGCGCTTGAGGCCTCCGAACACGGTCGGGCTTGGCAGTCGGGAGCGTCGAGCGACATTCCCCTCGCGATCGGCGCGCTCGCCCGCATGCTGAAGCGCCAGCAACTCGGCGCGCGCGGAAGAGGCGCGCGCGAGCAGGCCCTCGAGTGGAGGCGCAGTCCGCGCGGAACCTTCGGTTCGCACGACACGGTCCAACGCTGCGCCACGCGGCAACAACGTGGAGACCGCCGACCGAGCCTCGGCGCGCGCCACCCCGGCTGCGGTCGACGACTGGCGCGCATCCCGAAGCTCTTGTTCGGCACGCAGGCGATCGAAGCGCGATCCTTCGCCCTCGCGCTCTCGCGTGTGCAGCACGTCGATCAACCGCTCTACGCGGGCCTCGTGCGCTTCGGCGGCGAGCAGACGATCCTGCTCCGCGATCAACCGCGCGACGGCAGCCGCATCGTCGGCGCGCAGCGCCCACAGGCGCGCGTCGCGATCCGCTTCTGCGGCCGCGATGGCCGCAACACCGGCTTTCGACAAGGAGCTGCGCATCCCGAACAGGGGGAGCGGCTGCTCGACCTGCAGGAACTCGGTGAACCCGGCGCCCTCCCGGCTGTACTGCACCCCAGGATTGGGATACGTCAGCCTGGCCAACTGCTCGTGTCGGAGCGCCTCGGATTCCGCGCGGATCACCTGCGCACGCGGGCCCTCGCGCGCCATGAGCTCTAGCAGGTCCCGTTCGGTTCGTTCCTGGGCCAGACCCAGCGCCGGTGCGACGCTGCACACCGCGACCCAGGCACACACCTGCCGTCGGATCGGCATACACGTTCCTCGATTGAATTGAACGTACGGACGACCGGCTTGGCACGCGAAAGCCGCGAAGCGGCGCAGGCGGCCGTGATGCCGGTCAGGAAATCATCGGCAGGAAGACAGCGGTGGGGCGCGGGATGCGGGCTGCGCGAGAGGCGGCGGGCCGTGAACGCGGACGTCCTGGACATTGCTCGCGAGCCGCGACTCGAGGGGCGCGGTCAGGGCAATCACGTCGGCGCATTCCGCCGACTCGACCGTCAGGCAGGAGCTGGTGATGCAGGTGAGCACAACCGAGACGGCATGCACGCCCGGTTCGCACGCCTCGAGGTGCAGGCGCCCCTTGTCGGCTTGCGGCTGGTGCTGATGCTCGTGAGCGGCGGGGCCGTGATGATGGTCGCGATGGTCGTGGTCGGTGTAGACGTGGACGTGGAGCGCCTGAGGCCGGCTGGCAGCCAGCACCAACGTGAGCGTGAGGACGGTGGCGACCCAGCGGCGCACGAAGCGAGTGTATGGAACCACCCACGGCCGGGTCAAATCCGCTGGTCATGGGTGCGAACCGCCGGTTCGCACCGCCATCACGCCCACCTGCAGGAGAACTGACGCGCACACCCAATTTCGAGGCCTACGCTGCGTCGACGCTCGACGGATCGGACCGCGATATCAGCTCCTAAAAGCCATGATGCCCTTATAATATGACCATGAAGGTCATTAATGTCACAGAGCTCAAATCGCACCTGAGCAGGTACCTTCGTCTGGCCTCCCGCGGCACGCGAATTACCGTGAACGATCGAGACGAGCCGATTGCCGAGTTGGGCCCTCCTCGGGCCGAGTCCCTGTCGTGGCGCGACCGCATGGCGCGTGAAGGCCGGCTCCGACTCGGTACCCAGAACTGGCGGGCGCTCAACATCTCGAAACTCGCTCGGCGCATCGACATCCAGGCGTCGTTGCGCGCCGTGCGCGAGGATCCCAGTGAAATACGTCGACGCTAGCGCCGTGCTCCGAATCCTGTTCGCCGAGACGGGATCCGCGGTACCACTCGCCGCCGGTGACGGCGTCGTCTCGTCGCAACTTCTCGAAGTCGAGACGTTCCGGGCCGTCGATCGCGAGCGGCTGCTCGGAAACCTCGACGATGCCCAGACGGCGGTCAAGCGCAAGGAATTGGCGGACCTGCTGACCGTGCTGGACCTCGCGCCCATCGATGGCCTCGTGATCGATCGGGCGAAGGCCTCGTTTGCCATCAACGTTCGCGCACTCGATGCGATCCATGTGGCGACCGCGGAGATCCTGCAGAGCGAGGCTAACGAGCCACTCGAGTTCTGGACGCACGATGAACGCCAGGCCACAGCCGCGCTGTCGCGTGGGCTGGCCGTGCATGGCGCGAACGTGGACCTGGGCACGTCTGCCAAGCCCGAGCACGATGATGACAGTTCGCTCGAACCGTCGAGCTGACGATCGTGCGACTCACGTCATGGGGCGCGCTCACCCCAGTCGCCACCATCGAACCGAGCGCATGCAGAATAGGCCGAGAGCTGCGACCATTGAGATCAACGCGACGATTGAAGGTGCCGCACGCCGCACGAGCGCAGCCATTGATTCTTCGCGATAGCGGAAGGGGCGTAGATGGCCGTCGACATCAAGCAAACTGACGTTGGCGTTACTGAGGACCTTGCCAATAAAGAACGAATCACGCTGGCGAACATACTCATCCAGCTGCCCGAGGAACCGCTTCCAGCGGACTTGTCCTGCTCCGGCCACATCATCACCGATCGTCTGCAACAGCAACGCTGGTGACGAGAATTGCGCGATGGCGAAGAAGGCGGCCTCCCGACGCTCGTTGGCGTCGAGCTCGGCGAGGATCGGTGCGAGACGCTGTTCGATAAGCGTGCGGCGCGCCTCCGCAAAGCCACGAGCGAGGCGCACCATGGACGTCGGGGCCTTCCACGGCGACTCGGGAAACAGCAACAGATCGCCTCCTACTGGCGCATCGATAGGCTCAGTAAATGTCGGGTGGTTGCCTGCCGCCGGGGGACCGCCGCTGAAGCGCGTTCTGACGAGTTGATTGAGTGCACCGATTGCGGCGTCCACGCGTGCGTTGATGTCGAGACTGGCTGCTCGCTCTTCGGTTACGTAGGACAGTCGCGTTGATGCGGGTGCCAGGAAGGGCGTCGCGAGCCCCAACAGCGCAGGAAGGACGATGACGATGATGAGCCACACCGATACGGATACGACCGCGCTGAGCGCGGACGCGCGAGTGTACAGGCTGACGGCGATTGCAGACGCCATCCAGATAGCGCTGTAGCACAGAACGCCCGCGCCCCAGAGTCCCAATCGCACGAGGGCGCCACCGGACCAATCGGCCATGGTGCACGCCACCCCTAGCGTCGGTAGAAGAACACCAAAGACAGCGACCACGGCTCCTCGTACGGCCACTCGCGTCGCCAGCCAGCCGCGGAACGTGACTGGCTGTGCGGCGATGAAGGCGAGTGTCCCTGTCTCGCGATCGCGACTGACGACGTCGTACATCAGAGCCAGGATGAGAAGTGGATACAGGTATACCGTCACGAAGGCCAAGTCGAAGGCGCCAAGGACAACGGCGGCCGGATTGTCCATCGGCTGCTCGGGCGTCAACCCGCTCATGATGTTCGTGCCGACCGTCCTGCCAAACGGCCAGAACCGTGCCCCGCCGCCGCCGCGGACCTCATACCTTTGAGGAACGAGCTGCGTGCGCCCAGCGCCGACAATTGCGGTCGCAAGCGGTGGCAGTGCGGCCCGAAACGTGTTGACGCGGGCTTCAACCGCGCCGGCGGACGGAAGGCCGGGCTGCAATCGTGTCTGTGGGATTCCCGATCGCGCGCGTTGCTCCTCAACAGCGGCGAGATCTCGCTTCAACGCCGCATGTTGCTCGATCTGTGCAGTGACGGCGTCTGCCGCAGCAGCGTGATGGCGTCGAACCACGGCGAAGCCGTTGATGAGCGCTGCCGCTGACGTCAAAAGGAACAGCGACGCGACCAGCCATGGGGTTCGGGCGGTCACTAGCAAGCGCCACTCGAGCCGGACAATCCGGGTGCGGTCTCGGAACCCGCTAGACATCTCCAAAGGCCAGAATACTGACAGATGAAGCAAGTTTTCGGCAGACCCGCCTTTGGATCTGTCTTAGGCGCGGCCGCTCTGCGGTCGCGCATCTAGTAGCGAAGCTCCGCCGATACAGCGACACGGATCTCTCGACGGTTTGAGACGGAGCTTCGCTACTCGATCCAGACACGTCGCACCGTCCATATGAGGGCTGCACCTGTCACGACGCCCCACGCGACGAGCGCGCCTGCCGGCACGGCGATGCGCCTCAAGACCCAGGCGCTGTCTGGGATGCGGTATGCGAACGGACCGACACGCGCGTAGGCATCCGACTCCCCGTCCGGGAACGCGGGCTGATCCGGAGCATCGGCGAGTGTCGGACTCGAGTTGTACAGGCGGCTCTCGATGGCGACGGTGTTCATGGCCTGCACCAGCTCATAGCGATAGGCCTCTGTCGCCTCGGCAAAATGCCGATAGTGCGCCGAGTCGGTGCCGGCCAGGGCCATCGACACGGTCCGCAGCGCGAGTGGTGGCGATGCGATCGAGATCAGGTCGACGAGACGCTGTTGCCGGTCGTAGGCGTCATGAATCCGAGCGAACTCCGCGTTGTACCGCGTCGTGCTCTCGATTTCCCGTTCGTAGAGCGTCATTCCCCACGTGCTCACCGGAAGGTCACCTGGTCGTGTCGCGCCGTACTCCTTCAGAAGCCGGCGCTCGACTGCGGAACGCTGTTGCATGAACCCGACATTGCCGGCTCGATCGATCGCTTCGAGCGCGGCGGCGAACGCCGCTGCGGTAGGGGCCGGATAGAGCCGCTGGGCGACCGCGAACGCTCCACGCGGCACCAGGACGCTCACGACGAGCCAGAAGCCGAGCAGGGTGATCAGTGCGCCCGAAGTGGTTCGGGACCTTGCCGAGACGAGCAGGCCCAAGCCAACGAGAAGGCACAAGTAGACGACGTAGGTCAGGATCAGAAGCCCGGCCCTCGATGCATCGACGGCGCCGCGCGCGTGCAGCATCAGCAGGCCGACGCCGGTCGCGGGCACGGTCAGCACCAAGAGCGGCGCCATCAGGCCGAGTGCCTTCCCGAGTACGACGGCCTCCGGCCGCACGCCGAGGCTCGAGAGCAGCCGGAGTGTGCCCTGCTCGCGCTCCGCCGCAATCGCGGTGAACGTCAACAGCACAATCAGCAGGGGCGCGAGCGTCTGGAGAGTCAGGGCGACCGTCAGCTCCGCGAACTGTGGTGCCATGGACGAGCGTTCCGCGGAGCTGTTGGCAAAGAGGCTGCGGCGATGTGGCTCGAGAAACACAGACTGACCAACGACATCGTCGACGCCGGCGTCGAAGACCGCGAGTGGATGCAGGGGGCGGAACACGGTCATGCCAGCGTGCGCCGCCACATGTGCGTTCGACACGCGTTTTTGCAGCCATTGATCGCGCTGTTCATGCTGCGCGGCAGCGATGGCAGCTGAGCGTCGGCCCACGAGCTCGACGCTGACTGCGCCAGCGATGACCAGCAACAGCGCAAGGATGGCGGCGACCCAGCGGAATCGATGGTCACGCCAGATGATTCGGCACTCGTGCCGAGCGATACGAACGACCACCGAGGCCATCAGAACTGCGCACGCAATGCGAACTGAAACGCCCTCGGCCCCCCAATTTGATACAGGGAGTTCAAACCGCCGACGCTGTTGAACATCTGTGTCGGCAGACCGAAGCTCGTGTTAGTCAAGTTGGCGACCGGATTGGCGAAGTTCGCCCGGTTCAGCGAATTGAATGCCTCGGCGCGCAGTTCGAGGCGCATCCTGGCAACGGTGAAGCGTCGTCGCACCGAGAGGTCGAGCTGGCTGAAAGGAAATCCTCGCAACGTGTTTCTTCCGAGCGATCCGTGCGTGTCGGTCCGTGCCACAAACGCATCACGATTGAAGCGTCGTCCTCCAGGCACCGCGGGATCCTCGAGTACGAGCGGCACATCAGGGACTACGTCAGGCCGAAGGCTGAGGAGATTGATCGCTGCCCCTCCCGGCGATGTCACATCGACCGGCGCCGCAGACATCGCCCGGACAACAGCGTCGATCGATGAGTCCCCCACCAACAGCCGAGTCCATCCTCCGGGGGGTTCCGGAATCTGATACGTCGCCGCCAACGAAAACGAATGGCGCCGGTCGAAGTCAGATGGCCCACGGTTCTGTGCAGGACTGCTGACGATCGCAGGCAGATACATCAGCGCATCGCTGGACGAGGTGTCTGTCGACTTGGACAACGTGTAGTGGGCCAACGCCTGCAGACCGCCAGAGAGGCGACGACGATACTGCAACTGAAGAGCGTGATAGTCGGACCAGTCGAGGTTCCGCACGAGGCGAAGCTGACTGAAGTTGGGAACCTCGCTCTGGTAGAACTCCGTGCGATACAAGCGCCGGCCAGCCGTCCGCACATACGTGGCCGACACGGTTTGGCGCGCGCCGAGGGAATGCTCGAGGCCGACGTTGGCTTGAAGGGTGTACGGCAGTTTCAGATTCGGATCCGATCCATACACGAAGTTGTAGGGCGGCGCCGTTGTGAAGGCTGGCATGCTCGCGTCATCAACCGACAACGGGTAGCGGGCCGGCGTGACCGTCCGCGTCGCCGCGTATGGGTAGCTGAACGCCCGATATGCGGCGCCGGTCTGGGTCGAGAAGCTATCGTAGAAGATGCCAACGCCTCCGCGTAGGACGATCTGGCGATCTGCTGCCTGCGTCACGGCGTAGGACACGCCGACACGCGGAGCCACGTTGTCGAACGTCGTCTCGAATGGCGGCGTCCCTTCCGGGGCCAGTGCGATCGTCGCTGGCGAGTCGACCCCGGTGACGGTGCGCGGGTCGTTGCCGTTCTTCTCCGACGGCGCCGGATTGAGCTCGTATCGGATGCCGTAGGTCAGCGTGAGGCGCGGCGAGATCGACCACGCGTCCTGTGCGAACAGGGACAGGCTCGTGAACCGCGGAAAAAACGGGCCCTCGAATGCCTGGACGATTGCGCTCGACGCGTTGCCAGCGAGAAGGGCGGCGACGTTCGGAAAGCTGATCGTCTGCTGATAGGCCACGAAATCGAAGACGGGCGTCAAACGGCGATAGTCGAGGCCGAACTTGAGCTGATGCGAACCCGCGGACACCGACAACGTATCGACGATATTGAGTTGGTTCTGCGTGTTGCTGCCTTGGGACCCGAGGAATAGGTTCGGCAGCCCTGTCGGCACAATGGACACGACAGAGTCCTCGGGACTGATGAAGTCAGGAAAGAGCACGTCGTTGTCCGGCGGTGTCGCGTCACCATAAGTGTCAGGGATGCGGACTTGATGGCCTCGATTTCGGCTGATGTTGACGCGCAGCTCATTCACGCTCCGCCGAGATAGGACGGACGTCGCTCCGAGCGTGACGGTCTGCGTGTTGAGCTGCGTCGGCACCAGCACGCTCAGGCTGTTGGAACTCACCCCGCGCGTCGCCTGTTCGGAGGGCGCGTAGTTGTAGCGGCCGAACAGCGTCACCGCGTCTGAGAGGCGATGATCGAGCCGGATGCTCGTCGCATCCGCGCGGGCGGGCGTCGAATACCCGCCGGCGAACTGTGCGACGCCGGAGGGCAGGTCCGGACCGGTCGGCATGGGATAGGCGTTCAGGATCTCCGCGATCGCGCCGGTCGCGGACGCGCGCGCCTGCCGTGACGGCACATCGACGATCGCGACCGTCGGAATCCGCTGGCGCAGGCCTTCGTACGAGAAGAAGAAAAAGGCACTGTTCCTCCCATCGTACGCGTCGCCTAGTCGAACTGGGCCACCCAGTACACCTCCAAACTGATTGTTGCGCAGCTGCGGCTTCGGCACCCCGCGTGCGTTCGCGAAGTAGTCGTTCGCATTCAGTGCGTCATGGCGAAAGTACTCGAACAACGATCCGGAGTAGGCGTTCGTACCTGAGCGCGTAACGATCGACACCTGTCCCCCCGGCGTGCGACCGTATTCCGGGGCGAAGCCGGACGTCTGTACGGTGAACTCCTGCATCGCCTCGAGGGAGACGAGGCTGGTGGTCGCACCGACGGCGTTGAATCCACCGAACTGTCCTGAAGCGCCGTTGAAGTTCGCCCCACTACCGGAAATCCCGAGATTCGCGGCCACGCCATCGACGTTGAAGCTGTTGGCGCTCTCGCGCGATCCGTTGACACTGAACTGTCCCTGTTGTGTCGTCGAGGCTAGGGTCGGGACGGCACCAGGCGCCAACTGGATGAGCGATTGAAACGTACGACCATTCATCGGGAGGTTCTCGACAAACAGACGATCGATGGTTGTCGCGACCGTTCCAGATTGCGTCACGGGTGTCGCTTCAGCGACGACCGACACGGCGTCGGCCACGCTGCCAAGCTTCAATGTGATCCGCAGGGATACATGGTCGCCCACGTTCAGGACAACGTTCGTGAGCTCGGCCGGCGCAAAACCATTCCGCTCAGCATGCAGGATGTAGCGTCCGGGGCTGACGAAGGGGAATGTGAAGCTTCCCTCGGCATTCGCCGTCGTCACCCGCGAGCCAGCGGTCTCGACATTGACCAGTCTGACAGTGGCATCGCGAAGCACAGCACCTGAGTCGTCGGCGACGATGCCGCTGAGTGTGGCAGTAGCGGTCTGACCGTGCGAAGCGCCTGGGATCAGTACCGCCGCCGCGAGGACAGCGAGGACCGCACTCGTCCGTCGGGTCGCCGCGTGGTCACGACGACCAGAAGCTCCATGCGTGCGGGTGAGCGGCCACCAAAATCGTCTCGCAGTCGAGAGGATCACGTAGAAGTCTCCAGTTTCAGACGTCACTCTTGCTTCAGCGCGTCTATTGGATCGACCGCAGCCGCCCGTCGCGCTGGGAGATAGCAAGCCGCGGCGCAGGCCATCGCCAGCGTCAAGGACACGCCAAACCATGTCAACGGATCCATCACCGTGATGCCGAACAACAACGCCGAGAGCGTCCGCGTCACGACTGTCGATACTGCGAGGCCGACAATGATTCCTACGAACGCAGGTGTCATCCCCTGCCGAACAATCAGTGCGATCACCTCTGCAGCCTGCGCGCCGAGCGCTATCCGGATACCGAGTTCGCGCGAGCGCTGCCGGACCGACCACGCGAGGATGCCGTGAATGCCGACGAGCGCGAGGGCCACGGCGATTGCGGCAAACACCCACAAGACGGCCGTCCACAAACGCTGCTGCCAGATCGAGCTGGCCAGGATCGACGTCATCGTTCGCAGGCTGTAGATGGCTAGATCGGGATCGACGGCCCAGATCTCGCGCTGAACCGCGCGCGCCGATTCGAGCGGCGCACCACGCGTGCGGATGACGAAGTGAAAATCACCGGCTGTGACCTGCGTGTATGGATAGTAGATGGCCAGGTCGCTCTCGGCGTGGAGCCCGCTGTACTTCACGTTGCCGACGACCCCGACGATCGTGAACCACTCGCCAGGTGCGGTGGCGCTTCCGGGCTTGATGCGCTTGCCGATCGGGTCGGAGTCCGGCCAGAAACGCCTCGCCATCGCTTCGTTCACGATCGCCACGCGAGGGCGAGCCTGCGTCTCGTGCTCTTCAAAGGGGCGCCCGCGCGTCAGCGGAATCCCGGATACATGAAAGTAATCCGGAGTGATCACGACCCCTCTGACAAGGGGGTTGCGCTCCTGCTCGCTCGTCCCTTGGCCGTCGAGCGTCACCGGGCCAGGCTGCCGGATGGCGCTCCTGCCGTCGTACGGAATGACACGGCTTCCAGCGGCGGCGTCAACGCCGGGAATCGATTTCAGGCGTTCGACGATACGCTGATAGAGCGACGTGTAGGCGGGCAGCGGAGGCGTGGCAACGTATCGGTCGCCTGGCGGCGAGACGTACACAACCAGCAGTCCGTCTGGTCGAAATCCTGGATCCACGCGTTGCAGATTCGAAAAGCTCCGAAGCATCAGACCTGCGCCGATCAGGAGAAGCAGCGAAAACGCGACCGCCGATGCCACAAGGACCGCACGACCAAACGCGGTCGCGCGGCTTCCCGCGGCGCCACGACTGCCTTCCTTGAGAGCTTGTTCTTGGTCCTGCCGCAATGCGCGCAGCGCAGGCACGACACCGGCGACGATTCCGACACCAAGCGCAAGCAGCCACGCGTATGAAAGCACGCGCCAATCCAAATCGAAGGTGATCCACAGCGGGAGGTCGATCGGAATCGATGCTCGGAGCGCGCGCACACTCCCAACCGACACCATCACGCCCAGTACGGCCCCGAGCAGCGCAAGCGTCAGGCTTTCGCTGACTAGGTGTCGAATCACCCCGCTGCGGCCGGCACCCAGTGCGATGCGTACTGCAAGCTCCTTGCGTCGTTCAGTCGCGCGGGCGAGCAGAAGGTTAGTCACGTTGACGCACGACACGAGGAACACGAAGCCGGCGGCCCCAAGCAACGGCGGAAGGTACGGGCGGATGTCACTGACCTGCGAATCTCGAAGGGGCGCCATCGAGAAACGCACGCCCGTGTTCGTCTGTGGATATTCGCGTTCGAGGCGCCCTGCGATACTGTCCAAGTCCTGCTGTGCGGTGGCTTTCGACACGTCCGCTCGCAACCGTCCAACGACTGCCCACCCTCTGGCGTCGCGGTTGAAGCTCCGCATCGTGCGCTTGGCGCGGTCGAACCAGCTTTCGATCGGTGCCCACGCGTCGGCGTTGTCGGGAAACCGAAAACCCGGAGGCATCACGCCAACGATTCTGTAGTCGGTGGTGTCAAGCTTGATGCCACGCCCAATGATTCCGGCCTCCGCATTGAATCGGCGACGCCAGAGGTCGTGGCTGAGAATCACCGAGTACAGGTCCTCGCCGGGGCGCTCCTCGGCGTGGACGAACGCACGACCGAGATACGGAGGTACACCAAGAAGGGTGAAGAGCTCTGACGAGGCGAAGTTCACGCGAACAGGGAGTGGCTCCGTCACCTCTCCAGGCAGATTGAAGTCGAGAGTCGTAAACGTTGCGAGGCGCTCGAACGTCCGATTCTGATCTCTCAGATCCAGGTAGTCAGCTAGCGAGGTGCCGACCGGCCGTGCCTCTGCATGCAGTTGCCGGCTCTGAACCTGCAGCAGCCGTTCCGGCTGGTCGTACGGAAGAGGGCGCAGCAGGATGCCATTGACGACACTGAAGATCGTGGTATTCGCGCCAAGGCCCAGCGCAAGCGTCAGGACGACGGCTAGCGAGAAGCCTGGACGGTGCCACAGAACTCGGAGCGTGCCGGGCCAATTCGCCACCGTGCGACACATCGTGAGGACGAGCAGCACAGGCGCGCACCCCCGTTCTCACGAGTGGCCGCTACGAGCCGATGAGTGGCTGGATTCCGCAGCCTCACTCAGCTCGCAGCGCGATTGTTGGGTCGACACGCGAGGCACGCATCGCAGGGAGCCAGCAGGCCAGCGCCACCGTGAGGCAGATCACCAGCAGTACTGACGCATAGGTCGAAAGATCGTATGCGGTCACGCCGAACAGGAAGCTCGCCGCCAGTTGACCGAGTGCCAGTGCGCCGAGTAGACCGATGGCGGCGCCAATCGCGCAGAGCTTGGCGCCCTCGCGCAGGACCAAGGCGCGGACCGCGGACGGCGCGGCGCCGAGGGCCAGCCGCACGCCCATCTCTCGCGTTCGCTGCGCAACCGCGTAACTGATCACCCCGTAGACGCCGACCGCGGCCAGCATCAGCGCCAGCGCAGCGAACGCCGTGAACAGTACGCCCCATAACCGTCGCTGCCACAGCGATTCGGTCATCGTCCGCTGGACGGTCTTCACCGACGACACGGCGGCGGTCGGCTCCGCCGCGAGCACGGCGCGACGAATGGTGTCCGTGAACCCTTCAGGATCGCCGTTCGTCCGCACGACGTAGTAGCTGGTGGCGGCGGGCCACTGCGTGGTCGGGTAGTAGAGCTCGACGCCGACCTCGCCCTCGGCGGCGTGATGCTTGACGTTGCCAACGATGCCCACGACCCGGGTCCACGGGTTGACGGGGGTAACTTGTCCCCAAGAGATGTACTGCCCAATGGGATCCTGGTTCGGCCAGAACAGCTGTGCGGCGCGCTCGCTGATCACCGTGACGGGCTCGGACTCGGTCGTGTCATTGGCTTCGAGCAACCGCCCACGCACCAGCGGAATGCGCATGGTCGCGAAGTAGTCGGGAGTGACGTCCGCACCAGAGATCGGCGCCAGCGTCTTGCCGTCCTGCTCGGCGCGGCCTTTGATGAAGATGTCGGCTTGGATGCGCTCCGTGCTGGTACTGCTGTACGGCAGGTAGGTCGAGACCGCGGCCGAGCGCACACCGGGAAGCGCGCGGAGCGCATCGAGCACGCGCTCGTGAATGGCCGCGAGCACTGCGGCGGACGTCTGACGGCTCCCAGGCGCCCAGAGCACGACTCGCGCGGCAACCGCCCCCTCCGGCTCAAACCCGGGATTGCGCTGCTGCAACTCGAGGAACGTCTTCATCAGCAATCCGGCGCAGACGAGCAGCAGCACCGACAGTGCGATCTCCGTGATCACCAGCGACGACCGCACCGGCGATCGCGTCGCGCCTCGTGCACCGTCTCTCAGGCTGCCCGCGAGATCGACGCGCCATCCGGCCATGATCGGGGCGAGGCCAAACAACAGCGCAGTCACAATCCCAAGCGCAGCCGCGAGCGCTAGCACCGGACCGTCGACCTCGACTCGCACCCAAGCGGGCAAATCGACAGGAATCAGTCCCAGCAGCCCACGGACACCAGCCCACCCCATAGCGACGCCACACAGCGCGCCGGCAACGCCGACGAGCAGGCTCTCGATCAACAGCCCGCGTACGATGCGGCCGCCGCCGGCGCCGAGCGCAGCCTTGACCGCGATCTCGCGGCGTCGCCCAGCGGTGCGCACCAGGAGCAGGTTCGCGACGTTGGCGCAGCAGATCAAGAGTACGAACGCCACGCCCGCCAGGCACACAATCAGGTACGGTCGGACGTCACCCATCTCGAACTCGCGCATCGGCGTCAGGGCCACGCGCACGCCGTCGTTCTCACGCGGAAAGTCGCGCTCCAGCGCCGTCGCGGTCGCGTTCAGGTCGGCCGTGGCGTCGGCAATCGAACGGCCCGGCGCCAGCCTCGCGAGCGTGTTGTACCAACGACCGCCGCGCCACTTGTTGCGGCGGTCGTCGTCGGCCGCCATGTTCTGGTACCACGACTCCATCGGCATCCACGCCGCGACGCGATCGGGAAACGCGAAGCCGGGCGGCATCACTCCGATGATGGTGTACGTCAGTCGATCGGTGCGAAGTGGCTTGCCGACGATCGCTGGGTCGGCGCCGAATTGCGACTGCCAGAGCTCGTAGGCGATCACCGCCTTGTTGACATCACCGCCCGGGCGATCTTCCTCTGGCAGGAACAACCGCCCAACAACCGGCGTCACGCCGAGCAACGCAATCGCGTCGGCATCGAGCTGGGACGCTCTGATCACGATAGGAGCGCCGTCCGTCAGCAGCCGCGTGTCGAACACGGCAAACGCGCCGATACCGGCCACAGCTCGTGAGAGCCGGCGGTAATCCTGGACGTCGAGCAGGGACATCCCTCGCTTCGCGCCGCCTTCTTTCGTGTACACGCTCTGCACACGCACGAGATCATCGGGTGCCGCGTACGGATACGGCCGCAGCAGCAATGCATAGACAAAGCTGTACACGGTCGTGGTCGCGCCGATGCCGAGCCCCAGCGTCAACACCAGGGCAATCGTGAAGGTGGGGCGTGCCAGCAGTCCCCTGACCGCGTCGCGGAGGTCGATCGCCAATCCGCTCATCTCATGAGAGTGACGCGCGTGATGAGCCGGACATTGCGAAAGCAAATCAACGGGATGAAAAGGGAGGTCAGTGGATGCGGAACGGAGATGGGCGCGAACCTCCCCTTGATCGACCAATACGATGAACCGGACTATTCGATCCGGAGCGCGTCAGTGACTTCGATCCGCGCCGCCGTGCTCGCCGGTCGCCAACACGCGAGCGCAGCGACCGCGAGCAAGAGGGCGGGAACGCCGAGGTAGACCAGCGGATCGAATGGTCCGATGCCGAACAACAATCGACGCATGATCGGCGCCGCAGCGATCGCGCCGAGGAGGCCCACGACGACACCGGCGGCGACCACCCGCATGCCGTCCTTGAGCACCTGTATCCGGAGACCGTGCGGCGTCTCCCCCAGCGCCAGGCGGATGCCCAGCTCGCGTCCGCGCTGCGAAACCGCGTAGCTCACCGCTCCGTAGACACCGATAGCCCCGAGGCCCAGCGCGAGCGCGGCAAACGTCGCGAGTACCCAGAGCGCGAACTGCCGTTCACGCGTGTGCAACCGCACCCACTCACCGAGCGGCATCAGATTGGCCAACGCCACACCTGAGTCCAATTGTCGGACGGCGGTGCGCACGTCGCCCACGGGCACCGGTCCGCTGCGGCCACGCACCACCAGCGACTGAAACGGCATCGGCATCCGCTGGAACGTCGTGTAGAACTCGGGTGCAGAGGGCACGTCGAGACGCTGCTGGCGGACGTCGCCCACCACGCCGACGATCTCGCTCCACGGCTCATCCCGACCGCTGCGAATGCGCCGGCCGATCGGCGACGCCTCACCGAACAGCCGACGAGCGAACGCGCGGTTGACAACGATGACCCGCGCGCCACCTTCCCAGATCTCGAGCTCGGTCGGCCATCGTCCGCTCCCGAGCGAAATCCCCATCGCGGCGAAGTAGTTGCCGGCCACCTGGTTGTAATAGACGAGGGGCTCCTGTCCTTCTGGGACCGGGCTGCCCTCGATCTCGATCGTCGACGTCCACAGCTTCGGCTTGTAGGGGAAATAGAGAAGCCCTCCGGCCGCCTCCACGCTGGGCATGGCCTCGAGCGACCGAATCAGATCGCGATAGAACCGCACGTACGCCGCGTCGTCGGGATAGCGCGAGCTCGGAATATAGAGGTCGAAATACGTCGCACGCTCTGCATCGAAACCCGGGTCGACGCGCAAGACATTGGCGAAGCTTCTGAGCAGCAGGCTTCCAGCAATCAGCAGCAGGCACGCCATCGCGATCTGAAGGCCGACGAGTGCGTGGTGCCATCGCTGCGCGCCGCGGCTCGCGGTGCCCGAGCGCCCGGACTCGGCGAGCACGCCCGAGAGGTTGCCGCGCCCGAGCTCGAACGACGGAGCGATCGCGCACAGAAGCGCCGCCACGATTGCCAACGCAAGCGCGAAGGCGATGACGCCAGGGGTCAGGCTGGCCTCGCCAAGACGTGGCAGCGCGGTCCCGAATCCAGCCAACGCGCGAATACTCGCCCACGCAATCCCGAGGCCGACGAGACCGCCGCCGAGCGCGAGGACGACGCCTTCAAGGATCAGCAGCCGCACCACGCGAGCGGGCCGCGCGCCGAGCGCCAGCCGCGTTGCCGTCTCGCGCC
>DAINCF010000003.1:0-56785 GCA_036732565.1 Vicinamibacterales bacterium
ACGTGGCGCGGCTGCGTCGGGCACAGAAGCGCGGTGGCGGCGAGCTGCGCGTCACGCTCGTCGGCGAACCGGCCGCGCCGTCCACCGATCCCGTGGACATTCTCACCCTCAACACCGCGCTGCTACGCTTGCAGGATCTCGACCCCAGACAGGCCGACGTCGTGGAACTGTCATATTTCGGTGGGCTGACCCATCCGGAGATCGGCGAGATGCTCGGGATCTCGCCAGCCACGGTGGACCGAGACCTGCGCCACGCGCGCGCCTGGCTGAAGCGGGAGCTGACGCGAGAGTAACGGGTCTCGCCTCGCCGGATGGTAGGCTTTCAGCTTGACGAGGTGGCCCTCCGACCCCCTCTCGTTGAAGCGTGCCCGGACCGTGTTCGACGCGGTGGCCGATCTGAGCCCGCCCGAGCGCGACAGCCGGCTCGCCGAACTGTGCGGCAGCGACGAGGCGCTACGCGCGGAGGTGGAGTCACTGCTCGCGTATGACATCACGCTCGACGAGGACGCCGTCGCCAGAATCATCGAGCACGCGGCCCAGGGGGTGACCGACGCGCCATCGCTGCGCGTTGGTGAGGCGCTGCTCCATTACCACGTCACCGATGCGATCGGTCAGGGCGGGATGGGCGTCGTCTGGAAGGCGACCGATCGCACCTTGGGCCGCGACGTAGCCATCAAGGTGCTGCCCTCGGACGTGTCGAAGGACCCGTCGCGCTTGGCCCGATTCGATCGGGAAGCCAAGGTGCTGGCCTCCCTGAACCACGTCAACATCGCCGCGATCTACAGCCTCCACGAATCGGATGGGCTGCGATTCCTGGCGATGGAGTACATCGAGGGGGACGATCTCACCCTGCACATCGCGCGAGGCGTGCTCTCGGTGCCGGACGTGCTATCCGTCGCGCGCCAGGTGGCCGACGGCCTCGAAGAAGCCCACGAGAAGGGCATCGTCCATCGCGATCTGAAGCCGGCCAACATCAAGATCACGCCGGCGGGCAAGGTCAAGGTGCTCGACTTCGGGCTCGCCAAAGCGATGGGGCAGGACATCGTCAGCAAGCCGAGCGAGGACTCGAGCAGTCGTGCGGCGTTGTCGCAGTTGGCTACCAGGACGGGCCTCATTCTCGGCACCGCGGCCTATATGGCGCCGGAGCAGGCGCGCGGGCTGGCGGTGGATCGGCGAGCCGATATCTGGTCGTTCGGCGTGCTGCTGTTCGAGATGCTGTCGGGGCAACGTCCGTTCGCCGGAGACACGCTCACCGATGTTCTCGCGGCCGTCGTTTCGACCGAACCCGATTGGACGCGGCTGCCGGCCACGACGCCGCCGCGCCTCGAACGCCTCCTCAGGCGCTGCCTCGAGAAGGATCCGCGGCAGCGGGTGCGCGACATCGGCGACGCGCGCATCGAGATCGAGCAATTGATCGCGGGCCACGACGATGCGGCGGCGGATCGCCGTGGGCCACGCCGCTCTCGCGTTCGCGATCTCGTGCTGGCGCTGGGAGGCGCCGTGGCCGCCGGCCTCGCCGTCTGGCTGCTGCAGTCGACGCCCGAGGTCGAGCCGGGCACACAACGATTCGACGTCGCGCTTCCCCCCGGCGTGCGCATCGATGATGCCCTCGATGCCGGCCGGCAGCCATTGGCGCTGTCTCGCGACGGACGGCAACTGGCGTTCGTGACCCGCGACGCCGCCCGCCGAAAGCAGATCTACGTGCGCCGGATCGACCGCGTGGATGCCGAGCCGGTGGCGGGCACCGAGGGCGCCGACATGCCGTTCTTCGCACCCGATGGCACGCAGCTCGGCTTCGCACTTGACGGCAAATTGATGCGAGTGCCCACTTCCGGTGGTCAACCCGCGGTGATCTGCGACGCGTCGGAGCCGCGTGGCGCCGCGTGGGCGGATGATGGCACCATCGTGTTCGCCCCCGGCGTCTTCACCGGTCTCGCCCGCGTGTCAGCCGCGGGTGGCATCCCCACTCCGCTCACCACATTGACGCCGGCCGTCGACGAAAGCCACCGCTGGCCCGTCATCCTTCCAGGCGGGCGCGCCGCCCTCTTTAGCACCATGCCCGCGGGACGCCGCGACGAGCAGAACGCCACGATCGAGCTCGTGCGTCTCGACACGGGGGCTCGCCGCACGCTCCTGCGCGGTGGCATCCACCCGCGCTATGTGGATGGCCATCTGCTCTACGCCGACGGCGGACGTATCGTCGCCGCGCCCTTCGACCTCTCGAGGCTCGAGCTGACTGGAGCAGGCGTGCCGGTGTTGGACGATGTGCGGATCGATCTGTCGCCAACGAGACGCGTGTTGATGGACGTCTCGGCATCGGGCTCGCTGGTGTATGTCCCTGGCATCTCCGGTTTGGCCGAGCGAGAGCTCGTCTGGCTCGATCGCCGCGGCGTGGCGACGGTCGCCGTGACGGACAAGCGTCCGTACACCGGGGCACAGCTCTCGCCCGACGGGCAGTCGTTGGCCGTGCTGATTGAGGGATCGCCGACGACGAGTCTGTGGAATTACAGCCTCGCTCGCCGCACCTGGACCCGTCTGACCTTCGATCAGGACGCGTTCACGCCAGCCTGGACGCCCGATGGCGCGCGCATCGTCTACTCGTCGGAAGGACAGCGCGCGACCTACGCGGTGGCGGCGGATGGCGCTGGCCGGCCGGTGCGACTGACGCCGGAGTCGAGCCTCGCGGGCGACATGCCCGCGATCTCGCCGGATGGTCGGATCGTGCTCATCTCGGTGCAGGACAGCCACGGCGACGACATCGTGTCGCTGACGCTCGATGAGCAGCGGACCATCGCACCGTTTCAAGCCGATGCCGGCAACGAGGCCTCTCCGGCGTTCTCACCCGATGGGAAGTACGTGGCCTACAGCTCCACGGCGTCGGGACGACGGGAAGTCTATATTCGGCCGTACATGGGTCCGGTGCGCAAATGGCCCGTGTCGATCGACGGCGGCATCGTTCCCCGATGGCGTCGCGACGGACGTGAGCTCTTCTACATCGCGGGCACGCGCATGATGGCCGTGTCGGTGACGGCCACGGGATCCGGATTGGCGATCGGCACGCCGGTGAAGCTGTTCGACGATCCTTCATTGACCTGGAACGGCACGGACGCGCATCGCTATGACGTGTCAGCCGACGGGCAGCGTTTCCTTACCACCAGGCCAGACCCACGCGAAGTACGACCCTTGCAGCTCGTTGTGATCCCTCAGTTCGTGCCCGAAATGCGGGCGCGCCTCGCCGCGCGGCCGTAACCCTCCGCTCCTGCCGTTCCTCGGGGCCGCTTCCATGAGGAGGTTTTCTGCTCGTCTACGCATACACCTCCGGGCAGCGATTTCCAGGAGGACAACGATGGTCAGGATGTTCGTCAGGCATCGGGTGGGGAACTACGCAACGTGGCGAAAAGGCTACGACGCCTTTGAAGTGCAGCGGCCATCGTTCGGCGTCACCGGACAGGCTGTCTATACGGACACCGCCGATCCCAACATGGTGACGGTGACCCACGACTTCGCCACGCTCGAAGCGGCGAAGACGCTCGCGTCGAGCGATGCGTTGAAGCAGGCCATGGTGTCGGCCGGCGTGGTTGGCGCGCCGGACATCTGGTTCACGAATCCAGCGTAACGACTGCTTCAGTGGAGCCGCCATGACGAATCGCGAGTTCTTTCTTCAGCATTGCGCCGCCGAGTTCCCGCGCTTCCTGGGCGTACTGCAGGCGGCGCCGGCCGACCAACTGGAGTTCCGCCCACATCCGCGATCCCGATCGGCGTACGAGCTGATTGGCCATTTGATCGGGCATGAACAGGACCTGTTGGAGCTGGCCGGCACGGGCAGCATCAACCACCGCATGCAAGTGCCGTTCAAGACCCTGGACGAGGGGCTGGCGGCGTATCGGCAGGCGCACGAGTCGCTGGAGCAGCAGCTTCGTGAGATGAACGACGCCAGCTGGGAATCGCCGGGACGATTCCTGCTCGACGGGAAGGTGATCTACGAGTATCCGCGTCGGGACCTCGCCTGGATGCTGCTGTTCGACGGACTCCATCACCGCGGTCAACTCAGCACCTACCTGCGGCCCATGGGCGGCAAGGTGCCATCCATCTACGGTCCTTCGGCGGACTCGACCCCCGGGGGGGCGTGATGAAGCGCATCGTATTCAGCAGTATCGGTCTCGTGTATGTGGCGGTGATGATCGCGTCCGCGCAGGGCCCGACCGAAGACCCCAGAAGGATCGCGAACGGCCGGCGACTCTTCGAGCGGGAGACATTTGGCGGCAACGGTCGCACCTGTGAGACCTGCCACACCGCAGAGACAGGCACTGTGTCTCCGCAAGACGCCCGGCGACGATTGAGGGCGGACGGGGACGATCCGCTCTTCCTTCACGACGGCAGCGACGATGGCCTTGGCAACGGCGCGCGACGGATGCTCACGGACGCGACGGTGCTCGTGACCATTCCGCTCGCCGCGAACGTCACGCTCGCTGACGATCCGGCCGCGCGAACGGTCACCGTGCGGCGCGCTATCCCCAGTACGCTCAACGGGCCGGCGCTCGATCCCGTGATCATGCTGGACGGCCGGCAACCGACCCTCGAGGCGCAGGCCACCGGAGCAATCTTCGATCATGCCCAGGGCCGCTCGCCGTCATTCGCCGAGGTTCACGCCCTCGCGGAGTTCCAGAAGACGCGCGGGTTCTTCAGCTCCAACGAGCTGTGGCGGTTCTTCGCCCGCGGCGGCCCGCCGCCGCAGCTGCCGGAGGGGCGGACCGCCTCCGAACGGCGCGGCCGGCGCTTCTTCGAGGACGTGCCGCCCAACCCCGCGGATGGGCTCAAATCGGGACTCTGCGCGCACTGTCACAGCGGTCCGCTCCTGAACACGACCAACGAGTTCGCGGCGCCGTTCATTCCCTCGCCGGCGCCGGTTCCCGCCGGTCAACGGTTCATCAGCGTCGGCGTGTCGGAGTTCAACACCGCGGGCAATCCGGCAAGGGTCTTCGTCTTCAACGCCGGCGAGCCCAATGAGCTCCGTCTCACGAGCCCCGATCCGGGCCGAGCCTTGATCACGGGCATCGTCGACGACCCGACGTTGGAGCACATCAACGCCTTCAAGATCTCGCCGCTGCGCGGCATCAGGCACACGGCGCCGTACTTCCATGACAACTCGGCCAAGACGCTCGCCGATGTCGTGGCGCACTACACGACGTTCTTCAGGATTGCCTCGGGCGGACTGATTCTCCTGACGCCCCAAGACGAACGGGATATCGTGGCATTCTTGAAGCTGCTCGACTGACTGAGCGGCCGCGGAAGGTGGCATCGTCGCCGGACCACCTCCGCGGCGCACTCGCTCGAGGAGCTTTCAATGAAGACCATCCAGATTCAAGGTGTCCACCACATCACCATCGTCGGTTCGACCAGGCAGAGCGCGATCGATTTCTGGCAAGGCGTGCTGGGCATGCCGTTCATTCTCGAGCAGCCGAACCTCGGGAAGCCCGAGGAGAACCATCTCTATTTCGACCCGGGTGACGGACGCCTGCTGACGGTCTTCACCGACGAGTCGCACGCGGACGCCCGCCGTCACGCGCCGCGCGAGATCGGATGCGTAGAGCACCTGGCGTTCAACGTGTCGCGGGCGACGTTCTCACAAGCGCCGGAGCGCCTCCGCGCGCAGGGGATTGAGTTCATCCAGCGCGATCGCGGATTCATGGACTCGATCTACCTGCGCGATCCCAACGGGCTGAAGGTCGAGCTCGCCTGCTACAAATTCGAAGTGCCCGAAGGGTTTCGCGCCGCCGACGTGCTGATGAAGGCGCAGATGCTCCGCGTCGAGCGCGGCGATCACCACATTGCCGAGGAGCACCTCGCGGACGCGATCGCGATGCTCATGGGCACGCGGAACCGGTTACAGTAGAGCTGGAGATCTCACAGATGCTTCAGCCGTCGACCGCAGTCCCCCCTCACGTCCAGATCATCCAGATGGCCACGGCCAGCTGGGTGTCGCAACTCGTCTCCACGGCCGCGAGCATCGGCCTCGCCGACCACCTGGCGAACGGCGCCAGGTCCGCCGCCGAACTGGCGCCGGTCGTCGGCACCAATCCACGCGCGCTGCATCGATTCATGCGGACGCTCGCCAGCTTTGGCATCCTGACACAGGACAACGGCGAGAATTTCGCGCTCACACCTCTTGGCGACGCGCTCAAGAGCGATGCGCCGGGGTCCGCGCGATCGACGGTCCTGACCATGGCGGGACCCTGGATGTGGAGGGCGCTGGCGGATTTTCGTTATTCGCTCGAGACCGGGAACACCGCCATGGAGAAGGTCTTCGGCATGCCGCTGTTCGACTACCTGGCGCAGAACCCGCACGAGGCGTCCCAGTTCAGCGAAGCGATGGTCGGCATCCATGGGGCGGAGCCGCCCGCGGTCGCCGAGGCTTATGACTTCTCCGCGTTTGCCTCAATCGTCGATGTCGGTGGCGCGACCGGCAACATGCTGGCGCACATCCTGGCTCGATACCCGCAGCCCACAGGCATCCTGTTCGACCGCCCGCACGTCGTGGCGGACGCACCGGCGCTGCTCGGCGCCAGGGGAGTGCAAGACCGGGTCTCGATCGAGCATGGAGACTTCTTCGAGCGGGTGCCCGCCGGCGGCGACGCCTACATCCTGTCGCACATCATCCACGACTGGAACGAAGAGCAGTGCTTGACGATTCTCGGCAATTGCCGCAAGGCCATGAAACCGGGTGCCAAACTGCTGATCGTCGAGTTCGTGCTGCCAGAGGGCAATGCGCCGCACTTCGGCAAGTTGGCCGACATGGTGATGCTGGCGATTCCCGGCGGCGAAGAGCGCACGGCCGGTGAATACGACACGTTGCTGGCAGCCGCTGATCTGAAGATGACGCGCGTGGTCCCCACGCCTTCGGACGTGAGCATCGTCGAGGCCGAACTGCGCTGACGCTCGCCTGGGGTATGGCAAAATCCCCCAGGATGGACGCGGACACAGTCGTGCGGCTGCTCCAGGAGTGGCGCGCGGGTAACGAAGGGGCGTACGACCGCTTGATTCCGGTGGTGTACGACGAGCTCCGCCGTCTGGCCCGTGCCCAGCTCGGACGCGAAACACCAGGACACTCGCTGCAACCGACCGCCTTGGTGCACGAGGCATACCTGCGGCTGTTGAGCGCCGACGTCGACTGGCAGAACCGCACGCATTTCCTGAGCGTGTCCGCCCGCGTCATGAGGCGGATTCTGGTGGAGCATGCGCGCGCGCGGCGGGCCGACAAGCGGGGCAGCGGTGCGTTGCACGTCACGCTGAGCGGTCCTATTCCTGCGCCGGACGAGAAGCCGATCGATGTGCTGGCGTTGGACGAGGCGTTGGAGCGGCTGAAGGGGTTCGACGCGCGTCAGGCGCAGGTCGTCGAGCTGTCGTATTTCGGCGGCCTCACCTACCCCGAGATCGGCGAGTTGGTCGGCATCTCCGAAGCCTCGGTCGATCGCGACCTGCGGCATGCCCGCGCCTGGCTCCGGCGGGAGCTCTCCATCACTTGAGCCGCGCGTACTCCGCCCTGGCCTCGATCAACACCGGCAGGTCGGCATCGGCATCCTTCCAGCGCGCAAACAGATGGCGATAGGCGGTCGCTGCGGCCGCCGTGTCGCCGCTCATGGCGGCCGCTCGCGCCAGGCCGAGATACGCCAGCGGATAGATGGGGACCCAGTGCGTCCGGCCGGGGCGATCGACGATCTTCTGAAACTCGGTACGAGCCTCCGATCCCTGGCCGGTGCGCAGCAACGCCAGACCGCGCAGATAAATCGGCCAGGAGTCGGCGGCGCCTTCATACGCCGCGGCGGCCCGCAGCGCGTCGAGGGCCCGCGCGGGTTCGCGTTCGAGTGACACCGCGGCGCCAATCAGCGGCAGCCAGACCCGGTTGAGCATGGTGTCCTGCGGATGGCGCTGCTTCAGTCGATCGGTAAACGCCTGGCCCTGGCTGCGCTCGCCGCACAAGGCGAGAGCGACGAGCGCCCGCGCTTGCTCGTCCACGGGATACGAAGGGCCGAGGGTTTCTGGCGCTCGCCGCCGCGACGTCGCGCAGTCGCCGATCAAGGCGGCCGTGACGGCATCGTAGCGCGCGGTCATGGCCGCGAAGACCTTGAGGTTGCGTGCCTCGAAGAACTCACGCGCCTGATTCGACGCGGCTTGGGCTTCCTGCCATCGGCCTTGCAGCGCCGCGGCCAGCGATGCCATGTTGAGCGCCCACGTGGAGCTGCCAGCGGCCCAGTTCATCTCTTGCCGCATCCCCTCGACATCATCGAGGTAGTACGCGATCCGCCACAGATAGGCGTGATACTCCGGAGCGTCCAGGCCACGACCCATGGCCTCTTGGTAGATCGTCCGAGCCTCCTCGAACCGATTGAGCGCGAACAGCGATCCGGCCAGGTTCGAGTGGGCGGCGGCGATGTCCGGGTTCAAGCGAACCGCTTCACGCGCGACCTCCGCGGCATTCTCGTACTGCGCGGCGGTGTGGTAGAGGTCGCCCAGCAGATGATGCGGCCGCCAGTCGAGCGGAAACGCGCCTTTCCACTGCTCCCCGGCCTCGATGGCTTGCTCGAGATCGCCGGTCACGCTCGAGTGATACAACGCCGTGATGCTCAGTCGTTCCTGTTCGGTGGCGCGATCACGTAGCTCGTACGCGCGCGTCGCCGATGCCGACACGACCTCCTGGTCGTAGCCGGAGTTGGATTGCTCGCGCGCCAGCGCTTCATACGCGACCGCGAATTGCGGGTCGATCTGCACGGCACGCTCGTAGAGCGAGACGGCAACGGGGTAGTTGCCCCTGGCGGCTTGCTCGACGCCCAGCGCATAGGCCCTCAGCGCGTCCAGGGAACCGGTCGCGGCCCGCTCGACCGGGGTGTTGAACCGCTGAATCGATTGCGCCGGCTCGCCGAGCTGCTGGCGTAGCTGCATGGCGATGCGTCCGAGCGCCGGCAGCACCTCCACTCTGCTCTCCGCCTCGATGCGCTCGCGCGCGAGCGGCCGGCCCGTCTGGCCATCGAGCGCA
Organism: Vicinamibacterales bacterium; assembly: GCA_036732565.1. GTDB lineage: Bacteria > Acidobacteriota > Vicinamibacteria > Vicinamibacterales > UBA2999 > JAIVJN01. The sequence goes on from DAINCF010000003.1 coordinate 9,032, forward strand.
TCGAGCGTGACGAGGTAGCGACGGCCCAGTGGCGCGATCGAGCCGGCGATCCACGCTCTGATCCCCCGTCGGCGGCAGATCTCGAGCGCAACCTCGGAGGTCAGCCGATCCTCCGCCGAGCGCGACATCAGGCGCAGCGTTTCGCGCACGCCGTCATCGGGGAAGAGCGTCAAGAACGGTGTCTGCCGCAGCTGACCCACCAAGACCTGCGCCAGCGTGCCGTCGAAGGCCGGGTCGTTCGTCGTGTTGGCGAAGTCGGCGACGAGAATCATGTCGCGCGAGGGCGCAGGGAAGGCTGGCGATCGGCTCGCGAGCCAGTAGGTGAGGGCGATGAGGCCGATCACGGCGACGACGGCGAACAGCAGCCGCCGGACCCCGTTTCGGGCCGGCTCGACGAGATCCGCACTCATCTCGGCGGCGCTCTGGTAGCGCGCCTCGCGATTCTTGGTGAGCGCGCGACGGATCACGCGATCGAGGGCAGCCGGGAGGTCGTCCACGATCTCGCGCGCCGGTCGTGGGTCGGCGTTGAGAATGGCGTGACAGGTCGCGGTTGCCGTCGGCGCGTCGAACGGGCGGCGTCCGGTGACCGCTTCGTAGAGCACGACGCCGAGCGAGTACAGGTCGGTGCGGTGATCGATGGGCTCCGAACGGAGCTGCTCGGGGCTCATGTACGGGATGGTGCCGGCAAAGGCGCGCACCGTCGTACCGGCCAGGCCGAAGTCGAGGAGCTTGACCCCGTGCCTGGTCTGCATGATGTTTGACGGCTTGAGGTCGCGGTGGACCACGGCCTTGGCGTGGGCCTCGGTCAACGCGCTGGCCGCCTGACGTCCCAGTTCCATGACCTCCGAAGCGGGCAGCCGCCCACGACGGATGCGATCCGAGAGCGCCTCGCCCTCCACGTACTCCATCGCGATGAACGGTCGTCCATTCGGCGCTTCGCCGACCTCGTGCACGACGCAGACGTGTGGGTGGGTGATGGTCGCGGCGGCGCGAGCTTCCTGCGTCAGCTGCCGCCGCAGCTGCGGATCGCCCGCCAATCGCGCCGATGGCAGCTTCAGGGCCACGCGCCGGGCGAGACTCGCGTCCTCGGCGAGAAAAACCTCGCCCATGCCGCCTTCGCCGAGCTTCGTGAGGATGCGGTAGCGACCGATGACCGCCGGGAGTGGCTCGCGGCGGTCTGGCGACGAATCCGGCTCCGTGTCCTCGGCCGCGTCGGCGACAATCTGCTCGATGGTCTGGTACGAGGCCCGATCGTGCGCTAGAAGAGACTCCACTTCGCGGCGGAGCTCGAGGTCGTCGCCGCAGGCCAGGGCCAGGCGCTCGGGCCGATCGGCGGTGTCGAGTTCGACGAGATCGTCGAAAATCTCGCGGGCGCGTCTCCAGCGCGCGGCATCCATGGGTGAGGGGAATCTCCGCAGATTCTCGCATACACACTGACAGATCTATGAGATATCGCCATCGCGTCTCAGTCCTTCTCATCTTGCTGTTCGCGATCACCTACATCGACCGCGTCTGCATTTCGGTCGCGGGCCCGCGCATGCAGGAGGACCTGTCGATCGACCCTGTGGGCTGGGGCTGGGTGACGGCGATGTTCACGCTGTCCTACTGCCTGTTCGAGATTCCCACCGGCGCGCTGGGGGATCGGATTGGGCCGCGTCGCGTGCTGACCCGCGTGGTGTTGTGGTGGTCCGCGTTCACGTCGCTGACCGGCATGGTCTCGAACTACTACTTGCTCCTGATCACGAGGTTTTGCTTCGGCGCCGGGGAAGCGGGCGCGTTTCCCAACGCATCGATTGTGGTCTCGCGGTGGTTTCCGCGCAGCCAACGCGCCAGCATGTCCGGCGTGCTGCTGATGGCCAGTCAGATCGGCGGCGCGATTGCGCCGCTGTTGATCGTGCCGATCCAGATTCGCTACGGGTGGCGCGCGGCGTTCTACCTGTTTGGAGCGGTCGGGGTGATCTGGGCGGTGGCCTGGTACACGTGGTTCCGCGACTCTCCGTCGGAGAAACCCGGCATCAGCGAAGCGGAGCTGCGCGAGACCGCGGATCAATCGGCGGCGCCGATGCACGGCTTCCCGTGGGCAACGGCGTTGCGCTCCGAAACCGTGCTCGCCCTGCTGGGCACGGCGTTCTGCTACGTGTATGTCTACACGTTCTTCCAGACCTGGTTTCACACGTTCTTGGTGCGGGGCCGTGGCTTCACCGAAGGCAGCCTCGTCCTGTCGGCGCTGCCGTACGCGCTGGCGGCGTGCGCGAACCTGCTCGGCGGCGCCGCCAGCGATGCCCTGGTCCGGCGGCTTGGCGCGAAATGGGGGCGGCGGTCGCTGGGAGTCGGCGGGCTGGGTCTCGCGTGCCTGTGCACCGTTGCGGTCATGTTCACCCACCACCAGCTGCTGACCATCGTGCTGCTGTCGCTGGTCTACGGCGGGATCACGTTCCAGCAATCGGGTGTCTTCGGCGTCTGCCTCGATATCGGACGAAAGCACGCGGGATCGACCGTCGGCTTGATGAACACGTCGGCCCAGGTGGGCGGCCTGATCTCTGCCATCGCCTACGGGTACATCGTCGACCGTTTCGGGAGCTACGATGCCCCGTTCGTGCCCATGGCGATCCTGTTGTTCGTCGGCGCGGTGCTCTGGTTCAAGGTCGACGCCTCGACCGAGCTGAGTCCCGAGCCGAGCGCGGCCACCGTTCCAGCGCTCGCTCGGTGACGGTTCTGCCGGGGTGTTCAGAAGGCTCGGCCTACCGAGAGGTCGTGGCTTTCTGGGGCTTGGGTCCGGACCAGGTCCACGCAGAGATCAGCCAACCACCAGCCGATTTCCTCAGCACGACCGTGATCTGCGCGGCCTCGCGCATCGCCACGCCGCGCTGCTTGAAGGTGTAGACGGCTGGCACGACGACGTAGGCGTGATCGCCGTTGGTTTCGGTGCGGGTTGCCGCGCTGATCGTCACCAGCGGCTCGGCGATGCCGTTCTTCTTGGCATCGCTCTCGAGATCGGCGCTCCACGTCTGGAACGCCTGCGCCCCGCGCCAGAGGTACGGCGGTACTTCATCGATGATCGCCAGGTCGGCCCCCGGCACGTGCGTCGCCGCCGCGCCCGCGACGTCGCCTTTGTTGAAGCTGTCGATGAACTTCTGGATGGGTGCCATCAACGTCGGGTCCGCCGGCTGCGCATTGGCGGCCCCGCCCAAGACGACCCATACCAGAGCCCCCATCGTCAAATACCGCATCGTCGCCTCCTTTACCAGCAATTCGCCTTCGACAAGCTCAGAGCCAAACGTACGTAGCGCAGGCCTTCAGGCCTGCCACGCCCGCGGCGCCATCCGGGGCAGGCCTGAAGGCCTGCGCTACGTACGCCTGGGCAATACAACGCGCTCTTATGACGCATGCGACAACGCATGGGGAATCCCCTCATGCGCGATCTATTGCTGGCAGTCTAGCGGTGGCTGATTCGGCGTCTGCGCTGCGGTGAGGTGTCGATGCCGCCGAAACCAGTCCTCGACGACTTCTCGGACGACCGGAGCATTCTCGGTGGGCACCACTCCGCCGAGCGGATCCGCCGACGCCAGGTTCCCGCTGAGCGTTGGCGCGCCGATGGTCACGGCGAGCAACCGATCCTCGTCGTGGATTGGCTGCCCCGCCGCCCGGAGAAGGTCGATCTGAAGGCCGTCCGCCTGGCAAGCGGGTCGTACGCGAATCCCTGAAATGCCAAGCGAGCCTCGACGGCCTTGCGCGATCTCGCCGGAGAGCCACCGCCTGAGCTCGGCGCCGGTCAGCGTGACCCGCCTGACACGATTGTCGAACGGGAACACGTCGTAGAGCCGTCCGAGCGTCATCGGGCCATCAGGGAGATCCGCCCACAGACCGCGCGCGGTGTTGTTGATGACCGCGGCGTCCGCGCCGGGCACGGCATCGCGCAGCGCGTCGGCGAAGACGTTGCCGAGCGGCGATCCGAGATCGCCGACGCGACGTATCGGCGCCTCGAGGGACACGTCGAGCGTTGTGGCTTGAAGCTCGCGCACGCGCTGAAGCGCCGGCGCCATCGCCTGGACGATGGTTGGATCGGGCATGACGGGTCGTCCTTCGTACTTCGCCGGCACGGCCGATGCGGTGTCGGGCGCGCAGTGCTCGGTCGCGGGATCTTGTTGGGCGCAGATCCCGCGCGGCGCGAACGGCTGGAGTCGCGCGACGCTGCCGGTCCGTCGATCGAAGACGAGGTCGACGCGGCCGAGTGCCTGGCCGCGCGCCAACGGCTCGATGATGGCGATCCCATTCACCTGATGGGCGAGCGCCCCGTGTGTGTGACCGGCGGCGATGACGTCGACCAGCCCATGGGGCAGGCTCCTCGCCACCTGAAAGATCTCGGACTCGGCGTCGCAGGATGAAAGATCGGTGGGCTGTTCGAATCGATCGCAGCGCCCGCCCGCATGCGACACGACGATGACCACGTCGGCGCCGCCGGCTCGCAGCTTCGACGCTTCCGCCGCGATCGTGGGAACAAGTGGCGCGACTCGCAGTCCCTGCACGTTGGCCGCGACGGTCGATCGCAGCGCATCGATGGTCATGACGCCGATCAGCCCGACCGTGACCCCGGCCGCGTCCACGATCGCCGATGGGCGAACGTTCGGCCACTGGACCGGCTGATCGGTCGCCGCATCGATCAGGTTCGCCGCGAGAAATGGGTATGTCGCCTGGGCCGCGCGTGCTTTGAGCGCGCCGCGCGGGTCGCCCGGCAGCTGTCGCGCCGCCGGCGAGTCGACCGACCCGAAGTCGAAGTCGTGGTTGCCAACGGCTTCCGCCGTGTAACCCATGGCATTGAAGGCGTCCACGATCAGCGCGCCCTCGCTGAGGTTCGATTCGATGCCGCCTTGAAACGTGTCGCCGGAGTCGACGAGCAGGACCGCTCCACCGTCCGCCGCTCGCGCGGCGCGCAGATTGTTCAGATATCCCGCGAGCAACGGTAGACCGCCAAGCCCGTTTCGCGGAAACGCCGTCCCGTGGAGATCGCTGGTCCCCACGATCGACAGGATGACCAGCTCCGGTTGCTCAGGCGCAGCTACAAGTTGGGTGGTGTGCCTCGCCGCCACGAGGAACGCGACCGCGAGAACGCCCAGAGCAATCCGCGAGCCCATCGACGACTTCCTCCGTCCGCCCGAGGGTCAACGATGCGACGCGAACACCTTCGTGGCGCCCGACTTGTCGAACGTCACGACGTCGTACGGCTGCACCTGGCCGGTCGACATCTCCATCCCGGGCGAGCCGAGCGGCATGCCGGGAACCGCCAGGCCCACGACCTTCGGCCGCTCTTTCAACAGCCGCTTGATGTCGGCGGCGGGAACGTGGCCTTCGATCACGAAGCCATCGACGACCGCAGTGTGACACGACCCTGCGGCCTCGGGCACGCCTCGCGTCTTCTTCACGGAGTCCATGTCCGTGGACTCTGTGACGGTTGCCTTGAAGCCGGCTTGTTCGAGATGTGCGACCCACTTCAGGCAACAGCCACAGCCCGGATCTCGCACGACTGCAATCGTCGGCGGTGTCTGCGCCCGCAGGTAAGGCCCCGCGGCCAGCGCCACGGTCGAGATGATCGCGGCTCCAAGCGCCCATCGTTTCATGCGCCCCTCCATCACTAGAGCCTAGCCGATCCTCAGTGCACGCCGAAACTGGCGAGCTGGCCGTAGTTCGGCTTCACTCGGGCGCTGTAGTAGTTGCACGCGTGCATATAGCGCACGTCTTCGACCCAGGCTCTGGCATAAGTCCGGTCGGAGACCGCGCGTTGGCGATGGTGAAGCCGACGTCGATCACAGACTGATAGAAACGGCGGAACCGTCAAGTCTTTCACCCCGAGGTCGTTGTCTGGCATAGTGTGGCGCCATGACTGGAGTGTTCGTCACGTGTCGCATCAACGGCGTCGACAGGTCCGCCGAGCTCGACGCTCGCATGACGCTCCTGGATGCGCTGCGCGAGACCTTTCAGCTCGTGGGAACGAAGAAGGGGTGCGATCAAGGCACCTGCGGCGCGTGCACGGTGATCGTCGATGGCCGCCGCGTGCTGGCCTGTCTGACACTGGCGGCTCCGTGCGAAGGCCAGGACGTCGTCACGATTGAGGGACTGTCCAAGGACGAGGAGCTTCACCCGGTCCAGGCGGCATTTCTCGATTGCGACGCCTATCAATGCGGATTCTGCACGCCGGGACAGATTCTCTCGGCCATCTCTCTCGTCGAGGAAGCTCGCGAGGGTGCGCCGAGCCACGCGACTCCCGACGTGCGGCGATCCGTGGACCTCGCCACATTGAGCGACGACGAGATTCGCGAGCGGATGAGCGGGAATCTGTGCCGGTGCGGCGCCTACCCGAACATCGTCACCGCGGTGAGGCGAGTCCTCGCGGCTGAGACACGACAATGAAGGCTTTCCAGTATTTCCGCGCGCACGAAGTCGACGAGGCCGCGCGTGCGGTGGCGGAGCGCGACGGTGCGATGTTCCTCGCCGGAGGGACCACGCTCGTCGATCTCATGAGGTGCGAGGTGCTGACGCCCGACACGGTGGTCAGCATTGGCCATCTGCCGTTGTCGACGATCGACGTCGGTGATGATGCCATCGTCGTCGGCGCCAACGTCCGGAACAGCGACCTGGCGTGGCATCAGACGGTTCGGCACTGGTTCCCAGTGCTGTCGGAGGCCGTCCTCTCGGGCGCGACCACGCAGCTGCGCAACATGGCGACGGTGGCCGGCAACATCATGCAGCGGACACGCTGCTCGTACTTCCGGGATGTCCACGCCGCCTGCAATCGAAGACGTCCAGGCTCGGGATGTGACGCACTCGACGGCTTCAATCGCAGCCACGCCGTGCTCGGCGTGAGCGAGCACTGCATCGCCACTCATCCATCGGACATGTGCGTGGCGATGATCATCCTCGATGCGGAGATCCATACGACGAAAGCGGACGGCACGAAGCGGACCATTCCGCTGCCCGCGTTTCACCGCACGCCAGGGGACACGCCGGACATGGAAACCGTCATCGAGCACGGCGAGCTGATCACCCATGTGGTCCTCCCGCGCCTGCCGATGGCGCAGCGGTCGTCCTATCTCAAGGTCAGGGACCGCGCCAGCTACGAGTTCGCGCTCGCATCCGCCGCGGTCGCCCTCGACCTGGACGGCGACACGATCCGTGACGCACGCCTGGGCCTGGGCGGCGTGGCGACGACGCCCTGGCGATGTCTCGACGCGGAGCGCAGCCTGGTCGGCAAGCCCGCGACCGACGATGTCTTCCGCGACGCCGCGGAGCTGGCGCTGGCGGAGGCCGTGGGCAGGCCGCACAACCAGTTCAAGATCGAGCTGGCGAAGCGCACGATCGTGCGCGCCCTCGGCATCACAAGGGACCGCACCGTATGAGCCCCACATCGTCCGTCACAACGATCGGCCCACCGGTCAGTCGTGTCGAGGGGCGCCTGAAAGTGATGGGCGCCGCGCCTTATCCGCTGGACGTCACGCTGCCGAATCTGGCGCACGCCGTTCTCGTCCAGAGCACCGTGACGAGCGGGCGAATCGTCGCCATGGCCCTCGACGCCGCGGAACGCGCGCCCGGTGTGTTGGCGGTCGTGACGCACGCCAATGCCCCGACCCTGGCCCTGGGACCGATGACCCCATTGGGTCCCTCGCCTCTTCCGCCTTTCCAGACCGACGAGGTCCTGTACTACGGCCAGCATGTGGCGCTCGTGGTCGCCGAGACGCTCGAACAGGCCCACGCGGCAGCGACCCTGATCGAGATCGGATACGAATCCACGACGCCGATTCTCTCGCTCGACGATCCGCGGACAAGCGAAGCGCCGCATCCGTGGATTCCCGACCAGCAGCGCGGTGATGTGGCGAGTGCTCTTGCGTCGGCCGACGTACGTGTCGACGCGACCTACGTCACGGCGGACAACACGCACAATCCGATCGGGCTGTTTGCGACCGTCGCGGCGTGGGACGGGGACGTCCTGACACTGCACGACACCACGCAGTGGCCGCACGGTGTCAGGCTGACGCTGGCGCAGGCGTTCGGGATCGACGCGAGCAACGTTCGGGTGATGACGCCCTACGTAGGCGGCGCGTTCGGTGCGGGCCTGCGGGTATGGCCGCATGTCACGCTGGCGGCGCTCGGCGCGCGCGTCACCAATCGTCCCGTGAAGCTCGTGCTGACGCGGGCGCAGATGTTCACGTCGCTGGGCCATCGTCCGCGCAGCATCCAACACCTGTCGATCGGCGCAACCAAGACGGGTCAGCTGGTGGCGCTCGACCACGAAGCGAGATCCCCGATCGCCATGGTCGATGAGTTCTTGAATGCGCTGACGCCTTCGACAGCGGAATCCTACGCGTGCCCGAACGTGGCGATACGCGATCGGCAGGTGCGGCTGAACGTCTCGCCGCCCAACTGGATGCGCGCCCCAGGGCATTCGGAAGGTCTCTTCGCCCTCGAGTCCGCGCTCGACGAGCTGTCGTACATCGTCGGCGTCGACCCCGTCGAGTTGCGAGTCAGAAACCACGCCGGCGTCCATCCGCACGCAGGCCTTCCCTGGTCCAGCAACGCGTTGCTCGAGTGTTACCGGCAAGGGGCCGAGCGATTCGGGTGGTCAGCCCGCACCGCCGAGCCGCGCTCGATGCGCGATGGACGGCTGCTCGTGGGCTACGGCATGGCCCGGGCGGCACTGAGCGCCTATCAGACACCGTGCAAGGCGCGCGCATCCCTGTACCGCGACGGCACCGCGTTCATCCGAAGCGCCGCGACCGACATCGGGTCCGGGACGTACACGGTGATGTCGATGCTCGCGGCCGACCGTTTGGGTGTTCCGCTCGAGCGTGTCCGATTCGGTCTCGGCGACAGCGCGATGCCCAACGCGCCCCAACAAGGGGGATCGGGGCTCACCCGCGCGCTGGGGAACGCCACGCACGACGCATGCGCCAGCCTGGTGCGGGCGTTCGTCGATCTCGTGAGCAGCGACGCGCGATCGCCGTTGCACGGCTGCGCGATCGAGACGGTGACCGTCCGCGACGGCGGCATCCAGCTCACGGTCGAACCGACTCGCTTCGAGACCTACGCGGCCATACTCGCCAGGCACGATCTCGACGAGCTCACCCGAGACGGAGAAAGCACGCCTCCCGGCCCGCATGAAACGAGCGTGCTGGCCCCTGCCGGTTCGTTCGCCGCCCACTTCGTCGAGGTCCGCGTAGATCCGGATCTCGGAACCGTGCGAGTGGCCAGGTTCGTCTCTGTCGTCGACGGCGGCCGCATTCTCAACGAGAAGACCGCGCGGAGTCAGATAATCGGCGGCATCGTTGGTGGTATCGGTATGGCCCTCCTCGAGGAAACCGTGTCCGACCACACCGGCCGAGTCGTGAACGCGTCGCTCGGCGAGTACCTCGTCGCGGTCAACGCCGATGTGCCTGACATCGATGTGAGCTTCGTGGGAGGTCCCGATCCGATGACGGCGATCGGGACGAAGGGAATCGGCGAGCTCGCGTTGATCGGCGTCGCCCCCGCCATCGCCAACGCCGTGTACCACGCGACCGGCCAGCGCGTTCGCACGCTGCCGATCTCGTTGGACCGCGTGCTGGGCCTCGCACACGCATGACGCCGACGCTCGATATATTCACTGAGAGAACATCCGGAGGAGACCGCTCATGATCGTTGTGCTCCAACTCGCCACCGGATTCATCGCGACGTTCGCCCTGTTGATGGTGCTGGCTGGTCTGCTCAGCATCTGGGGCGGTGTCGGTTCCGCTGAGCTGGCGCTCTTGTCGGTGCCCGCGGTCCTGTTCGGCGTGTGGGCGAGTCGCCGCGTCAGCAGCCTGTTCCGCTCCGCGTGAGCTCCAGTTCCTGCCAGTGAGACAGCGAGTCCTCGTCAATGACAAGATGCAGCGCGGCTATGTCTACTACCGCACCGAGCCGGTAGGCCGGAACTTCGCCCCGGGGTTCGCGCCGCAGCTGACGCCGAAGCAGATGCTGCAGCTCGGTGTATTCGGCGGCAAGTACATGACCGATTGCCGGGGCGAGTTTCCCGAGAGCTGGTTCACGCGCGCGAAGCTCTGCGCGGAGCGTCACGACGCACACCTCAATCTCTTCGGCGTCAACGCCTCGCAGTCGCTCGCCGTCTGGCGACGGAATGGCTGGATCCGGCCACAGGATCCGCGAGGCTGGTTCCAATGGTACTGCCGGTACTACATGGGTCGCAGGAGCGGAGATGATGCCCGGCAGATCCGCCGCTGGCGAGCGATCGCTCGACACGTCGCGGCCATCCGGCGTCACTGCGAGACGGGCAATCGCGAGTGCCGGCGTAAGCAGCGTCAAGCGGTGCTCCACTGGGCCTACGACAGCCGACGCATCTAGCTATCGCCTTGCCGCCCCGGTCGCGAATCAGGGGACGATCGTAAAGGGCGTCACCTGTACAGGCGCGACCAGTGTGAGCGTGCCGGGCAGGGTGACCGCGGTCAGCCATGTGTAGCCGCCGGGCGGCGCCGCCGTCAGGGGAAAGACGAAAGGCGCCGAACCCGATGGCAACACGACATTGCGAGCGATGGGGACGACTCCCGACACGAGGCGGCCGTCCAACTGCAGTGAGAGCCACGTGCCGCCGGCTTCCAACACTACGTAGGCATCTACGGGCGTCGGCAGGACTCCGCCAACGGCGCTGACCGTGGCCACGAGCGTGTCGGATGCTCGGAAGGTCGACTGATTCAGCGTCACCGACAGCGCGCTGGGCGGCGGCGGAGCGGTCCCCCCGAACTCGAATGCGCCGCGATCCCAGACGCCGTCGGAGCCGCGAGCGACACCCGCCGCGTCGACATGATAAGGCGGTGGCAGAGCAGTCCCAGGGCTCGTCGCGGCCGCCAGGCGCACGTCGGCGTTGGTCCAGTTCACGAATGGGTTGGTGACCGTCACCTGCTTGTTGGAATCCGGATCCGACGTCGTGGTGCTCGCGTACATGTTGTGCGACCACGTGAGGTTGGTCACGTTCGCCGTCCGGTGCACCGTGGTCTCGACGCCGTACCAGAGGTTATTCTGCACGCGCATGGAATCGGCACATGCGCCGTCGAAGCCCACGAAGCCGCTCGACACGTTGACGATCGTGTTGTTGTAGAAGTGGAAGTCTCCGACATGTCGGTGGTCGAAGACGTAGACGATCCCGCCGCCGGTACCGGACGGCGATCCGCTGCGACGCAGGAACACGTTTCCGTAGACGTACCAATCGCGCTGCACCGTGCCGCCACACCCCGGATGACCGCCCGTCGGCGTGCCGATGAACGCCGTGCCCTCGATGTCCTCCATCACACTGTGCCTCAGGATCAAGCCGCTGCTACCCTCGGGCGCGGCAATGCCTTCGGCATGCTGAGCGGGGCTGCTGTGGTTCCGCGCAATCCACGTGTATTCAATCGTCACGTTGGTCGTGCGGAACAGGTGGAGGTTGCTCTCGCCCTGATCGTGGACGTATGAGGAAGAGATCGTCACGTTGGACGAGCCGAGCGCGGTGATGAAGCCCCGATCGTTGTGCACGTCGGTGCGGTCGCCGGTGCCGCGAATCTCCACATAGCGCACCGTGATGTGGCTGACGGCGAGCTCGAAGGGAATGCCCACTTCGACGCCATAGCTGCCGCCGGCCTGGGACACATCGATGGTGAAGCCGTATCCGCTGCGCCAGTCGACGTTTCGGGTCTGGCCATCGACGACGATGTAGCTCGTGCGGAAATGGAAGGTGCCCGTGAACACCGCGGGATTGGCGTACGCCGGCTGCCAGCCGGATCCAGTACCGTGGTCAGCTGCGGTGGCCTTCTTGATCGTGATCGGTAGCGTCCCTGAGACGGCATCGTCGAACGTGTACCCGCCGTACGAGCCCGCGGCGACGTAGTACGTCGCTCCGCGCACGAGCGTCGCTGGCAGGGAAGAGTACGCGTCGGTCCAGTTCGAGCCCGCACCAGCCGCGCCCTGACGTACGTAGTACGTCTGGGCCTGGGCGCTTGCCGCGCCGAACATGCCGATCGCCAGCACCAACGCGAGACGTGCCGGGCCAATCATCATCGCTGCCGAGGGCGGCCGGGGATCGCGATTGGACCTGCCGCCTGCACCTGCGACCAAATCCGTCGCCCGACTTTGTCGGCCTCGGCGATGACGCTGCCCTCGTCCAGGGTGAGCACCTTGTGGTGGCGCATGACGAACTGACCGTCGATCATGACCGACTCGATGTCGGAGGGTTGACCGTTGTGGATCCACGCGGACACGATGCGTCCCGCCGGTACCAGGTGAGCGCGTAGCGTGTCCAGGACGAGAATGTCTGCTTTCTTCCCGACCTCGAGCGACCCCACCAGCTTCGCTTGATTCACGGCGCGCGCGCCGCCGAGCGTGGCGTCTTCGAGCATGTCCTCAGGCTGCGGCCGAACGCCGGGGAACGGATCGTCGCGCCGAATGCGTTCGGTCAGGAGCGCGATCCGCATCACCTCGAACAGGTCGTTGGTGTTGTTGTCGGTGCCGTTCGCGATCGGACAGCCGGCCGCGCGTAGCGCCGGAATGGGCGGAATCACGCCTCGATTCGCCGCCATCCCGGCCTGATGCGACACGATGGTGCCGGACTTGCCCAGCAGCGCGATGTCCGCGTCATCGACGTACCGGCAATGCGCCGCGAACAGCCGGGGACCGAGGAAGCCGTGCTTCGCGAGGAACGCCGGCGGACTCATGCCATGGTGTTTCTTCATGAAATCGACTTCGGCGCGGCTCTGGGACAGGTGAATCGTGTACCCGAGATCGTGTTTCTCCGCGAACGCGCGAACGGCCCGCAGCAACTCGGGCGAAGCGGTTTCCGCGAGCGCCGCTGCCGGGAACACGCTGATCCGTCCCTGATTCGACCCGTGCCACTTGCTGAACAAGTCGGTGATGCGCTGCAAACCCTCGTCACGCAGCTTGGCCGAGAAGGTGGGCGCGACGCTCTTGGCGAGCCCTTCCGGTGACATCGGTCCCGCGACGTTCTCGCTGTCGCGAACGGACTCGGCGAACACGCAGCGCAGGCCCGTCCGCGCCAACGCCGCCGCGTGCCGCATGATGCCCCCGGAGTTCTCCACCATCGTTGTCGTTCCGGTGCGTATCGCCTCCAGGGCCCCGATGGTGACCATCAGCGTCGCTTCTTCGCCTTGCAGGAGGCTGTTGGGCTGAACGGCAAGGCGCGCGCTGTTAGGGAATCCGAAGTCCTCGTTGAAGCCACGCGCGAGGGTCGCCGCGAGATGGGCGTGGCAGTTGATCAGGCCGGGGAAGAGCGCTTTCCCTCGTCCGTCATAGACATCGGCCGTGGGATAGCCCTTGATCACCTGATCGTTCGGTCCAATAGCGGCGATCTTGTCGCCTTCGACCGCGAGCGCGACGTCGTTTCTGACAGCGTCGAGGGTCACGACAGTTGTATGAAAGAAGACGACGGGCCGATTCGGCGCGGGCTGGGCCTCGACACCGCTCTGCTCGAGCAGCAGAGCCGCGGCGCCGACGCCGGCGCCAGCCAGCAGCTCGCGCCGGGTAAGGTCCCCCGCAGGGCGGGGAGACCGTGACGAGGACGATCGATGGGTGGTCGGCATGGCGCGTATGGTAGCGCTGACGCGGCCTTCGGGTGTCGATCTCAAAGCCCCACGTTCGACGTGACAGTAGGGAGCGCCTGTCGAGACTTCGCCCTCTGGAGACTGACGTATGAAGGCCAGATTGACCGGTTACATCGCTGTCGTACCGATGCTTATCGCCACATCGCTCGTTCCGGCACACGTCGAGACGGCGGTCGTGCCAACCGCGACTGCTCAGTCCACGCCCGTGAAGAGCGGCCATATCGAGGCCAACGGCATCAACTACTACTATGAGATTCACGGCAAGGGCGAGCCGCTGCTGCTGCTGCACGGCGGCCTCGGCTCCACTCAGATGTTCGGGCCCCTGCTGCCCATCCTGGCAGAACACCGGCAGGTGATCGGCGTGGACTTGCAGGGGCACGGCCGCACCGCGCTCGGCGATCGCGACATCAGGCTGAGCGACATCGGCGACGACATGTTCACGGTCCTCAAGGCGCTCGGCCACTCACACGTGGACGTGCTGGGGTACTCGTTTGGCGGCGGTGTCGGCTTGCGCCTGGCCGTCCAACATCCGCAGATGGTTCGCCGTCTGGTGGTGGCATCCGCGCCGTTCGCGCAGAACGGTTTCTTTCCGGAGATGCTGCCGCAGCAGGCATCGGTCAGCGGACAGATGGCGGACGCGATGAAAGACACGCCGATGTACACGTCCTACGCGGCGGTGGCGCCAAAGCCAGACGAGTTCCCGAAGCTGCTGGACAAGATGGGCGCGATGATGCGTCAGCCCTACAACTGGGCCGAGGACGTGAAGATGCTGTCGATGCCGGTGATGCTCGTCTACGGCGACAGCGACATGGTCCGCCCCGAGCACATCGTCGAGTTCTATCAGCTGCTCGGCGGCGGCCTCAAGGATGCCGGCTGGATGCGCGAGCACATGTCGAAGAACCGGCTCGCGATTCTGCCGGACGTGACACACTACGAGCTCTTTCTCACGCCGCAGCTGGCCACGACCGTGTTGCCGTTTCTCGACGGCAAGAGCGGCGCGAAGAGCTGGGACGCGCCTGCGAAGAAGAAGGAGTAGCGTGACGACCATGCAGAAGGACGAAGCCGAAGTTCGAGTGCTGATCGAGCGTTGGGCGACGGCGGTGCACGCCGGCAACATCGAGGGGGTGCTCGCCGATCACGCTGACGACATCGTGATGTTCGACGTGCCCACACCCGACAACGGCGACGTGTGCGACGACTGGTGGCGAGCGGGCTGGCGCACAACGGCGTAGGCTGTGCGCTTACTGCCTGACGAGCTCGATATCGAATCGGGTGTCGCCGTCGATCGATACCTCGTGTCGCGTGTTGGCGTAGCCGTCTTTGCGCGTCGTCACCTCCTCCGTGCCGTTGAACATCCCCGAGATGCTGTAGAAGCCGTGGTGATCGGTGATCCCTTGCCGCCAGCCGCTGACCACGCCGCGATACACCGACACCCCTGCGACCGGCACGCGCAGTCCATTTCCGTCGATGTCGGTGACCACGCCAGACAGCGTGAAGGTTCCCGGGACAAAGACGTCGGTCCGAGCGACGAGCAACGCGCCGCCGACGACCTCGACGTCCACGAGCGTGCCCGGGTTGTCGTGACCGTAGTCGACCGTCAGGTAGGCGCGTCTTTCGCCGTCTCTGCTGCCAAAGCGGACTTCGAAGGCACACCCTTCGCGGCAGATGTTGCCCACGATGAACGAGACGCCCGGATAGCAGCAGCGGTCCACTCGATAGCCTGGCAGGCGGGTGCCGTCGGCGGTCCAAATCAGCTCGTTCGCCGTGGTGACCTGCAGCACCTGTTCTTGGACGTCGCGCAGCTCCGAGGTGGAGAACCCCGTGGCCGGCTCGGTGAACACGATCAACGTCGAAGCGGCTGGTGAAGGTGACGGTGATGGCGGAGCGGTGGACACCGCCAGCGGTGACGGCGATGTCGGCAGCGACGCCCGACTGCTGCTGTCGCAGCCGGTCGAAGCCGCCGCGAGTACCACGAGCAAACACCCGACGTGCATGCGGATCATCATGGCTTTCGCTCCCGTCTACCGTCTGACCAGCTCGATGTCGACGCGCGTGTCGCCGTTGATCGGCACATCTCGCAGGCGACGATCCTTGACCTCGGCGTTGACCTCGAAAATGGAGCCCGGTTGGCCGGCCGGAAACTCGTAACCGGCTCTCTCCACCCGGATCGCCGTGATCCCCGCATCCACCGAGGGCGCCCATGAGCACGGGCAGACCCACACGCGCCTGAAGCTGAAGAATCCGGTTGAATCGGTAACGACCTCAGGTGTCGGAAGAACATGGAAGTAATCCGACACAACGCGGACACCTTCCATTGGCACCCGCCCCGTCGGCGCCAGCTCGTACACCACGCCAGAGAGGATCACGTCCGCCACGGAATACGTGTCGCGCCCGCTACCAGTGGGTACCGGCGGCTGCTGTGGTTGGACCGCCGATGGCGCTGTCGGCGACGGACTGGCCCCATCGCAGCCGGCCAGTCCCGTCGCGAGCACGAACAGGAGACAGCCTGTCTGCGTTCTGTTGGTCATGGACCTTTCCCTCCTGTCCAAGAAGCGGGAAAGGGTCTTCAGACCTTCCATGGCGCAACCAGCTTGGTTCGGTGTCTTCAGGCCGTGGTCGTGCCGTGAAGCGGCTGTTGTCGGTCTGTGACGTAGGTGGACTACAGTTCACGCCGTCACCGACCGATAGCTGCGACGACCGTTACCGATCGAGTCTCTGCGACCACCGTTCCCTCGAGCTCGTCCATAGCTGAGGTGGCCGCTTGAATCAGGCGACACCCGTCCCCCTGTCGCAGGTCCGACTGCCGTGTAACGCGATCTCAACCCCCAGCCTTGGGATGGTGTGTCGGCTTTGTTGAGGGACGGACCATGCGAATCTACGTCTCGATCGTCACGTTTTTTGCGATGGGGTACCTGGCCCAGGCCCAGGGTCCCAGCCTCGGCGTCAGTTCGACCTCCACACAGCCGGGCGCGGCGATCTCGGTTGCGGTCGCCAATGGGCCTGGCAACCGCCAAGACTGGGTCGGGCTGTATCGGGTTGGAACGGCCTCGTCAGCGTACGTGGACTGGAAGTACCTCAACAACACTCGATCCAGCCCGAGGACCGGTCTCAGGAACGCGACGCTGACGTTCAGCATGCCGTCGACGCTGGGCGACTATGAGTTTCGACTCTACCCGAGCGACAAGCAATCCCCGCTGCTCGCGCAGAGTCTTCGGGTCACCGTGCAGAATCAAACGGGACCGCCTCCGCCCCCTCCGCCACCACCACCCCCGCCACCACCCCCGCCGCCGCCCGCGGGCACACAGTTCTACGTCAGTCCTGCAGGACGGCCTGGCAACAATGGCACCGCAAGCCAACCGTGGGATCTACAAACCGCGCTCAATCAGCCGAGCATGGTGAAGCCCGGCGCCACGATCTGGCTTCGTGAAGGAACCTATCGAGGAAGCTTCGTCAGCAACTTGCGAGGAAGCACATCGGCGCCCATAGTCGTGCGCCAATACCCGGGCGAGCGCGCCATTCTCGATGGCAACGTGACGCCGGCGGGCCACGTGCTCGTCGTGCAGGGATCCGACACCTGGTACTGGGGGTTCGAGGTCACGTACTCGGATCAGACGCGCGTCTATCATCATGCGGTCAACCCTGACACGCCTGGCGGTCCCGACAACATGCGGGGCACGGGCCTCAACGTGTTCGCGCCGCGCACCAAGTTCATCAACCTGACGATTCATGACACGGCGTCGGGGTTCGGATTCTGGCAAGGCGCAGTGGACTCCGAGGTCTACGGCTGCATCGTCTTCAACAACGGCGTGGTGGATACCCAACGGGGCCACGGGCACGGGCTCTACATTCAGAATCAGACCGGCACCAAGCTCATCGAGGATGTGATCTCGTTCAACAACTTCTCGACGGGCATGAAGGCCTACACGGAAGCCGGCTACATCATCGGCATCAACTTCAAGGGCATCATCAGCTTCAACAACGGATCGCCCGGCGCGTACGTCGGGACTCCCGCGTTCAATACCCCGCCGTACTTCAGAGTCTCGAACCTGTTCGTCGGCTCGAAGGGGAGCTCGGCGGATCGCATCTCGATCACCGGCAGTTACCTCTATCACCAGGACCGTACGCTCGTGAACCTCTCGAACATGGGCCTTGGCTATCAGCCAGTCACGCACAAGTCGCTGGTAGTGAGGGACAACTACGTCATGGGCGGGAATCAAGCGTTGACGGTCGATCGATGGGACACGGCGACCGTGACGGGCAACACGCTGTTCGCGACGCAGGACCCGACGAGCTCGACCGACAACTACGTGGCCTCCGTCGAGACGCGGGCGCCAGCGTCGACGGTCTGGGATAACAACACCTACTACGACGAGAGCTTCGGCAATGGACTGTACGCGTTCTGGTTCGGTAACTTCACCAGATGGTACGAAGTGGCATTCGCGAACTTCAGGAGCCTGTCAGGTTTCGACAGCCACACCTCGTACCAGCGCGGCCGGCCCGCGGGGATGAAGGTCGTCGTCTTGCCCAACAAGTACGAGCCGGGCCGTGCCAACATCGCCGTATACAACTGGAGCCACTCGCCCATGGCTGATATCGACGTCAGTAGCGTCCTGGCGGTCGGACGGCCGTACGAGCTTCGGAACGTCCAGCATCTGTTGACGGGACCCGTGCTGAGCGGGGTGTATGACGGCAGACCTTTGCGCGTCCGCGTCGATGACGTGGAAGTGACACCGCCGATTGGACACGTGTTCACGCCACAGAGCACGAGCCCCGAGTTCTCGGCTTTCGTGCTCATCCCGAAATAGGTTGGCTGCACGCGATTCACCGGCACTCTCCGCGCGCGCTCATCTAGTCTAGAGACTTCATGATGCGCGTCGCCACGGGGTTCGCTATGTGTGCGTCGGTGGTCGTCGCCCTCGGCGCTTCGTGCGCCCGGGAGCGAGCGCCGGGGGCGCCGGTTCGGATCGCCGTCGGCGGCCAGACGCAGATGGTCTATCTCCCGACGACGCTGGCTCAGGTGCTCGGGTTCTACAAAGAAGAAGGTGTGGAGGTCGAGCTCCAGGACTTCGACGGTGGCGCCAAGGCGTTGCAGGCGCTCGTCGGCGGCAGCGCTGACGTGGTGTCCGGGTACTACGATCACACCATCCAGATGGCGGCTGAGCAGCGCGAGCTGGTCGCGTTCGTCACAATGTTGCGCTATCCGGGATTGGTGCTCGTCGGCGCTCCACAGGTCACCAGCACGGTGACGAGCATTCCTGCGCTCGAAGGACGCATCGTCGGCGTGACGTCGCCGGGATCCTCGTCGCACATGTTCTTGAACTTCCTGCTCGCGCGGCATCACGTGCCGACGGAGTCTGTCAGCGTCACGACGATTGGTGCCGCCGCCACCGCCATCGCGGCGATGGAGAGCGGCAGGATCGCCGCGGGCTGGATGGCCGATCCGGCGTTCACCTTTCTCAAGCGCCGCCATGCCGACATCCGCGTCCTCGCGGATCTACGAACCGAGGACGGCACCAGGGACGCATTCGGTGTCGCGATGTACCCGGGCGCTGTCTTCTATTCCAGCGGCACTTGGCTGCGAGCGAATCGCGATACGGCCGCGCGGCTGGCGCGTGCCATCGTCAAAACTCTCGACTGGATGAAGTCGCGCTCCGAGGCTGAGATCGCCGAGCACGTCCCGAAGGCGCTCCGGGGTGAGGACGATGCGCTCTACGTCGAGGCATTGAGGGGTTCGAGGGCGATGTTCGCCCTCGATGGGGCGATGCCCGCAGACGGTGCGGCCGCCGTGCATCAGATGATGGCCGGATCGATGCCCAAGGTCCGCGATGCGGCGATCGAGTTGTCGAAAACCTACACCAACGACTTGCTCGCGACACGTTGAAGCAGATCGAACCCGCAGACCCAAGCCTCGGGCTGGGTGCGGTTCCTTGTGTAGGATGGTGGCCCTATGCGCTGGTCCAGGCGTTCGAGCACACCAGAAGCCAGTCAGCCTGCCCTTGATACCGAGGCGATCCGAGCGGACGTTCACCTCGCGTACCAGCTCGTCCTTGCTCGAGAGCCGGACCCGGAAGGTTTGCAGCACTACACCCAGTTGGTGGTGCGGGGCTTACCGTTCAGCGCGCTCGTTCGCGAATTGCTGAACTCCCCAGAGTACCGTGCTCGCCATGTGCCCATTTCGGATGCCATTGACGACGGGCCATCGGTTGCGTCGGCTCAGGATCCGAGCGGCGCAGACACGACGATCAAGCCTGCCGATATCATCGCGCGCCACAGCGTCGAGGAGCTCATTGAAACGGCCGACGAATACTATCGAGGAATCGCGGACCCGACGGCCCTGATGCGGCGGCCGTTTGCCTACCTGCACGAGACGCCTGCGATGTTGCAAAACATGGGCGCGCTGCTCGCCGGCCTTCAGCTTGGCAAGACCATGACCGTTCTGGAATTCGGGGCGGGAACGTGCTGGTTGTCGCGCTGCTTGGCGCAGTTGCATTGTCTGCCCATCTGTTGCGATGCCTCGACGGCGGCACTGGACATTGGCCGTCGACTGTTTGCTGAACACCCGCTCATCGGGTCGACGCTGTTCGCACCGGTATTTCTTCCGTTCGATGGGCATCGAATCGAGCTCGACGATCAATCCGTCGATCGCATCGTGTGCTTCGATGCGCTTCACCACGTGCCGAATGTCGGCGAGGTGATGGGTGAGCTCGGCCGTGTGCTGCGCGATGGAGGGATCGCGGGCTTCAGCGAGCCCGGCCGCGACCACTCGCGTTCTGCGCAGGCGCAGTACGAAATGCGCGACCATCGCGTGCTCGAGAACGACGTCGACTTGACGGCGATTTTCGCCGCGGCTCGAAACGCGGGGTTCACGCAATTGACGGCGCGGGTCGCGAACGATCTCGAGGTGTCACTGGAGCATTACCAGGCGATTGTCGGACGGCGCGGAGATGATGTGCAGCGGGCGATCTGGAACAACGCGTGTGACACGATGCGCAGCCGGGCCGTGTTCTTTCTCCACAAGGGCGAGACGCGGCGCGACAGCCGCAGCCATGTCGGACTGGCACACACGATGAGCACGACGCGGCTGGAGCATCAGGTGGAACGCGGCGCGCTCGTGGACATCGGACTGCGCATCGACAACACCGGCAAAGCCGCGTGGCTGAGCACGAATATCCATGAGTACGGCGTCGTGCGCGTGGGTACACACCTGTACGATTGCGACGGGAGGTTGATCGCCACCGACCATTCGCGGCACGACTTGCCGCGTGACGTGGAGCCTGGAGCATCAATCGCCATCACGATCGCGGTCCCGCTGCCCGAGGACGGCGATTTCCTGATCGGCATCGACCTGGTCTCCGAAGGCGTGATCTGGTTCGAGCACATCGGATCGACAGCGCTCATGGTCCGGGCACGCCGGAGCTGACGGCCCACGACGACGCCTCCTCTCGAAGGCGCTCACGAATACTCGTTACGACCGCAGGCCCGGAATGAGCTCACCACACGTGATGCGATGGCCGTCAGGGGTGCGCAAGCCAAACTCTCGGAGTCCCCACGGTTTGTTCGTCGGCTCCGAGGTGACCTGCCCCCCACGCTTGACGATCTCCTTGTAGAACCCGTCGACATCGTCAACGGTCCAGTAGGCGAAGTACGAATGATCCCCGAGTTGGCTGGCGGGTCTCTCGTTCGCGCACTCGCCAAGCATGACCCTGAACGTGTCTCGCGTCAGAAAGCTCCAGCCGTCGGCGTCGATCGGGTCCTGGGTGAAACCCAGGACGTCCTTGTAGTAGCGCGTCGATACCTCCAGATTGCGGACGGCAAGTACACACCGGGAGTTCACTATGCGAGGCATCATGGTCTCCATCCGGACTAGGTCGCAGCCGATCGTGCAGGAGCATCATGCAAGGTCGACGGGCTCAGTGGGTTAGCGGGAAACGCCGGCGAAATACCCGCCCGATAGGATGGTCATCGAGGCAATCCCATGGCCACGTTGATCCTAATAGGCATCGTCGTGATGGTCGCCGGGTTTCTCTTTGCCGCCGCGCTAGCGTGGAAGACGCGCCGTCGTGAAAGTAGGGTCGCCGCCTCGGGAGATGCTGGCATTGGGCCGTGGTTCGACGGCGGAGGCGGAGGTGGCGCCTGCGACTCGAGCGGCGCGGCGGACGGCGGCTGCGGCGACGGCGGTGGCGGTGGAGGCGCGGGTGGAGAGTAAAACAAATCGTCGCTGAACATTGCGGCGTTCACGGGAGTGTCAGAGTTCGCGGTTTCATGTCAGTTCCTTCGGCCGCCAGTGCCCCATGAGCGTCCCTCGGGTCGGTCGTTTGAGATCGCGCCATCGATCGATCGGCAGAACAATCTGCGCGAGGGCGCCAGTCGGCAGGTCCTGTTGCTCGCCGGTCAGTTGCTCGACCAGCTCCTCGAGCCCGGGATTGTGCCCGACGATCATCACGGTCTCGGGGTTCTCGCGCACCGTTCGCAGCAACGAGAGGATGTCGGCGGGGCTCGCCAGATAGAGACGCCGGTCCAGCAGGATTTCTCCCGCATACCGAGCCGCCTCGGCCACGGCCTCGGCCGTCACCCGCGCCCGCACCGCGTCGGAGCTGATGACAAGATCGGGTATCAATTCGTACTGCCGCAGCAGCTCTCCCATCCGCGGCCCATCCCGCCGGCCGCGCGTGTTCAGCGGTCGCTCATGGTCATTACGCACCGGATGGTTCCGGCTCGACTTCGCGTGCCTGAGAACCAGCAGAGTCTTCATCCTCAGAAGAGCTGTGTTGCTACCGATTCTTCCACAGGCGCTGTTCCGCCCGATCGTATCGCTCCGCTACTTTTTGGAACGCTTCGCCCCAACCGCTACTAACGCTGACCTCCTGGATGGGACCCGTTGGCGCAAAGAGTACCGAGACCGACAAACGCTCGGGCAATTCGCCTGCTTCGACGAGAGCGAGAACACCCTCGACCTCGGCGACAGCAGCGTCTTTGTCCTTCCACGCCGACCACGCGAAGTCGTTGTCGGGCAGCGACAAGAGCTCGACTGCGGAGCGGAGAACGTCCGCGAGAAGCACGCGCGGATCCTCGGCGTCAGGTTGGCTCAACAGCTGTCTCGTGCGATCCAGCATCGGTTGGCGGCCAACTGATCGTAGACCGACCTACCCATCCAGTATCGGCCATCTACCTGCACCTCATCTGTCAGTCGACTGGAGGTGTGCGAGGGCCCTCGTGAGCGCGAAGGTATGCGGCCAGCTCTGTTTGGCCCGCGTGGTCGGCCCACTCCGCTGGGGTCCCCTGGTGGTGGATGTCCCTGATATCGAGTCGACCCCCTCGCTCCACCAACAGTACGACCACGTCTCTGTGACCTGCCAAAGCCGCTTGATGCAGCGGCGTCGAGTGCGAATGGGCGCCTTGAGGATTGAAGCGGTTCGGATCTTCGCCCAAATCGAGTAGCAGCCGGACGATGTCCACGTGGCCGAATTGAGAAGCCCACGCAAGCGCCAGATGCCGGCTTTCAGGCGCGGCACGTGGAGCGGCGTCCCGTACTTCCGCCAGACGGCCGGTCGCCGCGGCGGCTGTGAGATCAATGCGTGCGCCTCTCCGGATCAAGGCGTTGACAGCGTCGAGTTCTCCGTGCCCAAGCGCCGCGCTCATAGCGCTGTCCGGGTCGGCTCCGTAGTCGCACAACAGATCCACGAGCGCGACCTGGACATCGCACTCGCGAGGCACTCTTCCCGACGACACGAGTCCGAGGGTCGAGTTCACGGCACGTCGATCCAATCGAGCGCCGGCGTCAAGAATGGTGCGGGCCACGTCAACGATATTCGGCGGCAAACTGTCGTGCCGCACCGGATTCTCAGCGACGAATTCGAGCAGCGCCGGATCTCGGAAATAGTTGCCGCCTTCGAAGACCGCTCGCTGCGTGGTCAGTCTGGAGTGCTCGATCAGGAGCTGCCGAAGGCCCTCGACGTCGCCATCGTCGAGCAAGTCAACGGCTCGACGAAGGATCGGATCTTGGATCCGCTCATGGTGCGGGCGCTCGAGCACCGCCGGGCTCGACTCCTGCAGAAAGGTCCGCAGACGGGCCCAGCTGGCGAACCCATACTCGCGCGCGATGGCGAGGTGAGCATCGCCGATCGTGAACCGCATCGCCTTGATGGCCTCGTCCGGCATGCCCGCGCAGCGGGGGAGGAACTCTCGAATGCGCTGGCAGGCTTGGAGTGTGCCCGCCTGTCGCTCTTGAAGCAGATCCTTGGCCTGACGCTTCAGATGATCGAGGCTTGGCTGAGATGGCAGGCGTTTCGTCGGCATGTATTTGCGTGCGCCAACCTCGACGTCTACAGTTTCAGAAACTCGAGTAGCGCCGCGGTGAACGCCGCGGAGTTTTCCTCGGGGACCCAGTGTGCGGTTCGAGGGATGCGCCGCCCGGTGACGGTGTCCGCGACCTCGCGCATCATCTCTTCGACGAGCGGTCCTGACGTGCTGATGTCGCCCCCGATCGCGAGCACCCGCATGGGCAGTTTGCCATGCTGCTTGAACGCCGCGCGGTTGTCTTCCGCGTCTCGATCGAACGCACGATAGAGCTCGAAGCCGGCGCGCATGGCCCCTGGCGCCGAGTAGGCCGACGCGTAGATGTCGAGATCCTCCTCGGTGATGGCCGATGGATCGAAGACGCGTGCGTCGAAGAAGGACTGCAGGTACGGACGTTCTCGACCCGCCACCAGCATCTCCGCAACGTCACGTGCCAGGTGGAATGCGAAGTGCCACACGCGCGGATCGGTGCGCAGGCGACCGAAGACATCGGTCCCCGGCAACGGCGCGTCCACCACGACGAGGTGCGACACCTCGTCGCGATGCGCCTGGGCGTAGGCGTACGCCACCATCAGCCCGATATCGTGACCGACCAGCACGATGGGGTCAACGATTCCGAGGTGCTGACGCACCAGCCGGTGAATGTCTTCGGCCATCGTGCGCTTGTCGTAGCCGCCGGCTGGCCGCCATGAGTGGCCGGCGCCGCGATAGTCTGGCGCGACCACTCGATATCCGGCTTCGACGAGCGCCGGCATGACGCGACGCCACTCCCACCACGTCTGCGGGAAGCCGTGCAGCAGCACGACCGTGCGCGCTCCTTCGCCCGCGGTCACGTAATGCAGGCGCAGGCCAGGCTCGATATCGGCCATCCCGTGTGAGCAGATGATTGACCCGTGACCGTCGGTCATGATCGCTCAGGCCCTACTCGGTGGCCGGCGGAATATTCTGATTCGACCGGAAGAAGTTGGTCGGATCGTACTGCCGCTTGATGGCGCCGAGACGCTTCCACGTGCCTTCGGGGTAGGCATCGCGCACGCGCGCCTCACCCTCCGGTCCGAGGAAGTTGACGTAGGCGTCGCCGCGAGGCACGTCGAGCGCCGCGAGATAGCGATCGAGCCACGTCCGATGCACCGGCGCTTCATCGACGTGCCCGTAGACCGCGGCGGCGTTCACCATGATGGGTCGCGAACGGTGCGCGTAGGCCGTCGCGTCGTTGGGCACGCGAGACACCGCGCCGCCCAGCACGCGAAGCTGCGTGACCGCCATTTGCGCCGTCGATGCCGTCAGGTGATCGACCATCGTCTCCGCCATCCGACCATCCACATCGTCGACAAACAAGGTGCGCAAGGCCGCAATCGGATGATAGCCCTCCTGCTCGGGCGGAAACAGCTCCGCATAAGAGCACGGTTTCACCATATCGACGATGGGCGTGGCCAGGGCACGGAAGGGCGCGATGGCGCGCTGACCGGCATCGGTTGGTCCTGCGTAGGCCATCAACGCCATGATGACGAGCCGCCCGTGATGCTCGGCGGGCACGAACGGCATCGGCGGCGCGGGCATCACGTTGCCGATCGTTGTGAGCTCCTCTGGCGCCGCGCTCGCTTCGGCCACGAATTTCTGGATGATGTCGGCGGTTGCCGGAATGAGCAGCATTCCACCGACGACCGACTCCAGAGGGTGCAGACGGAATTGAAACTTCGTCACCACGCCAAAGTTGCCACCGCCGCCGCGGATGGCCCAGAAGAGGTCTGGATGTGACTCGGCATCGATCTGGAGGATCTGGCCATCGGCCGTGACGATCTCAGCAGCCAGTAGATCGTCGATCGTCAGGCCGTGCTTGCGAGAGAGATAGCCGACGCCGCCACCCAGCGTGATGCCGCCAATGCCAACCGACCCGGTATCGCCAAAGCCCGTTGCGAGGCCGTGCTCCGCGGCCGCCGTCGTATACGCTCCGGTGGTCAGACCTGATTGTGCCCATGCCACCCGCCGCGTGCGATCGATCTCCAGCGCCCGCATCGCCGACAGATCGAGCACCATGCCGCCGTCGACAGTGCAGTGAGCCCCCATGCCATGCCCGCCGCTGCGGATGGCCAGCTCCAGCCCGGTCTGGCGCGCAAGTGCAAAGACGCGGGCGACGTCCCTGGCGTCTGCGACGCGGATGATGACCGCCGGTCGGCGATCGATGCCACCTGGGAAGACCGTGCGCGCGGCATCGTAGTCGGGGTCATCCGGTCCAATCACCTGGCCGGTGAACTGCGCGCGAACCCCAGAAATTGATAGTGACTGTTGAAGTGGTGAAGAGCTCACGAGGACTCCTTTACCCTTGCGTCGATCGAGCGTTGCCAAGATCGACGATCCACGATGGCGACGGGTTCCGATATCAAATTCTTCGTGTGTAGTAACGTCGTCGCATGCTTGAACTGGTTCTGGCGTGCGCCGTCGTAGCGTGCGCAGCAGCCGACACCAAGGCCCGCGAGCAGCTCACGATTCAGGTCGAGGTTCGCAGTGGTGGCCTTCCGGTCAGTGGCGCGGAGGTGGTCGTCGCTGCGACGACGCATGTGACGGACGCGAAGGGTACCGTGCGCGTGCCAATGGTGGTCGGCGTCCTCGAGATGACCGTGGCGAAGGCGGGCTATGTGCCGCTGACGTTCACGGTGACGGTTGACGCCGATCGTCCGCAGCCCGTGATCGTCGACCTCGAGCGCCAGCCCACGGTCGAGGAGGATGTGATCGTCTCCGCAACCCGGACGAACAAGCGCGTCGAAGACCAACCGATGCGCGTGGAAGTGGTGCCAGGCGAGGAGGTCCAAGAGAAGATCATGATGACACCGGGCGATGTGTCGATGCTGTTGAACGAGACCAACGGCTTGCGCGTGCAAACGACCTCTCCCTCCGTTGGCGGCGCGAACGTACGCATCCAGGGTCTGCGCGGACGGTATACGCAGATCCTGGCGGACGGCTTGCCGCTCTACGGCGGTCAAACCGGCTCGATCGGGCTCCTGCAGATCCCACCGATGGATCTTGGCCAGGTCGAGGTGATCAAAGGCGCGGCGTCAGCGCTCTACGGCATGTCTGCCATCGGCGGCGTGGTCAATCTCGTCTCCAGGCGTCCGCCCGACGCGGGTCGCGAGGCCGAGGTGCTCCTGAACCGGACGAGCCACGCGGGCACCGATGTGGTCACCTGGTCGGCGGCGCCGCTTGGCGAGCGCTGGGGTTACACGCTCGTTGGCGGCGCACACTTTCAAGAGCGATCCGATCTGGACGAGGACGGCTGGACGGACCTGCCGCTGTACCGCCGAGTCGTCGCGCGGCCGCGGGTGTTCTGGGACGATGGGCAGGGGAAGTCGGTGCTGGTGACGGCGAGTGGGATGGCCGAGGAGCGCAGGGGTGGGACGATGCCCGGCGCCGTGGCGCCGGACGGCCAAGCGTTTGCCGAGAACCTGGACACGACGCGGTTCGATGGCGGGGCAGTGGCGCGAGTGGCCGCCTCGAACGGCGTGCTGTTCAGCGCTCGGGCCAGCGGCACGGAACAGCGCCACACGCAGACGTTCGGTCCGATCGCGGAGCGGGACACGCATCGAACGCTCTTCAGCGAGGTGTCGGCGATGCGCATCGCCGGTCGTCACACCTGGGTAATCGGTGGCGCGCTGCAGCACGAGCGCTATCACGCGCGCGACGTGCCACGTTTTACCTACGCCTACACCGTGCCCGGGGTCTTCGCGCAAGACGAGCTCTCCGCCGCGGAGTGGCTGACCGTCTCGGGCAGTGCGCGGCTCGATCGCCACAACGCGTTCGGGACCTTCTTCAGCCCGCGCGTGTCGGTATTGATGCGACCAGCCGAGCCATGGACGGTTCGCGTCTCGGGCGGCCGCGGATACTTTGCGCCGACACCGTTCACCGAGGAGACCGAAGCCACGGGTCTGTCGAGATTGGCGCCGCTCGGCGCGCTCGAGGCGGAGCGCGCGGACAGCTTCTCCGCGGATGTGACGTGGGCGCGCGCGCCGTTCGAGATCACGCTGACGATCTTCGATTCCCGTATCTACGGCGCGCAGGCGGTTCGCGAAACGGGCCGCGCCGACTTCCCGATTGCCATCGTCAACGTGGACGGCGTCACGCACTCCCGCGGCACCGAATTCATCGCGCGACGGCACGTCGAAGGGTTCGATCTCATCCTCACGCACATGTTCCTGTGGTCGACCGAGCCCGATCCCGACGGCACGGGCCGGCGCGAGACGCCGCTCAACCCACGACACTCAGCGACGTTCGACCTGCTACGCGAGATCGGCCCGGCGCGCGTCGGCTTCGAGGTGTTCTACACGGGACGACAGTCGCTCGACGAGAACCCCTTTCGCGAGCGCGGCTTTCCACACGTGCTCTTCGGCGGGCTCATCGATCTGGCCGTCGGGCGTCACCGGATCTTCGTCAACGTCGAGAACCTCGGTGACGTCCGCCAGACCCGTGAGCATCCGCTGGTTCGGCCCACCAGGGCACCGGATGGGCGCTGGACGGTCGACGCCTGGGCGCCACTCGAGGGCCGCACGATCAACGCTGGCGTGCGACTGCGCTTCTGAGGGATGGGATGGCCACCCGAGGCAGACAGCCGGCTTTCAGGTTCGCCTGAAGGCGGACGTCACGCCAGTTCGGACGTCACGCCAGTTCGGTACTCACGCTAGTTCAGAGGCCACGCCAATCGCATGCCACGGCTGTTCAGACGCCAGCACGCCAGCTTCGACACGCGGGCTGCGGTAGCATCAGGTAGGGACGGTTCCTCCGTCGCGCTTTGCGCTCTGGCGGACAGGTCGCGAACCGCCCTCAGAGCGTTTTGATGCTGACCGCTGGCACTCGTCTGGGCCCCTACGAAATCCTCGCGCCGATTGGGGCGGGCGGCATGGGTGTGGTGTATCGGGCCCGCGACGCGCGGCTCGAGCGCGAGGTTGCCGTCAAGGTGATCGCGCCGGCGCTGGCGCGCGATCCGGATGCCGTCAGCCGGTTCGAGCGCGAAGCCCGCGCCGTCGCCGCGCTGTCACACCCGAATATCCTCGCGCTGCACGATGTCGGCCAGACCGACGGCGTGCCGTTCGCGGTCACCGAGCTGCTCGATGGCGAGTCGCTCCGCGTGCGCCTCACGCGAGGGCCGCTGGCCTGGCGCCAGGGCGCCGCGATCACGCGCGCGATCGCCGAAGGTCTCGCGTTTGCTCACGCTCGAGGAATCGTTCACCGCGATCTGAAACCCGAGAACGTCTTCCTCACGACCGACGGCCGCGTGAAGATCCTCGACTTCGGTCTGGCCCGCACCATCGAGGCGACGCCGCTCGGCAGCCAGGATTCCCCGACGGTCGGCGCCACCGTGGCCGGCGCGATCGTCGGCACGATTGGCTATGCCGCGCCCGAGCAGATGCGCGGCGAGGCGATCGGGCCAGCCGCCGACATCTTCTCGCTCGGCTGCGTGCTCTACGAGACGATCGCCGGGCGGCGCGCCTTCGAGGCGCCGACTGGTGCCGATACCATCGCCGCCCTGCTCCAGGCCGACGTGCCCCCACTCACCGGCTCCACGCGCGACGTGCCAGTGGAGATGGAGCGCATCGTTGGCCACTGCCTCGAGAAGCGGGTCGGCGATCGCTTTCAGTCGGCGCGCGATCTGTCGATCGCCCTCGACGCGCTGCTCGCGGACTCCGCGGTGATCACGCCTTCACCACGGCCACGCGCCACGCGCGGTCGTGGCCGCTCGCTGGCCGTCCTCCCGTTTACGAGCGACGACGACTCGCCGGAAGCGGCGTACTTGAGCGATGGAATCACCGAGGCGCTGATCAACAGCCTGTCGTCCATCCCGAAGCTGCGCGTGGTGCCACGCAGCAGCGTCTTCCGTCTGAAAGGCCGCGATCTCGATCCCCGCGCCGCCGGCGAGGCACTGAACGCAAAAACCGTCCTCACCGGCCGCATCGTCTCCCGCGGTGGCCGCTTGACGATCCAGGCGGAGCTCGTGGACGTCGCGCAGGACTCGCAATTGTGGGGACAGCACTACACCCACGACGTGACCGACCTGATCGCCATCCAGGAGACCATCGCCAGCGAGATTTCAGAGGCGCTGAAGCTGAAGCTCACCGGGACCGAGCGGCGCCGCTTGACAAAGCGCCCGACCGAGAACACCGACGCGTATCAGGACTATCTGCGCGGCCGCTACTTCTTCAACAAGTTCACGCCCGATGGCTTCGAGCGCGCCATCGAGTGCTTCGGCAACGCCATCGCCAAGGACCCAAGCTACGCCCTGGCGCACGCGGGCCTTGGTGACACCTACGGTACGGCGGCGTTTTTCGGTTATGTGATGCCGATCGAGGGTGTGGAACGAGCGGAGGCCGCGGCGTCGCGGGCGTTGGCCCTCGATCCGGCACTGGCCGAGGCGCACTTCGCGGCGGCCAAGGTCGCGTTCTTCTTCAAGCGCGATTGGGCGGCGGCGGAGCGTGGCTTGTTGCGATCGCTCGAGCTCTATCCGCTCGGCGCCGAGTGTCGCATGTTCTACGCGCTCTACCTGCTCGTGCGGGGCCAGCGCGAGGAGGCGATGTCGCAGGCCGAGCGTGCGTTGGATGACGATCCGCTGTCGGGCTTCGTCAACAACGGCATCGTGATGATCAACCTGTTCACGGGCGCGATCGAAGCCGGCCTGACCCGCGGTCAGCGGGCCCTGCAATTGGATCCCTCGCTCGTCTTCGTCCGCCAGGTGCTCGCGTTCGCGCACGAGTTGCTCGGACAGTTCGAGCCGGCCATCGACCTGGGCGGCCCGTTGATGGCGGCGGACGACAGCGTGCAGGTCAACTCGCTGGAGCGGCTGCGCACGGCCTATCGGACGCGCGGCGAGCGTGGCTATTGGGAACAGCGGCTGCAGGGGCTGCGCGACATGGCGGCGCGCCGCTATGTGCCGCCGTTCCTGTTCGCCTACGTATACACGCGGCTGAACGATTTCGACCGCGGCTTCGAGTACTTGGAGCGCGCCTACGAGGTATCGTCCGGCATGATCGTGTTCCTCGGCGTCCACCCGGCCTTCGCGCCCCTCCGGGGCGATCCACGCTTCGCGGTGCTGATGCACAAGATCGGCTTGCCGTGGCCCACGCCGGTGTCTGGCTGAGCTTCAGCAGTCGACCGTTTACGTCATATTTTGTCCGCCAGATCCGTCTACACAAGCATGAGAGGTCTCTATACGTCCGTCCTCGTGCTACACGTGGTGGTGGCCGTTCTGGGGATTGGCCTGATCGCGGCGGTGGCCGCGGTGGCCGCGACGGCGCGCCCAACCAATCCCGGTTCGGGGGATATCCCCGCGCTGCTGACGCCGCTTCTCCAGTATTTCGCTTTCAGCCTTGCGACCATGCTGGTCACGGGCATCCTCCTCGACGTCGCCGTCGGTGGCGCGTTCCATGACTTCTGGTGGTTCCGCGTCTCGGTGCTGCTGCTGATTGTCGTCGGCGCGCTGCACGGCCAGGCGCGGCGGGCGCTTCGCACGGGGCAAGCGAGCGGCAGTCCAGCTGTGGCTCTCGGCCGAGTCGGCCGGATCGCGTCCGTGATGTGCGTGCTCGTGGCCGCGATCGTCGTGCTCATGGAAGCGAAACCGTTTTAGTCAATCGATTGCGCAGATTGGGCTTGGCCGCAGATTACGCAGGTTGAGCGGTCTGGCGTTCTCACTGCTCCCCCAGCACGTCGGCCGGCCAGACACGATCGAACTTGGCGTCGGCCTCGCGCTGAACCGACGTGACGCTGGCGGCGTCCGGTGCCTCGTATTCGCAGATCATCCGCCGACGGTCGGCCGACCAGACGCTGCGAATCCAGCGGACCCGGTAGAGATCGAGACACGGCGCCATGCGGGTTTCGGTCGCCTTCAGCTGTTCCTCTGTAAGGGGCTGCTCGAAGCTTCGCTCAACGATGATGCGCGGCATGGGCTACCTCCTGAATTTGCGCTTCCGGTCTCGACCTGAACGCTCCGAGGCGGCACCGGCTGCCGTTCGCCCGAGGCTGGCGACTTCGTCGAGGAACGCGCGCGTCCTGGCGCTGAAACGATCGCTGTCGGCGGCCCGCTCGCGCAGGCCGCGAAGCCGCTCCGTCGAGGTCTGGGGGGAGAGACCGGGTCGCACCCGCGCAAGCATGGCCTCCGCGATGGAGACCTCATTGTGCCGTTCCATGGCGGTCGCGACCTCCAGCGCTTCATCCGCATAGGCCGTGGCCTGTCCCGGCTGGCCTCGCCGGAAACAGAGCAGCGCTGCCGCATTCAGCGCGTAGGCGAGATAGCTCTTGTCGTCCACTGCCCGGACTCGCGAGAGCGCCGCATCCAGTCCGTGGAGCCCTTGCACCCTGGCCTCGCCGACACGGGCCAGAGCTTCGATGCCATCGGCCACAGGCGCCTCCCCTTCGCCCATCCTCTCGGCGACGAGGCGAAGCTCGCGACAGCGGTCTCCGGCCTCTGCGTGGCGACCACACTCGAAGTCGATCAGGGCGAGCCAGGTCAGGCACCTGACCTCCCGCCAGCGGTCCTCCGTCTCCCGCGCGAGGTTGAGCGCACCTTCGACCAGTGCTCTTGCGTGATCTGCATCTCCAGCCCAACGCTCGATCAGACCGCGGCCCCACTGCAGCTCGCAGTCCGTCTGTCCGAGGGGTCCGAGGAGCGTCTCGGCCTCGTTCAGCAGCGCCCGTGCCCGAGGGATCTCGGTCTCCAGCTCGATCAGGCAGCGCGCGGTATTGGCCAGCTGCCGGGCGTACGCCTGTCGGCCCGCGCTGCGGCCGACCTCGGCCGCACGCACAGTGCACTCATGCGCCCGTCCGAGATCGCCTGTCTGCTGATGCAGGACGGAGGAGAGGTAGTAGCCGGTCGCGGCCGCCGCATGGAGCTCGGCCTCTTCCGCTTTCGCAATCGCCTCCGCAAGTGCTTCCGCGACCCGCGGGAGCGGGCGCATGCCGGGTCCCGCCGCGGAGAGAACGTCGATCTTCAAAATACCGATCATGAGCTCGCGGCGGAGATGATTGTCGGAAAGCCTGTCGAGATGAGATCTACCGCGCCTGGCGAGGGCTGCCGCCTCGGCATTGGCGAACAGCCTAAGGCTCCGCTCGCCGGCCAGGACGCAGGCGCGTGCGGCAAGCGCAGGATCGCCGGCCTGTTCCGCGTGGCGCACGAGGTCACCCGCCGCCGTGTCGTCGGAGGTCACCACGGACTCCAGAATGCGCGCAATCTGCTGGTGCATCAGGGTGCGCCGCGGCTGTGAGATCTCCTGGTAAGCGGCCCTGCGAATGAGGTCGTGGACGAAGTCGTACGCATCCGCTGCCGCCGCGCGAATGATGCTACGCCGTTCCAGCTGCTCCAGGGCGCGGAGCATCGCCGGCGTCTCCAAGCCTGCCAGTGTCGCCAGCATGGCTGGACGGAACGTTCGTCCCATCGCCGAGGCCCAGGCGACAACGTTGCGGCAGGGCTCGTCGAGCGTCGCCAGCTGCCCGGCGATCAGCGTCTGAAGCGGGCGTCGGGGCCAGCGAGACCGCTCATTGTGAGCTCTGGAGAGTTCCAGCGCAAACAGCGGATTGCCGTCGCACTCCTGGAAGACGGACGCGGTGTCGATGGCAGGGTTGACTGCCTTCACGAGCTCGGCGGTCTCTGCCTCGGACAGCCCGAGGAGCGGCAGCTTCAGCACGCGCTCCTCACGCTCAAGCGCCGTCAGCACCCGCGACATTGGAGGGTTGTCGGCAAGCTCGCCGGGCCGGACGCCGGAGGCGAACAGCACTCCCGCCGGGAAGTTCGGCACCCTTGCCACGTAGTGGAGCAGTGACGACGAAGCCTCGTCCAGCCACTGCAGGTCGTCCAGCACGATCGCAAGCGGTGTTCGCCGGGCGAGATGTCGCAGCAACGAAAGAACTGCCTCGAAGAGCCGGCCGCGATCGGCCGGTGCCGAGGGATGCGGACCGAAGGCGTCGCGGAGCAACGCCAGGTTCTGCCGTGTGTCATGCGGAACGGAATCGCCGGGGACCGCGCTCAAGGCCTCGATCCAGGCGCCATACGGATGCCCGGCTTCCGCCTCGAAGGCGCGGCCCTTGAGACAAAGACCGCCGATCGTCACCATGCAGTCGGCGAGATGATCGAGCAGGCGGCTCTTGCCGATACCGGGCTCGCCGCCGACCAGGAGAATAGGAGTCGTTCGGCCGTTGGCGGCCGTCGACACCAATTCGTCGATTCGGGCGCGCTCCGCGAAGCGGCCGACAAACGGGATGACCGAGCGAGCCGAGGCGCCTGGCGTCGCCTCCGGATCGACCGTTGCCGGGTCGAGCCGCGATCGAGGCTCGACCGTTCTCGGCCCGATCTCGCGACGGGCACGCTCGAGTGCACCGGACAACGGCGCCCCGACTTCGCGCTCGAGCAAGCGCCGAGCGCCCTCATACTGCTCGAGAGCTTCACGGCGACGACCCAGTCGGGCGAGAAGCCGAACGACTCCGGCATGACTGTCTTCCGATAGCGGGTCTGCCACCACGAGGGAACGCGCGTGAACAAGTGCCTCCCCTGGACGGTGACCGAGCCGCTCCAGGAGGCTGCGGAGCGCACCGAGTCGAAGCGTGCTGACTGCGGCGCGCTCGGCGAGGCACCACTGTTGGAACCGATAGCAGAGCGGCAGATCGAGCCCGTCCAGGAATTCACCGCGGAACAGAGCAACCGCGCTCTTGAGTGCCTCGACGCGTGCGGTCGGGACGTCGCCGAGTAGATCCCGGACCGTTGTCAGATCGACGACGGCGCCCTGAGGTTCAAAGGCCACGCGCGAGCGATCGGTCTTGAGCCGGATCGTCCCGCCGAGATCCAGCAGCGGCCGGACCTTAGCAAGGCTCCACCGGAGCTCGCCGCGTGGATCGTCCGGCCCCTCCCAGAGCAGGTCACAGAGCCACTCACGCCGATGCGGCGTGCCGGTGGCAACAAGGTAGGCGAGCAACGCGCGAGTCTTCTTGGAGGCCGGGAGAGCGATCTCCCGGCCCTCGAAGGCGACCTGCAGTTCGCCTAGCAGGCGTAGTTCGAGGCCGGGCCCACTCCGTGGCCAACCCCTCTGCGCGTGCACCTCATTTTCCACGGGGATTCCCACGGAGCTTCCCACGCCGTGCCGGCAGTCTAGCGCTCATCGAGGACGGCGACGACGCCGCCCAGTATAAGGCCACGACTCGGGTCCAGTAATACGAGGAACAACAACCATGCAGAAGACGACCATACTCGGAGCCACGCTGGCCCTCACGATGGCGACGGCGGCCGGATACGACGTCGCCGCGAACGGTTCACGCGCCGATGTCGTGCTGGAATGGAACCAGCTTCTTCAGAACACGCTTCCCCAGCCAGGCAATCCGCTGACGCCCCGCTCCTACGCGATGATGCACATCGCGATGTTCGATGCGATCAACGCGATCGAACGTGAGTTCGAGCCCTATAGGGTCGGCGTGCGATCCTGGGCCGGCGGATCACCCAACGCCGCCGCCGCACGGGCCGCCCACGACGTGCTCGTCGTGCTCAATCCCGCGGCGGCGCCGACCTATGACGCCGCGCTGGCCGCCCACCTTGGTCAACATCCTTCTGGCTTCGTCCGTCGCGGCGCCGAGGTTGGCGCCCACGTCGCCAGGGAAATTCTCTCGTGGCGGGAGAACGACGGCTGGATCGTCCCGACCTTTCCGCCCTACACCGAGCCGCCCCTTCCTGGACGCTGGCAGCCGACACCGCCGGCCAACGCCGCCGCCGCATTCACGCATCTCCAGCAGGCAACGCCGATGGCGCTCCTCTCGGCCACGCAGGTGCTGCCGTCGCCGCCGCCGTTCCTCACGAGCGCACGCTATGCCGCCGACTTCAACGAGGTGAAGCAGCTCGGCAAATCCGACAGCGGCGCGCGGACCGCCGAGCAAACGACCATCGCGCACCTCTGGTCGGGCGTTGGCACGACCACCGGCTTCTTCTCGGTGTGGAACGACGTGGCGCGCGATGTGCTCCTCGCGCGCCACCTGTCGCTTGTCGAGGCCGCTCGCGTGTTCGTGCTCGTCAACGTCTCGATCCACGATGCCCTCCAGACGACGCAGGCGAGCAAGTTCGTGTACGGCGTGTGGCGTCCTGTGACCGCGATTCGCGCCGCCGACACCGATCTCAACCCTGAGACCGATGCCGATCCGGCGTGGCTGCCCCTGATCACCACCCCTCCGTATCCGTCGTACGCCGGCAACCTGGCGACGATCGGGGCGAGCGCGGCGCGTGCCCTCCAGCTCGTCTGCGGCACAATCGACGTCCCGGTCACGGTGACCTGGAGCCAGCCCGGCGGCCCGGACGTCACGCGGTCCTTCGCGAGCTTCTGGGAGGCCGCCGAAGAAGAGGCGATGGCCCGCATCTACGGCGGTATTCACTACCGCTTCGACCAGGAGGCCGGCCAGGAGGTCGGACGATCGGTCGCGGAGTTCGTGTTCGCCAACGTGATGAGACCGCGTGGCCGCGGGGTCGAGTGACGCAGCGGTCGTCTGCCATGCTGCGCACACTTGCTGCCATCCTCGTCGCCTCGCTCGCCCTCGCGATCGCGAGCATGACGTCGTACGAACCGCCTGCAGTCGCTGCCGAATCCACTCGAGTCGTTCTGCTTGGCACAGGCACGCCGCCGGCAGACCCCGACCGGTCGGGGCCGGCGACCGCTGTCGTGGTCAACGGTACGCCGTACCTCGTGGACTTTGGCGCAGGTGTCGTGCGCCGGGCGAAGTCAGCGGCCGTCGAGAAGGGAATCGCCGCCCTCGAGCCCGTCAATCTCCGTGTCGTCTTCGTGACGCATCTGCATTCCGACCACACCGTGGGATATCCGGACTTAATCCTCACGCCGTGGGTGATCGGACGCCGCGTCCCGCTCGAGGTGTATGGTCCCAGCGGCATCAAGGCGATGACCGAACACGTGCTCGAGGCGTACCGCAGCGACTTCGAAGCGCGAAAGAGAGACCGCGGATTGTACACGGTGGGCGCGTTCCCGGAAGGGCACGCCGTGAACGCGCACGAAATCACGGCTGGCGTGGTCTACAAGGACGCCAACGTGACCGTCACGGCGTTCGCGACGAAGCACACCATGGAGAGCTACGCCTATCGCTTCGACGCCGCCGATCGCAGCATCGTGATCTCGGGCGACACCAATCCGACGCAGGCGACGATCGACGCGTGCAACGGCTGTGACGTGCTGGTGCACGAGGTGCTGACGCTCGACTGGCTCTCGCGACGTCCAGACTTCCAGGAGTACGCCGCGCGCCACCACACCACCACGGCACAGCTCACCGAGCTGGCGACGAAAGCCAGGCCGCGGCTGTTGATTCTCTCTCACGCTTCGTTATCGCTCCGCCCCGCAGTCGACGCCGAGCGATCCACTCCGGCCACGCTGCTCGAGGAGATGTCAGGCTACACAGGGCGGGTCGTCGTCGGCCGGGATCTTGACGTGTATTGAGCGGGCCGCCCGACGACCCATGTCGCTCGACAGCGAGGCGGGATCGCGCGTGCCGCAAGTGAGGGAACGGCTCGGCTGAGCCTTACCTGTGGGTGTTCTCCTTCAAGATCGACGGATCCACGGCGACATTGAATCTGAATTCGAACAACCAGCGGTACTGCGCGGCACGTCCACCGATATCGGCTCGCGAGGAAGCCTCGGCAATTCTCGACACGACCGATGTGGACGCCTTCGAGAACGTCACCGTGCCGCCCGCCATTCGCAGCCATGGGGTACCACTCCTGCTGGAGCCGATCCCACTCAGTCAGGCGGCCAGGGTCCTGTATCCCAAATCTCGAAGCTGTCGGAGCGCGTCGGGCTCGCGTCTTGAATCGGTGAACTCTGCGGCGCCTTTACGCAAATCTCCGAAATCCTTTGAATCGGCGGCTAAACAACCCATCTGCGCCATTCCACCAGTCTAGGTGAGCCCTTCGCGCCGAGCTTCGCCGGGCGAGCTGCCGATGAAGCGCTTGAACGCGCGGCTGAATGCGGCCTCGGACTGGTAGCCGAGTCGGCGCGCCACCTCGCCGAGCGGCACATCGCTGTCCTGCAGCCAGGTCAGCGCCGCGTGCATTCTCCAGCGTGTCACGTAGCGCATCGCCGAATCGCCCACCAGCTCCGTGAAGCGCGCGGCAAAGGCCGAGCGCGACATCCCCACCGCGCTCGCGAGCGCCTCGACCGTCCACCGCCGCGTGGGGTCGCGATGGATCAGCGCGATCGCGCCGCCAATCTGTTTGTCGCGTAGCGCCGCCAGCCAGCCGGTTTGTGCCGCGGGATCGCTGGCGATCCACGAACGGATCGCCTGAATGACCAGGATGTCGGCGAGGCGGGTGATAACGGTCTCGCCGCCCGTACGCAGCTCCTGTGCTTCGGCGGTGATGAAGCGCAAGGTGCTCTGCAGCCATTCGGTCTCCGGCGAGCTCCACACATCGACGCTGATTATCGTCGGCAGCACTTCGATGAGCTGGCGCGCGGCCGGATGGTCGAAGCGCACGACGCCGCAGATGATGGTCGTCGGCGCCCCACCGCCGCCGTGCCGAATGAGCTCGTAGCGATCGGTGGCGAACTCGCGCGGCAGGTCGAAGAGCTTCGCGGCGGCAACGCCTGGCGCGCTGAAAAGGCGATGCCCCGTGGCGCGTGGCACCAACGCCAGGTCCCCCACGCGCAGATGCCGTGCGTCGGCGTCGTCCTTTTCGAGCCAGCACTCGCCCTGAGTGATGACGTGGAACATCATGCAGTGCTCGAACGGCGGCAGCTCGAGCGCCCACGGCGCGGTAAGTTCGGAGCGACAGTAGAAGACGCCACTCATGCGCAGGAAGTGCAGCGCGTCGCCGAGCGGTTCGATCGATCGTGGCGTGACCGTCATGCGTCGGGTCTTGATATCGTATGTCGCCTCGCGCGTCGGTGCCTCACCTCGTGGACGAACGAGCATCAAACACGGACGCAGCGATATTGTCAGCGCGTCGCCGCGCTGCCTATAGTCGATGGACGGCATGAGTGTCGGCTCAGTGTCTTTCACGATCGTGGCCGCGGCTCTGGTGATCGGCGCGGTGGCGGGCGCGGCCATCGGCAGGGTGGTGGCCGCGCGAACCCGCATGGTTCTTGGCCTGATCGTCGGGGCCGTCGGTGCCGTGGTCTGGATCTACCTGCTGGCTACCGGTGTGGTGCGCGCCGATTTCGTCAACCAGGTGTTGACACCCGTCGCCGCCGTCCTGTGCGGCTTGATGGCCGGATTCTTCTTTGCGTTTTCCATCGCCGTGATGATGGCCCTCTCGGAGCAACCGTCATCGGCGGGCATGGCGACGATGCAAGCCATCAACGTCGACGTCTTCAATCCCGTGTTCGGCGCCGCGTACACCTTGACGCCAATCGCGTGCGTGCTCGTGATGATCGCGGCGCTGTTCCACTGGAGCACCCCGCGTGCGCTCGCTGTGTTGATGGGAGGCGCCATCTATGTGATTGGCACCGCGGGCGTGACGGCGATGTGCAACGTGCCCAGAAACGACGCCTTGGCAGCCCTGTCGTCAACGGCCCCGGGCGCCGCCGAGTTGTGGTCACGATACCTGCGCGAGTGGACGGCCTGGAATCACGTGCGAGCCATGGCGGCCTTCGTCGCGTCGAGCCTGCTCACCGTGGCCCTCCTGAACACGTAGAACCCTCGAACCCCAGAACCCTAGAACCCCAGAACGAGGAACACATGATCGCTGTGATGGGCGCCTCGGGGCGCACCGGAGGGAAGATCGTCGACCTGCTGCTGGCAGCCGGAGAAAAGGTCCGTGCCTTGGGTCGATCGGGAGGCAGGCTCGCGGAGCTGCAACGTGCCGGCGCAGAAGTGGCCACCGGCGACACCGCCGATCGCGCCTTCTTGACCGACGCCTTTCACGGCGCCGACGCCGTCTACACCCTGCTCCCCACCGATCGCCGCGCCCCTGACTACCGTGCGCAACAGGATCACGAAGGCGAGACCATCGTCCGTGCGATTCGCGACAGCGGCGTGCGCTTTGTCGTCGCGCTGAGCAGCATGGGCGCCGACTCAGAGCAGCCGACCGGCGTCATCCGCGGCTTGCGCGCGCAAGAGGCACGGCTGACGCAGCTGAAAGACGTCAACGTCCACCTGCTGCGTCCGGTGTCGTTCTTCGACAACTTCTACGATCAGATCCCAGTCATCAAGCACGAAGGGATCGTGGCCGATTCGGTCGAGGGGGAACTGGCCATCCCGATGGTCGCGTCCCGTGATGTGGCCGCGGCTGGCGCCGCGGCGCTGAAGGCCCGGGATTGGCGTGGTGTGGCCGTGCGCGAGCTGGTCGGGCCGCGCGACATCAGCGGTGCCGAGGCCACACGCATACTCGGCGAGCGTATCGGTATGCCCGACCTGCCGTACGTCAAGCTCTCATACGACGACATGACCGCTGCGCTGGTGCAGGGCGGGCTCTCAGCCAGCTTCGCCGAGCTCTACGTCGAGATGACGCGGGCCTTCAACGAGGGGACGGTCACCCCGCTCCGAACCCCGGAGAACGCGACGCCGACCACGTTCGAAGCGTTCGCCGACGAGTTCGCGCGAGTATATCGAGCACCGTAGGGGCGGCTCGGGAGCCGCCCCTACATTGGTCTCGCGAGCCGCCTACGGTGGTAACGGGTCGCTTGACGTTACGCGTCGCTCATGAGACATAATCCGGCCGATGTTGCCGCGTTTGATGCTCGCGGTCGCGTGTGCGGTGCTCACCGGCAGCCTGCTGCTGGGTCAGGAAACCGTCCGTTCTGACACCCATCCTCCCGGCCCCAATC
The DNA here is from genome assembly GCA_036732565.1 of Vicinamibacterales bacterium. Lineage (GTDB taxonomy): Bacteria > Acidobacteriota > Vicinamibacteria > Vicinamibacterales > UBA2999 > JAIVJN01. The sequence continues at coordinate 49,704 of DAINCF010000003.1, forward strand.
CGCATCTCGGCAACGAGGAATCGATTCGCAACGGGATGGTGCTCTACCGCGTCCGCTGCGGAGATTGCCATGGCCTCGATGCCCGTGGCTATCGCGGTCCAGACCTGACCGCCCTGCTTCCGAGCATCACCGATCAACGAATCTTCCAGACCATTCGCAAGGGCGTGCCCGGCACCGAAATGGGGCCGAGCCGCTCGCAAGACGATGACCTGTTGGTGATCATTGCCTACCTGCGGAAGCTCGGCGGCGCGGCGCCCCCGGAAGCGACGACCGGGAACGTCGAGAACGGTCAGCGGCTGTTCTCGTCGCAATGCGCGCTGTGTCATCGTGCCGCCGGTCGCGGCGGCCGGCTGGGTCCCGACCTCTCGCGCATCGGCATCGCCCGCTCGCGCGCGGCGCTGGTCCGCGAGATCCGCACGCCGTCCGAGTGGGTGCCGCCCGGTTTCGAGACCGTGACGGTGGTCACAACCGACGGGCAGAAGGTCCGCGGCGCGAAGAAGAACGAGGATGCGTTCTCGATCCAAGTGATGGACGTGCGCGAGCGTCTGCAGGGCTATCTCAAATCGAAGGTGCGCGAGGTCGTCTACGAGAAGGACTCGCTGATGCCGGCATACGGGCCCGAGCGGCTGAACGAGAGCGACTTGAACGACGTCGTGGGCTATCTGACGACGTTGCGCGAACCGGTTCCGACCACGAGCTCACCGCGCCAGTGAGGACGCTTATGCGTGCTTGGCTGTTGATTCTGATCCTGATCGCCTCGGTGACGGTCGTCGCCCAGAACGGGCCGACGCCGAGCGTCATCACGTCGCAGGACCTCTTGAACGGGCTGCAGGATCCGACCAAGTGGTTGACCTACTCGGGCGACTACAACGGCCATCGACACAGCCCGCTCACGCAGATTACCCCCGCGAACGTGCATCAGCTCACGCCGCAGTGGACCTTCCAGACCGGCACGCTCGGCAGCTTCCAGACGACACCCATCGTGTTGGACGGCGTCCTGTACGTCACCGGGTTCAACAACTACGCGTGGGCGATCGACGCGCGGTCGGGCCGGCAGTTCTGGCGCTATCGCCGTGAGCCACCGGAGGTGCCGACGTGCTGCGGCAACGTCAATCGCGGCTTTGGCGTGCTCGGCGATCGGCTCTTCATGACCACGATCGATGCGCATCTCATCGCCCTCGACATGAAGAGCGGCACGCTGCTCTGGGACGTCGAGCTGGCCGACTACAAGGTCGGCTACTCCGCGACGATTGCACCGTTGGTCGTGAAGGACAAGGTGATCATCGGCATCGCCGGCGCCGAGTACGGCATCCGCGGGTTCATCGAAGCCTACGACGCCGCGACCGGTAAGCGTGCCTGGCGGTTCTACACCGTCGCAGGACCGGGCGAGCCCGGTGGCGAGACATGGCCCGAGGGCGATGCGTATCTGCGCGGTGGTGGATCGGTGTGGGTCACTGGCACCTACGATCCCGAAGAGAACCTCGTGTTCTTTGGCACCGGGAATCCTGGCCCCGACTATTTCAGCGAGGATCGCAAAGGCGACAACCTGTACACGGCCTCGCTCGTGGCGTTGGACGCGGACACCGGCAAGCTGCGCTGGCACTATCAATTCACGCCGCATGACACCCACGATTGGGATGCCACGCAGGTCCCCGTGCTCGGCGAGCTGCCGTTCGAGGGGCAGGCGCGCAAGGTCGTGATGTTCGCGAACCGCAACGGGTTCTTCTACACGCTCGATCGCAAGACCGGCAGAGTCATCATGGGCAAGCCGTTCGTCGAGACGACGTGGGCGAAGGAGCTGGACGAGCGGGGCCGCCCGATTCTGCTGCCCGGGAATACGCCCAACGAAACCGGCGCGCGGACCTGTCCCGACCTGGGCGGCGGCACCAACTTCATGTCGCCGTCGTACGATCCGAACTTGAAGCTGTTCTTCGTTACCGCGCGCGAGACCTGCGCGGTGTACTACGCGTTCGATCAGCCGTTCAGGCCTGGCGAGCAATGGATGGCCGGCGGCACCCAACGGCCTCGCGATCAGAAGAACTTCGGCGCGGTGCGGGCCATCGATCCTGTGACCGGCCAGCGCAAGTGGGAGTTCCGCTTCCCGACCACGTCATCGGCGGGCGTGCTCACGACGGCCTCGGGCCTGGCGTTCGGCGGCGACGGCGACGGCAACGTCTTCGCCCTCGACTCGAGCACCGGCAAGCTGCTGTGGCGCTATCAGATGGGCGTTCCGCTGCGCTCGACGTCGGGGACGACCTACATGCTTGACGGGCGTCAGTACTTCCTCGTGCCATCAGGCAGCACGCTGGTGGCGTTTGCGTTGCCAGAACCCTAGCGAGGCTCCGCCTCAGATCGGTTTGGCTCCGCCTCGCTAGACAGTGTTGGTTTTGCCCCGCCTCCGGCGGGGCGGGCGGGTCTAAGGACCCGCCTCTACGTACGACACGTGACAATGTCTGAGCACACTGGCATCGGTAGAGGCGGGGCTCTATGCCCGCCTACGACCTCCAAACGGCTGTTCACCATTCGCTCTTACGAGCGTCGGCATTTTCTGACTGCGATGGCGTCGGGCATTCTTGGCGCCGGCGTGACGGTCGGACGTGGGACGAGCGCGGTGAGCGCCTGGACCGGCCTCGAGACGAACTCCGTTCTGAACCAGGCGCGACCGCTCGACAGCGCGTCGGCCTTGAAGATCGTGAAGGTCGAGCCGCTGATTCTGCGCTTGAGGAATCCTGGTGGCGATCCCCTCTCGCGGAATCCCAGCGCGGCGTGGAATCGGCACTACATGCTCTGCCGTGTCGAGACCGAAGACGGTCTCGTCGGGTGGGGCGAAGGCACCGACTTCCCACGCGTGGCCACCGTCGCCACCGAGATCGAGCTGCTCAAGTCGTACGTAATCGGCAAGAGCGCGTTCGACATCGAAGCCATCTGGAATGCAATCTACCGCGCGCGCAATTCGCAGTGGGGCAGCACGGTGCAAAGCGCGCTCGCCTGCATCGACATCGCGCTGTGGGACATCGTCGGCCAGCGGTTGGGCGTGCCGGTCTACAAGTTGATGGGCGGGAAGATCCACGACAAGCTGGCGATTTACACCAGCTATCGGTGGGGCGACATCCCGCGCACCGCGGATGCCTACGCCAAGCGGACGAAAGAGCTGGTCGCGGAAGGCGCGCGGGCGGGGAAGTGGGATCCGTTCTTCGATCCCGTCGAGCTGAACCGGCAGGCCACGTTGAAGACCATCAACGAGGTCGCCGAGATGGTGCGCGGCGTCCGCGAAGGCGGTCCTGAGTTCGAGATCTGCGTCGAAGCGCACGCCAAGTTCAACACCGCATCGGCGATCCGGATCGCGAAGGCGATCGAGCCCTACAACCCGATGTATTTCGAGGAGCCGGTCGCGCCCGAAAACGCCGACGCGATGGCCGAGGTGCAACGATCGACCAGCGTGACCATCGCCGCCGGCGAACGCATCAAGTCGCGCCTCGGTTTACGCGAGTATCTCGAGAAGCAGGCGTTCGGCCTGTTTCAGCCGGACGCCGCGCACGTGGGCGGTATCACCGAGTACCGTAAGATGGCGGCGATGGCCGAGACCTATTTCATCCCGGTCGCGCCGCACAACCCGAACGGTCCCGTGTGCCTGGCGGCGCAACTGCATTTGTCCGTGGCCACGCCGAACTTCGTCATCTTCGAAGAAGGGCGCACCGATCCGCTCGTGTGCAAGCAGTGGTTCGGTGAATGGGAAGACAGTCGCGCCTACTTCCGCGTGCCCGAGGCGCCCGGGCTGGGCATCAAGATCGCCGAGGCGGCCATCCGCGAGCAATCGGTGCCAATAGACAAGGCCGAGCGCGGGAGTGGATGAGCCAAGACAATTCGTTGGTTGGCCGCAGATTTCGCAGATGAACCGATTTTCCCACTCAATTCATCGGTGTAATCTGTGCAACCTGTGGCCAACCCACTAGTCCAGGGAATTTGAGGGCGTAATCACATGATGCGTCGCATGCTCTACATGGTGGCTGCCGTCGGCGTGCTCTCGGCGGGCTTGCAATCGAGCGCGCGCCTGGGTCCTCCAGACCTTCAAGCCTCCACGCCTTCAGACCCCCAGGATTTCAAGCCGGTCACGGACGCCATGCTGTTGAAACCCGATCCAGCCGACTGGCTGCATTGGCGGCGCACGCAGGACGGCTGGGGCTACAGCCCGCTGAATCAGATCAACAAACAGAACGCCCACGAGCTTCGCCTCATGTGGTCGTGGGGACTCCATCCCGGACAGAGTCAGCCGAATCCCCTCGTCGCCAACGGCATCATGTACATCCCGATTCCGGGCGGCGGCGCCCAGGCGCTCGACGCGGCGACCGGCAATTTTCTCTGGGAGTACAAGAGCGAGCCGAAGGGCGGTGGCCCGCAGCGCACCGGGCCGATGCGCACGCTCGCGCTGTACGGCGACAAGGTCTACATCGCCGCGGCCGACGCCCGTCTCATCGCGTTGAATGCCCGCACGGGTGAAGTGGCCTGGGATCATCAGGTTGCCGATCCGAAGCTGGGCTACGCCTACTCCAGCGGCCCGATCGTCGTTCGACGCATGATCGTGGCCGGCATCAACGGCTGCCAGCGCTACAAGGAGGACGTCTGCTTCATCTCGGCGCACGACGCGGAGTCGGGCAAGGAAGTGTGGCGCACCTCGATCATCGCGAGGCCCGGTGAGCCGGGTGGGGACACCTGGGGCGAACTGCCGTTGACGTTCCGCGCCGGCGGCGATGCATGGATTCCCGGCAGCTACGATCCGGCGTCGAATCTGATCTTCTGGGGCACGTCACAAGCGAAGCCGTGGACGCGGTTCGCGCGCGGCACCGACGGCGACGCGCTCTACACCAACTCCACGCTCGCCATCGATCCCACGACCGGCAAAATCGCCTGGCACTTCCAGCACATCCCCGGTGAGACGCACGACATGGACGAGAACTTCGAGCGCATCCTGGTCGACGCCGACGGTCGTTCGTCGGTGTTCACGATGGGGAAGCTCGGCATCCTCTGGGAGCTGGATCGCAAGACCGGCAAGTTCCTGTCGGTGAACGATCTCGGCTATCAGAACGTCCTCGACGTCGATCGCAAGACCGGCAAGGCGACGTATCGACCGGAGATGATCCCGCAGGCCGGCGTCGAGCTCCAATTCTGTCCGAGCTCCACGGGGTTCAAGAGCCTGCGCGCGATGGCGTACCATCCCGAGACCCAAGCGTTCTACATCCCGCTGATTCTCGCGTGTCAGACCGGCACGTTCAGCGAGGTCAAGCGCGTGGAAGGCGGCGGAGGCTCGGGTGGCGGCCGCCGCAAGAACCTCTTTCACCCGTCGAGCCCTGACGGCATCGGCGAGTTCCTCGCGATGCACCGGTCGGGAAAGATTCTCTGGCGTCATCGCACGCGCACGCCGCCCAACACTTCAGCGCTGACCACCGGCGGCGGTCTCGTCGTCGTCGGCGACTTCGATCGGTATCTGTACGTGCACGATGCGGCGACCGGGAAGATCCTGTTTCAGACGCGATTGCCGACGTCAGTGCAGGGCTACCCGATTACCTACTCGGTCAACAGCCGCCAGTACATCGCGGTGCCCGTCGGCACCGGCGGCGGGCAATGGGTGACGACCATTCCGGGCGATTTGCTGCCGGAACACAAGGTCCCGCCGCCGACGAACTCCATCTTCGTGTTCGCGTTGCCTGAAGTCGAAGGCAACAAGCGTACGCAGCCGTAGTCGAGGTGCGAGCCATGGCCTTATCGCAAGCGGTCTCCCGCCGGCACTTTCTTCTTGGTCTCGGGATTGCGCCGCTGCTGCCATCGCCATTTCTCGAGTTGCGCGCCTCCGAGCGGAAGCGCGTGAAGATCAGCGACCTGCAGGTGATGGTGATGCAGGGGCCGGCCCGCACCTACACCCTGGTCAAGATCACGTCGGATGCTGGAGTGTCCGGAATCGCCGAGGCCTATGGCTCGCCCGCCGTCGGCGTCAAAGAACAGATTCTGTCGTTGAAGGAATGGCTCGTCGGCAAGGACCCGCTGGAGATCGACAAGCTCTATACCCACATGGGCGAGGGCACCCGCAATCTGAGCGGTACGCGCACGGACGGATCCGCGCACAACCTGATGCGCGCGGTCAGCGGCATCGAGATGGCCTTGTGGGATCTCGCCGGCAAGGTCCTCGAAGTCCCGACGACGCTGCTGCTCGGCGGGCGGTTTCGCGACAAGGTGCGCGTCTACGATCACGCGGCGCCGCGCAACATGCTCGACAAGGCGTCCACCGCCGAGTGGGCGGCGAAAACCAAGGCGCACCCCAGCGGCTTCACCTGCCACAAGTTCGGACTGCCGGTCTCCGCCGCCGATTCGAGCCGCGTCCTGAGCCCGAAACAGCTGATCGACGTGCAGCGTGGATGGGAAGCGTGCCGGGAGGCGATCGGCTGGGATCACGATCTGATGGTGCACTGTCACTGGGAATACGACCTGCGCACGTCGATCGAGATCGCCGACGCGGTGACCTCGATCAAGCCCGTGTGGCTCGAGGATCCGTTGCCGCCGGACTACACCGATTCGTGGAAGCGCTTGTGCGACGCGTCGAAGGTGCCGATCTGCATGGGTGAGAACCTCGCGCGGCGTGAGGGGTTCCTCGGCTTCATCCTGAATCAAGGCTGCGACATCCTTCATCCAGACCTGCGGAACAGCGGCGGCTTCCTCGAGACCAAGCGCGTGGCCGACATGGCGCACGTCTTCGGCCTGCCGATGGCGAACCACAACACCGGCAGCCAGGTGAACACCTACGCCTCGGCACAATGGGCCGCGTCGATTCGCGACTACGTCGCGCTCGAGACCGTCACTGGCGAGGGCGGATGGATGGATCAAGTGCTGCAGCTCGATGGGCCGTACATCAAGGACGGTTTCATTCAGGCGAGCGACAAGCCTGGCTTGGGCATCGAGCTCAATGCCGACATCGTCCGCGCACATCTCGCGCCGGGCGAGACGTGGTGGGGATAGGAATTCCCGGTTGCGAATAGCCCGCCGCAGTACGTAGCGCAGGCCTTCAGGCCTGCCAAAGGCGGCCTGGCAGCCCT
>DAINCF010000004.1:0-46087 GCA_036732565.1 Vicinamibacterales bacterium
GTATCTGCGCGCTGCGCGTGACGCCGGCGATGGGCTGGCGGGTGGGCCGTCTGGCGCCCGACGTCTGGCTGTTGTGCGAACGGGAGGCGGACGGCGACCTCAAGTACTACTTGATCCACCTCCCGGCCACCACCGGGCTGCGGCACCTCGTCGAATTGGCCCATCAACGATGGGCCATCGAACAGCAGTATCAGGAACTCAAATCCGAGCTCGGGCTCGAACACTTCGAAGGGCGGACGTACCCGGGGTGGCAGCATCACGTCGTGCTCACCGCGGTGGCCCACGCGTACATCCAACGCGAGCGGATGCGCCGCGGGGCCACCGGACTGTAGTTTCCGGCCGTGCGCGCCATCGTGCAGGAAATCTTCACCGCGCTCCTCTTTGCCGCCAAACCGAACTACATGCAGTGGATGGAACAGGCGAAACGCGAACTCCAACTACGGATCTGACAAAGTCGAACTAGGGAATCGGTCTACACTGCGGCGTTACTCGCGAGCTGCACGATTGGAGCAGCAGCCTGAATCGCTCCCACCCGGGTCCTGCTCGTTGGCCTCAGCGAGCGATCTGGAGCTGGAACTTCCAACCGTCCTGCGCATTTGGAATATTCTGCTGCGACGGACCGGTTCAAGACGATGGAGTGCATAACACGCGCGCAAGGAGGGCCATTGGCTGCGCAGCCCTTCAGCCGAACATCAAACAATCAATTCTTCTGCCAGGACGCAAGGAATCACACAGGATGGCACAAGACAAGAGGCGGCATCGGAGTTACGAGTACGATTTCTGCATTTCATTTGCTGGCAACGATCGGGATGCTGCGGAGAGCGTCGCAAACGAACTCATCAAATTCGGTCGACGTATCTTCTACGATCGGTTTGAAACCGCGAACCTCTGGGGCAAGGACCTGTACTCACACCTAGATCATGTGTATCGGCAATCAGCACGATTCTGCATTCTGTTCGTGTCCAATTCGTACAGGAACAGAGCCTGGACAACTCACGAACGCCGGAGCGCACAGGCGAGAGCCTTCAAACAGAGCCGTGAGTACATTCTCCCTGTCAAGCTCGATCGAACTGTCATCCCAGGAATTCCCCCGACGGTTGGCTACGTCGACTACAAGACCATGGGAGCAAAGGCCATCGCCGCTCTGGCAATACAAAAGCTTCAGTCGCAGACCGTTGGGCAAGCGCTGACGTCAAGAAAACCGAGTTGGGCATTTGCGCGTTGGGAAGTAACCATCCAAATCTTGAACGGTCACGGCCTTGCGTCGTACCAAACCGATGTAGTGCTACGCAACATCAGCAATAGTCCACAATCCACTGGCCCTTTGCATACCGCTTGGTCGGGGCATGGCTCCTCAGTGTCCCTGCGCAACTTACACTGCTACGACTCCGGTGGCCGGCTTTCGCTAGATCCCGATCGGTCCGAGCCGACACCAAGCTTTCTGGCTTTTCGAGTACAGGCGCGCATGCCGGTCGGGCCTGGTGAGAGATGGCACTACTGGTGGCAGGTGAATTGGCCGAGGGCGTACCGGCACATTTTGACCGAGGAGCACTGGTTCACGTACAAGGGAGAAAATGACGTTGACGAACTGGTGCTCAAAATGATCCTCCCACCGGGCTACGTGGGCTCTTCCGCGGCGAAGGTCGACAGATACTTGGGTGGAAGGGGACGAGTCCCACTCGTCGCGATACACGGGCGACCTGGATATCTGCTATCAGCTCGGGACGTGCCCAGCGGCGAACAGATCAAGCTTTCGTTTCGCCTCCGGCGATAGCTGCTGCTCGGGCCGACTTGTTCCACGCGGCGCCAGGGCGTGGTGGGCGCCGGAGTATCCCGATTTCGGAGCGAATCCCTCCGCACACTTGACTAACGACTGGTCGCAGGTATTGATGGACTCGGTCCCGCAACTTCGTTTCGGAGGAGAGCGTTCAGGTGAGCGCGACGGTGCGCGGCAACTCCCCTGCTCACCGATTGCCCAACGAGTCCAGCCACGAATCCACATGCGTGCATAGGCCGTTCGGTTGACTATATGCGGCCCACGAGGCGAGCAGCTCCGACCGATCCGAGCCGAGTTGCTCCCACTGGAAATCGTACTCCTTTGCCAAACGGCTTCGGAATGCTTGTTCCGAGGTCTTCTCTGAATCGTCCTTCGGGCAAGCACTTAGCGTGGACAGATCCACCGCACGCAGTTGTGCCTCGGCAAAACCATTGGCGTTGAACCAGTCCAATCCTTCGACGTTCGCGCCGGTCAGTGTGGCAGCGGCGAAGTCGGCGTTTCTTACCCACGCTCCAGCGAGCTTGGCGCCCGTCAGATCAGAGCCACTGAAGTCCGTTCTGATGAGAAACGCGTCCTCGAAGCTAACACCATTCATCACAGCGCGGCTAAGATCGACCTCCACCAGATCCGCTTCCTTTAGGTCGGCGCCAGTAAAATCGATCGTCAAATCATTCTGCCGCAGCGTCTTGATAGTCTCGATCGCGCGCTTGCGGATCTCACGCCCCTTGTCCGTAGTGTCGGTCCGATTGAGCACGAGCGCCTTGAGCCGTGCCGTCGCAAGGCCCATCACTCCCGGGTTCCCGGATCGGACCGCCACCTCTCGCAAGCTGAAGATGGCGGCTGTGACTACCTCGAGAGGATGCTCGTATCGAAGGTCAGCCGCTGACCGCTCGAGCGCACGTTGATCGGCGCCGCGGATGTAGAGAAACGACGCGTATCCAACCGCTAGAAGCACGACAATCGCGACCACTGCGGCTATTCCTTTCACGAGCTGCCAGGTCCGCCACCGCGGGATTAGGCGACGCCGCAGGTGATCGAAACGAGCGTGCGTGCGCGCCAGGCCTGTTCGCCATCCGCGTCCGACACTCTGTTCGTCTCCATCCCCGCTGGGCGTTCGCTCGGCAAGAAGCAACTCGATGCGTTCGACCAGTGCATTAGTGTCCTGACGCCAACTCGCATCGCTGAGCGGCATCGCCTGCCGTTTCGCCAGCCCCTGAATCTGCGGCGGCAGCTCGCCGGCCGAGGGCATCGCGGCGTCGTGAACGAGCACAGGGACCACCGAAACATCGCGTTTCAGCGCCTCGGCAATCTCCATGATGACAAAGTCATTTGGATCGTCCAACCGACGCGTCCGATCCGGTTTCACCGCGGTGACCCACGTCGGGCCTATCACGGCCAGCATCACGTCGGTTGACGCGAGCGTTCTCCCCAGGACCTTCGTGAAATCGTCTCCCCCCTTCAGAGCGTCGACGTCCATAAAGACGTGCGAATCGGGAAGCCGCACTGTCAACGTATCGGACAAGCGACCGGCGTACGCGTCGCTATCCTGGCGCCGGTAGTTGATGAACACTGTTGGCAGAAGGGCTCCCTATAGATTCGCGGTGCCGCCAGTCTAGTCAGCGGTGATCACGGCGTCAATGAGTCGCATCGGACTGGCGACTGGCTTGGCGCTGACGAGCGCGAGTACACTACGGGCGAACTTACGCGGCAACCTCTTGCCCACTATCCTTATCGTCCATCGCCGTGACGACAGCGAGAGCGCGGCCGGTCGCCTGCTAGACGGACTCTCGACGGCGATGCCGGATACGATCGTCTTGAGCAATCTCGAGGCCTTCGCGACGCGGCCTGATAAGAGTAAGGCGCTGGCCAAGGTTTTGGCACAAACCAGCGTCATGGTCGTCGTCATTGGCCGGTCATGGCTGACGCTCCGTGACACCGAGGAACGTCCTCGCCTCGATGCGCCTGACGATATCATACGAACGACAATCGAAACCGCGCTTGCGGCACACCTTCCGGTCGTTCCCGTGCTCGTGCAGGGCTCGATCCTGCCGATTGCGTCTGAGCTTCCACCGGCGATGACAGCCCTGGCCGAACGGCACCCCATTGAGCTGCGACACGTCAAGTGGGGCGACGACTTTGAGCGACTCCTCGAGCGGATCGAAACTGCGCTTGCCGACCTAAGCGCCGCGCGCGGCATAGCGCCAGTAGACCGCGAACACACCGGAGCCGCTCGGCTGCTTGGCTTCGGACTAAGCATCACAAAGCGACTCGATCGCTTGAGGCGCCGTTTCGTGCCGCGCTCAAGACATTGGCGGACCCTCAAGCGCGTTGCGGCCGTAGCGTCGGCGATCGGAGTGGCGTTCGCTGGATACGCCATTTACAGATACACCTCGTCAGCCGATCTCCGGTCGGTAGAGCGTCTCTCGGTTAGGCTGACCTATGAAACGCAGGTTGAGGTCGCGTCTTTCGCTCTTCGCAGAATGCAGGAAGTGGCGAAGCGCGCGAACGATTCCGCCGTCATCGATGCGGCCGTGGCGAAGCTGAAGTCGCTAGTTCTCGACAGGTCGAAGACGTCGACCGACGCACGCCGGATCCGTCGAGAGGCGATAGAGGCTGTTAAGTCTTTGCGAGACAACGATCTGACGCGAGACTTTGCGGCCGAAGAGCTCAAACAGGCTGATCTATTTGGAGCCGATCTCACGTCAGCCACTCTACGCCTCGTCAGCCTGGAAAACGCGAGCCTGATGGGCACCAAGTTCGTCAGCGCCGATCTCTCTGTAGCGAATCTATCTGCAACTTATGTCAGGAACGCCGACTTCACTGCGGCCAACCTAAGTGGAGCTGACATCGGCGAGCTCGATTGGTTCAACGCCAAGGGCTTTACTGAGACGCAGCTGCAGAGTGCGGTGCTGTCCACGATCGAGGCATGTCCAAGCGACGCATCATCGCGGCACTCAGTCGAAGCGTTTCGTGTGAGGTTAACGAGAGACTATCGAGCGCAGTGGGATGCGTTCGCCGAACGTGACAGGGCCCAACTCTCTCAGTTGTGGAACGAGTATGGGACGCCGGGTGGCTTGTGTGAGGCTGTGGATCGGTGGCTGAAGTGAACAGCCCAGACTCCGGCCGGATGCCGCCTGCACTCTAGCAGTGCGAGACCTCTTGCCCAATGGCTTTCGTCTATATCCGGCCGCCCGTGGTGGGAATCTCACTGCGAGACCTGAGTTTGCTGTCGTGGACATCTTCCGACGGGCAGATACGCGCCCACAATTCCAGAGACTCGCAGGAGGCCGACGGCCGCGTCGGCAATTTTTGTGCTGGAGTTCAAGACCCGCGCCGTGCGGATCGGACGTACGGACGGATATGCGAAACAACGGCGGAGTGCGGGCATTTTGGCCCGCCTCCGCACGAGAATCTTGAGCTCCGCACCGGGCGAGACATCCTAAACCACGGCCTGCCTCGCGAAGCGCAAGCAATAGAGTTTGCCTGGATCGCGGCGGAGAAGGCTTTCTTCTGTATCAGCCACTGTGTGGCTGGCCCTCGTTACTCGGGAGTCCATTGCTGGCACGCAGGCGGAAAACCAGGACAGCTGTGGGACGCAGCCGAAAATCCATTGTGAGATGATTGGCCAGAAGTGTCGCCCTCGCCGAAGCCTCGAGGCGCGGTGGCGTGGCCAGCTGTGTCGGCATCGTATTGACCGGTTCATCGTGACGCCGCGGCCCGCGTTCGCGGCCGAGTTCTAGGCAACTCAGCGACGGCAAGAGCATCGGCGACGCGCTGCGCGATGGACCCAAGGAAGTGGGGAAGCCACCGTCCGCCGATTGGCGGACCATATTCACTAGCGCGCGCAGGATTTCACTCTAAAGTTGCGCCGATGAGGAGACGAGAAGATGTCAATTCCAGACGAATGGCAGCAATTTAACCTTGCTCCACTCCCGCTGGACTCAGGCGAACGATTCACGGTGTTTCTGTCGTACCGCTCCGCCAATCGCGCCTGGGTCATCAGCTTGTACGACGTCTTGCGCCGCTTCGGACACACCGTCTTTCTCGACCAGTGTGAGCTCACACCCGGCGAAGAGTTGATCATGCGACTCGAACAAGCCCTGCTGGCAAGTCAGTCTGGTGTTCTCGTTTGGTCCGACGCCTCCCGTGATTCGGCCTGGGTGCGGAAGGAGTACCAGGTAATGGAACGCCAGGCAACGGCTCGCTCGAATTTCCGTTTCGTACCCGTGAAACTTGACACCGCCGATCTTCCACCTTTCGCGCAGGAAAGAATTTCGCTCAACTTCTCTACCTATCCAGACGGTCCGAATGGAGGTGAGCTGCTCCGTTTGCTTCACGCGGTGATCGGCCGACCGTTGAGCGTTGAGGCATTACACTACGCGGCTCAGCAAGACGATGCGTCGAGCCGTGCTGCGTACAGCATAGGTGCCGCCATCAAGAACGGGCAACCCACACAGTTGCTGGCACTACTACAGAACAGTACAGCCGAATGGCGTTCTTCGGCGGTACTAGCATGCAAGGCTGCAGAGGGCCTCACGAAGCTCAAGGCGTATGGGGAGGCCATAGACGCATTGGATGTGGTCCGTCAAGAATTCCCACGCGCGATCAGGCCTAGACAGTTGCAGGCTTTAGCCCTCAATCGGCTCGCCCGGGATGGTGGCACGGATCGGGATCTCGAACGAGCGCAGACAATTCTCGGCGAACTTTACATGGCCGACGAACGGGACCCAGAAACGCTCGGCATTTATGGCTCGACATGGTTCGAGCGCTACAGGCGCTCAGGCCGCGTCACCGATCTAAGGCAGTCGCGTGACCTCTACCTAGAGGCTTTCGAGCGCGCTCGGGACGACTACTACACTGGTATCAATGCCGCAGCGAAGAGCGCGTTAATCGGCACCGATACGGACCTCGCAAAAGCGCGCACGATCGCCGTAAACGTCGAAAAGATCGTCGGCCTTGTACCAAGCCGAGGCGACTATTGGAAGACGGCAACAGCAGCGGAAGCGCAGCTCATTCAGGGTCGAATTACGGAAGCGGGAATTCTGTACGACGCGGCAGTGGCGATGGCTCGCACTGAGATTGGTTCTCACGAGAGTACCTGGCGACAAGCGTGTACGCTGATGGTCAGGCTACAGCCAAGTCCTGAGGAGCGAGCCGTGATCCGGCAAGCGTTCGAACATTTGCCCGACTGCCAATAGGCGTCGCATCACTGTCCGCCTAGAGCCGTATTGATAGCCTGCTGAAGACCCACTGCGCCATCTCGGAGCGCCACGATTTGGAACAGCTCGGGACGCCGCGCGAGCGCAGCCTTTTCGGCGCGCTCGCGCAGACTCATGCCTTCGGCATCGGCGGGCGTCGTTCCCTTGAGCAGCGAAACCAACGCGTCTGCCGCGCGTCCACTGCCTTCGATCAGAATCATCCGGCGGTCCGCATCGACGTTCGCCGCCACTTCGCTCAGGGTGACGCGGCCACCATTGGCGATGACCGTGACCGATGGGCGCCCCTCAGCGAGTCTGGCGAACAGCCAGTACATCGTGTCGGTCTCTGAGCCCCAGGCGTCCTGGGCGGGGGCCGACGGGTTTAGCACGGCGACAACATGAGAGTGATTCGGATCGATTGGCGTCCGGCCTTTTGGCGGAATTTCCCCGGCCGGCGCGACGCCGATCAAGGGGAACGCTTGGCCACTCGCGCGGCGTGACTGGCCGGCGGCCTCCATGATTCCCGCTTGGGTGCCGCCATCGCCGACGCCGATTCGCCGCCCGCCTTCCGCGAGGAGGCCCAGAGCGTGGAACATCGATAGCAGCTCGCGTTGGTGATCCTCGCGCATTTTCGAGGCCCCTCCGCTCAGAAAGACGAACGCGTCGGCCTTGGTCCGGATCTCCGCGACCAGTGCTGCGAGGTTCGCATTTTTGTCGGGATCCACGCTCGAGACGTGGAGCACACGCGGCTCAGGCTCTGCTTTAATCTGCGCTGCGGACATCGGTGAAAACCCGAGGCACACTGTAATGCCCAGTCCGGAAACAGCTGCGAGCATCGATCGCCGTTGCACAATGGCCCCATCTACTACGCGGCTAACGTTAGCACGCCATAACGATAGCGGTCTGGCGACTATGGAGCGAATGGGCCGAAATGATCGATCTTGACTTGCGCCGCGGCCCTAGCGCCGATCCTCAGGAGCAGCTCGATGTGCTCGGGGTCGGCCTTGTCCATCTTCTGTACGACGCTGGGGTCGACGTCAGCAAACCCGAAACTCGCCAGTGCCGCGCCGCTCAGGTCGACGTTGTAGCGGGCGTAGAGAAAGCTGCGCCCCAGGTCCGTGGACAACGGCACCGCCGGTCGACGTAACCGCTCGGCTGGAGAGCCCTCGTCTGGTCCTTCACGTGGCACCATGTCGAGCAGTTCGCGATCGATGACGTCACCGAACGCGCAGCGGCCGATGGTGCGACAGTTGATGTCTTGATCGACCAGCGACCCGTACATCAGCGCACTCGGAATGCCGATTCCCGTGCTGAGCATATTGCTGTCGGGGGCGTCGGCATTGGCTCCGGCCGTCGGCGCGGCTCCAGTGCCGATCGAGATCAAGAGTAGATTCCTCTCGCCTTTCGGCCAATTTAATCGGTATGCCGGATCGGTGGCGAATCGGAACAACAGAAAAGCCGGATTGTTGTAGGGCGTGACACCACCATCTACGAACACAAACGCTTTGTTCTTGTCAGTTGGGTCGAAGGAGATGACTTCGGGCGGAAAATATACGGGTGCCGCGGTACTTGCGCGGACCAGCTTCCACAGCGGAATGCTCAGGTTGCAGTCGGTTCGCGCCGCGAGATTGTAGCGCGCCTCCGGATTGCTGCTGATCGGCCACGGTGAATCCGTCGTGACGTTACGCGTGACGGCGAGTAGTAGCGTCTTCAGATGCCCAGGTTTCAAGTCGGTGTCCGCTCCGAACACTCTTTGCAGCTCGCGCTGGAGCGGACCGTCCCGGTAGAGGCTGTTCAGGCGGTCGAGAAAACGGGTGCGCTGGAACATCTCGGTGCCGGTCCGTTGGTAGAAGCCGATCAACTCGTTGACCGACATACCCCTCGCTAGGCCCGCCGCGATGATTGCCCCTGTGCTCGTGCCAGCAATGTAATCGAAATACTCGCATAGCGGCTTCTTCATCTCGTCCTCGATTGCCTTGAGAATGGACAGGGTGAGAACGCCGCGAATGCCTCCGCCATCAAGGGCCAGCATCCTACGCGGGGCCGACGTGCGATAGCGATCCGCAAGGGATCCCCAGAGCTCCGAATTCGTCATGATGTTCTTGCTCTCTCGCGGCGCCAGGTCTACTGAGGAAAGTCAAACGCCCAGGGCCTCCGCCGTTCCGGGCCGACTTCGCCGTCGGGGACGAGGCCCCGAAGGATCTTGAAAGCATCACCGCCGCAACGGTCTGCGGGCCATAGAGGCCATCGATCTGCTCAGATGAGTTCCTACCGCTCTGAGCGCGCGCTGGACGTCACGGACGATGACGCCGCGCATCAAGGGATTCGTGAGTCGCAGGATGAGCAGCGGCGGCGTGACGACCATGTCGGCGTCGGACTGTGTGTACTCCACGCCTGGAGGCACAAAAATGCCGGCGTCCCAACGACGACCAGCGAGCTGTCCGCGGATCACTCCCGCCGCGGATGAGTGGGTTTCCACGGTGCCGCCCATCCCGTCGGAAAGACGATGTGCCGATGAGACTCTTCTGGGATACCAAATCAGCGCCGCTCCCGCGGTCTGTGCGGCAATCGAGACGATCACCGGTCGCCCGATCGAGGCAGCATTCCGTTACCAGAAGCCGGTGTAGGCATCGGCCGAAGCGGGACTGCCGTTGTTGTCCGAGCATCCATACACGACAAGGAATTCAGCGCAGTCGCAGGGGCCGCGCCACGCACTGTTGTTCTTGGGGACCAGGGCACCTAGCAGCTGGTGGCTTTCTATTGAGTGTACAGGCTGCCGGAACAGGCTTTTAGCCAGTCTACTTCGCCCATGACGGTTTCCTGAAAAGGAACGGGTTCCGTTTCTCCGGCAGAACGGCAGTGTCGCCTACGAGGTCGTAGACGCTCCTGTAGACGTCGTAGAAGTACCAGTCATTAGGCTGACCGGCTTGGAGAGGATCGCGACGCCACGGCTTAAGGCTTCGGCGCCGATGCAAGATGAGAAGGGGATGAACAACCCTCCCCTGCCGGCAAAGAACTCCGGACACCGAATGTCCCTGAACCGGTAGTTATTGAGATTCATGCCGATCAGACGGCACCCCTTTTCGATCGAAACTTCGACCTCCGGCTTGACGAAGTCGGTCTTCTGCCAAGTGTCGGCGCCGATCAAGAGAATGAACGTGTCCAATCGACGGATCTTGTTTCAGCAGACGGTCCTGATGTAGTACGGGTTTCTTGGAGTTAATCTCCTCATCAGCTGGAAATCGGCGAAGTTGAAATCGATGTGCTCGTTCTCGTTCCACATCATCGCGTTGCGGTAGTAGTGAATGTCGGCGCTGCTGAAGCTCACGAAGGTGCGCGGCAGATCCATTTCGCCGGTAGATGGTATCCGCATGCGCAGGGCGAATTCAACTCGCATCGAACGGTGTGGAATGAGATCACTCTCTCCGATGGCGGAGCACAAATAGCAGCTAAACCGCTAACCATATACTGTTCTTCCGCGTGTTCAGCAGTGGCAGAGAGCAGTTCCTCCAAGATGCTTGGCTGCTTGACCCAATGGACGCGCAGGTGGGTACGACGGCGCCCGCCGGATCTGCTCGCCGGGAGCGGGGTTTCTACGTCTCCTCCTCAGCGAGGTCGCAATCGTCTCTTTTGGAGTCGCAGATGCGCTTGCACGAGAAGGCACGGTTGTTGGTGAAGCGGTGGCGCGGAACGCCGACAGTCGGCGAGGTCCATGCATTCATCTCATATAGCCACAAGAGCGATAAGGATCTCGCCAAGTCGCTAGAGCGCGTGCTGTGGACATTCGGGCGAAAGTGGTACGCGTTGAGAGGTGTTCGGACCTACCGGGACGACACGAACCTTGCCGCCGAACCCGATTTTTGGCCGGCCATCGAGCAAGCAGTTCGGCAGTCCCGTTGTCTGGTGCTAATGGCATCACCCGAGTCGGCTGGTTCCACATGGGTGGCCCGCGAGATTGCTGCAGCCATCGACGAGCATGGCATTGAAGGCCTGTGCATAGTTCAGACCGCTGGTCTCTTGCCGTGGACCGATGGCATCGGTGGGGCTGCGCTGAAGGGCAATCCAGAGGCCGCCATCAGTCAGGATGCTTGGTCTCTCTTTTCGGACGCCGGCGCTACACCCTTGGTAGTCGATCTTCGCGCCCACAGGGGACAATCGGATCGCCTCAGGCGACGTGATTCCGATTACCTCAGTCGAGCGGCATCCATCGCCGCGAAAGTTCTCGGTCGAGACAAGGAGGCAGTGTGGGGAGACCACTACCGAGCGCAGAAACTGAGGGCCGCCGCGCTCTTCCTAAGTGTGTGTGTGCTTCTGACGCTCGTGGTGGGATTGATGTGGGTGGCCAGTATAGCCACCTCCCGAGCTCGAACGGCTCTCTCCAGGCAGCTGGCAGCCGAGGCGCTTGAGGAAGAGCGGAGCGACCGGACCAGAGCATCTCTGCTCCTCGCCACCGCCTCCCTGCGGACTGAAGATACTGCAGAGGCGCGCAGAAGCTTGGTCAATACGCTCAACAGACAGCCTCGGCTGGCCGGAGTGCTCCCCTCTCTAGGTACTGTCGCAAGGAATTTGAAATTCAGCCGCGCTTCAAACGTCATTGGCGCAGAACTGTCGGCGACCGACGTCGCGGTCTGGGACGTCGAACACAAGCGTGTTATCGACACGATCCGAATGCCACAAGGCTACACGAAGCCTATTGACGGGCTCGATTTTGACGAGTCCGGACGGGTCTTATTCATTCGCCTATTTCAGGCGGCTACGGACGGCGCTCACACCTACCAAGCATTTGCATGGCAGTTCGGATCTCCTGCATCTCGTCTCAAGAGGATTGGGAAGTCTGACCAGCTGATGGCGACATACTCGAGTGGCCGGAACATCGTAGTTCTCGTCGAGGGCGATGGTGAAATCGGATTTTGGGACTTGACGCGCGGCGTATCCGTGGGCAGCCGGCAACTGCCGATCCGCTTTGTTCCTGCCGGCGCCTCGTTTTCAAGCGACGGTCAGAGGATCGCGCTATGGTCCTCGACTATCCGAAACACTGTCGCGCTCTGCTCAATAGCTCCACCGACACCATCGTGCCACACCGTCTCAATCGACTCGAACTCCACATTGGTGTCGAACGCGATTCTCCGCTTCGATGGCAGCTTGCTCTTGCGTCTGGCCGATGGCCGAATGGGCTACTGGAACGCAGGACGTGATTCCGCAACTGTCGACTTGCTGGTCAGCTCAGACTCTTCTGCCGTTGACTGCATCTCGTTTCTGAACGACGGAACTTTCATCGCAGCCCATGCGTCTGGCCGGATTCTGCGGTGGGATCTCAGGGCCGGACGTGATCCCGTAGAGTTGGGCAACGTCGTGCGTGGTTCTCGTCCCATTCAATGTGGAGACGGATCTGAACTGATCCAGACACCACAGATTGACGAGGCCGGGCATCAGCCACGCTCGGTGCTGTGGCGCGTCACGGACGCCGGATCCGGACTTGAACTCGTCGCACAGTTGGATGCGCCAGGCGCACGAGTCGACCTGAACTCTCGCTGGGCGATGTCTTACGGGACCGCCACTCCCGCGTTGTTTGAAATGTCTGGATCGAAACGGGCTGAACTGATTCCCACGGGTCAGGCTGTATTCAGTCCAGACGGCGAATGGCTAGCCGTCGGAAAGCTGTCCGGCGATATCGTGATTCTGAATCTCGGCGAACGGACGACGCTTGGCGTTGAATATCTCGATTGCGGCCATCCGAGCTTGGTGTCTTCGAACGCGGTAATGAGTCCTGATGGTGAAACAGTTGCATGTTCGGTCGGAGACGGATCTATCGCAGCGTTCGACTCGACGACGGGACGTCTCTTGTGGTCAGTCAGGCCTCCTCTGTACGTGGGGCAACCACTTCTTGCCTTTAGCCCAGATGGTCGGAGGCTGGCCGCCGCGGGTTCTGCATTAGTGATCCTTGACGCGAAGTCCGGGGCGCAGATCGGCGATGGCATCATCGAAGGCGTTGCTTGGCCCAAGCGCGTCACGTTCAGCGTCGATGGCCGATCCTTGGTGCTGCGAAGTTACTCCAGCAATCCGGACGGCGATGACCGTGCCAATGTTGCCCTGATCGACCTTGACGCGTCACCGCCATCGATCAAGACACAAGACAGCTCGCTACCAATGCGTGGCGAAATCAATGGCACCGGCCTCATGCTCCAGGTGCCACGCCTACCCAGTCTACTGGTGAACACTCAATTCACCCCTGAGTTTCCGTCAGTGCAACTCGGCGTTCCGATCTCGGCCCCCGTTAATGTCGAGCTCTCGCTTGCGACTTCAAGTGCGGCGTTTCATCCTTACGAGTCCATCGTGGCTGCTGGTTTGAGAAGCGGAGCAATCGAATTCAAAGCCGGCACGGACAACGCGGAGGCTCGAAGCATCATCCGCCCGCCTATGCCAGGAAGCGCAAACGTGACCAGCTTGGCCTTTGCCGGCACCGGCGACCGGCTGGCCGCTTCGTACAGTCTTTACGATAACCAGCAGGCATTCGCTGTCGTGTGGGACGTTGCCCGAGCACGGCAGGACTTGCCACTCGTTGATTTGGGGCGAGCGCAAGGTCCGAAGGTCGCTATTTCCAACGACGGCCGGACGCTACTGACAGTCGCAGGTGCGATTCGTACTTGGCGTATCGATCCGACCGCATGGATTCTCGAGGCATGTGAATTGCTCGGGGTGACGCAGCCGGAAACCGACGACTGGCGTCGTTTGCAGGACTCCGGCGCGGAAGATCCATGTGCGCCCAAGAGTCGCTGGCGGGGTCTCGGGACTCTCCTTGGAGGCAGGCTGTTCTAGTCCCCTGGAAGCGTGATGCCTTGCACAAGTCCCGGAGCGCGGCGCCCGGATGGCCAGGCGCGAAGAGGGAGCATATTGGGCATATGTGAGCGATGAGCAACGCCGCCAGCCGGGATGCCCCGCCCGGGAATTGTGTGAGGCATCACGTTTCCAGGGGACTAAGATTAGCAGCCCGTGGTGAAACGCAGGGCCGCATCCAAGCCTATGTCGTTGGCGGGCAAAGCGAAGACTGCTGAAGCGTCCATCCTCATGGGCCGCGGCGGGTTGGTCGTGAAATTTGCGTCGCAGGGCACAAAGCGAGACACGAGTCGATGTGCCACGGAACGGGCGGCGACGTAGACCAAGTATCGTCCGGAAGCGGCGCCGCTAACCGCCGTTGCGGCGGAGTGTCAACCCAATCAGGACACAGTGACCCAGCCGCATGCGTGCCTCCTGTGCCACATTAGACCATCGAAGATCGCCCATAGTTTGAGAGTTGGTACATCGAGGAGCGTCTCACCACATCAGGTGTTGGTCAGTCCCTCCTAGTCGCAAGTGGCGAGCATTCAGCGCTGTGGACGGACAGTAGCTGGATACACTCGCCAATCGTCGCCCCGGTGCCGGACCGCAATGAGGTGTCCTCCTGCGGCGAGAGGTCTTAGGTCCAATTGGGCAGTCAGCGTCGTCACGAAATCCCGGATTGTCGCATTGCCCTGCGTCGAAACCAGCGGCTGCCGTTCGACGTCGAGGATTTGAAGGTCATATTGGCCTGGCTCCGAACCAACGGGCAAGAGGAGCGTCAGGCCCAACACACCGTGCGGAAGTTCGAGCGGTGGCGGATCCAGTGCCGATGGACTTCGGGTGACCGGGTATGGCTGCAGGTCCAGCGTCACCTGTATGGTCGCCGGTGCCTCGGTCGTGGCCGGCGTCGCATCTCGCCCTGCGACTAGCCACCACACTCCTGCCACCGCCACGAGAACAAGGGCAGCGGCGGCCACCAGCCACCAGCGACGCGCCGGGCGGTCGTGCGACGCCATCAGGTGCGCCCGCTGCATGTCGCGGACTTCGACGTAGCATGGCGAGCATTCCAGCAGATGCTCGTACGCTGGGTCCTCAATCGGACGCTCGCGGCGCGAGAGCGCCACAAGGACATCGTGCGGCGGACAGCCCTGCCTCGCCGGATTCGGATTCGCGCCTCGGAGGACTTCGTCGAGCTCGTCCCCGAACCCGAGCGCCGCCACGTCAGGAGGGTGACTCGGTTTCGCCATCGGGGTGCTCGCTCAAAGGTGCAAGTGGTTGTGGCCCGGCAGCCGGAGCGCTGGGTCCGCCTACCGGCGCAGTCTGTTTCGGCTCTGAGTGTTGAACGCCGACGACGCGTCGAATCTTTTCTTTGGCGTGAAAGAACAACATATCGACGGCATTGACCGTGGTGCCACGCCGCCGCGCGATCTCCTGACTCGAGAATCCCATGAACTTCCAGAGGTACACCCGCTGCTCGTCCCGTGTGAGCATGGAGAGCAATTCCCGCAGGAAGATGTTCCGCTCGATCTGCTCGGCTGACCCCTCGAGTGCGGCCACTCGAGACAGTACGGCTTCGCTGGCGTCTGCACCAAGGGTGCGCTGGAGAAGGCGGCCGGGGCCCTGTCGAAGCCGCGACATTGCGATGCTGCGAATCGTGACCCAGGCATAGCCGTTGATCTTCTCGATGGGGCCAGTGCGCTCCTCGCGGACAACAAGGCGTCGGCCGGCTTCCTCGAGGACCTCGACTTGCGCCACTTCGTCCTGAAGGGCAGGGAACTCCCGGCGCAAGCGAGGCAGTAGTCGATTGAGCACGCCCTCGATGGGCGCGCCGAATGGCTTACCGTTACCGTCGAGCAGCCCGAGCTTCCGCACGTGCTCCATCTACATCCCCGTCAGATGGCGCCGGAGGATGCGCCTCGCTTCACGTGACACGAGCGCCAGCGTGGATCATCGGCCGGGGAGCCGAGCCTAGAAAGATTCTGGTCTCAATCAGCGTTCGATCCACCAGAGGACGTCGTGCGGGAAGACGTCACGTGATCGAAGTCGGAAAATGCGTGCGGTCTGGCGCCTCGCAACTGGCGTGATTCCGAACCCATCATCGCGCCGCCCATACCGACTGTCAACCACTCCCTTGCACCCTCCCGCACGCGAGATTTCCCGCAGGAGGTGTGTCGATGGCCGACCGCTCTGTGTCCATGCGTGTTCGGCAGTTCCTGGCGTTGGCAGCCAGCGCCGTGCTGCTGTTCCCAAGCGTCCTCTTAGCCCAGTCACCATGGGAACGCGCTGCCGGCAACCTCGAGCGTACGTTCACCGGCCCGCTCGCCCGGTCACTCGCCCTGGTCGCGATCGTCATCGGCGGCCTGCTCTTCATGTTCGGCGAGGGCGGCGCCAAGCGGCAGATCTCCGGCATTGTTTTCGGCGGTGGCTTGGCACTGTTCGCCACCCAGTTCCTGACTTGGCTCTTCTGATTTCGAAGCGCATGGCGCTTCGACGAGGCTCCGAATGCCGGAAGGTCCCACGTACCGTCCCGTGTGCAAGGCACTGCATCGCCCACTAACGCTGTGCGGCATCGACCGCCGGCTCTTCTTCCTCGCACTTCTGCTCGGCGCCGCGACGTTCAACCTCTTCTACTCGTTCCTGGCTGGCTTAATCGTCTTCGCCGGCCTGTACGGCTTCGGCCTCTGGGCCACGCATCGCGACCCGGACATGCTCCGCATCCTGTTTGCGTCGTCGCGTGCGCGACGGCGGTATGACCCCGGCAAGCACGCCCGTGTCGACATCGAGGTGAGCGCGTGCTGAACATCACGCGGCTGCTTCGTGACTACAGCGAGGCGGGAGCCGTCAACAGCCTGCTCGCACTGTGGGGCTTCGTCGATGACGAGACGTTCCTCACGAAGGCCGGGCACCTGGGCGTCGTCTACGCCGTGCGTGGCGTTGACGGCGAGGCACTGCCTCACGCGCAGCGCCGCACGCTGACGCACCGGTTCGAATCCGCGCTTCGCCTCCTCGACGAGCACTGCCGCGTCTACCAGTACCTGATCAAGCAGACCGCACCTCCGTTCATCGCCGAGCCGTGCTCGCAGCCTGTCGCCAACGACGCCATTCAGAGGCGTGTGCAGTATCTGAATGGCCGGCTCACCGAGCTGGCGCAGATCGAACTGTTCCTGGTGCTTCTCTACGAAGCGCCGGTGCCGTCGCGTCGCAGCACGGCGCTTCGAGACATGTGGCGTGCGCCGCGGGAAGGACTGCGTGCCTGGCTGTCGCCGTCCCAGACGCTGTCCCTCGTTGAGGCCGAGATCGATCGCGCCATCGCCACTCTTCATCACAAGGCGCAGGCATTCGAGGTGCAACTGGCCGACTTCGGTCCGCGGCGGCTGCCGAAGGCGGAAGCGTTCCGCTTCTTCCGTCAGTTGCTCAACTACGACCCGGTCGTGGTGGACGCGGCCCGTCTCTCCCATGACGTCCACCTGGACTACTTCGTCGCCGACTCGCCAGTCGAGTGCCATCGGGATCACCTGACCGTCGGTCGGCAGGCCGTCAAGGTGCTGACGATGAAGGAGCCGCCGAGCCAGACCTTCGCGCACTTGCTGGCGGACCTCGTGGCGGTCCCGGGCGAGTTCATTGCCTGCCTCGAATGGCAGCGCACTGCCAGCGACAAGATGCGCCGAGACATTCAAACGCGGCGCCGGCATTTCTTCAACAAGCGGGTGTCGATGATCAACTACGTGACGCCCGAGACTCGACCTGAGGAGATGCTCGTCGACGACTCGGCCAGCACGATGGTTCGCCAGCTTGGCGATGCCCTGACGGAGCTGGAAGTCAATGGACACTTCTTCGGGACGTGTTCACTGACACTGGCGCTTCACGGGCAGGATCGCCGGGCGTTGGAACGCCAGGCGGCGGAGGCCACGAAGACTCTGGCGGTGCACGACGGCAGCCTTTTTGAGGAAAGCTACAACCTGCTCAACGCCTGGCTGGGAATGGTGCCCGGCAATGGAGCCTTCAACGTCCGGCGAATGGCGCTGCTGGAGACCAACCTCGCGGACCTCAGCTTCCTGTTCGCGCCGGATCCCGGCGAGCGAGTCAGCCCCCACCTGCAGCGGGAAGCGCTCGCCGTATTCGAAACGCCAGGCGGCACGCCCTACGCCTTCAACCCGCATGTGCAGGACGTCGGGCACACCCTTGTGCTCGGCGCAACTGGCAGCGGCAAGAGCTTCCTCCTGAACTTCATCGTCACGCACGCCCAGAAGTACGACCCCGTCACGGTCATCCTCGATCTGGGTCACAGCTACCGGAAGCTGGCTACGCTCCTGCAGGGGCAGTACCTCGAAGTCGGACTCCGCCAGGATGCCGTC
The DNA here is from genome assembly GCA_036732565.1 of Vicinamibacterales bacterium. Taxonomy (GTDB): domain Bacteria; phylum Acidobacteriota; class Vicinamibacteria; order Vicinamibacterales; family UBA2999; genus JAIVJN01. The sequence continues at coordinate 18,147 of DAINCF010000004.1, forward strand.
ACCATCAATCCCTTTGCGCTCGAGCCCTCATCCGAGCACCTGCACTTCCTCCATGCGTTCGTCCGCGTCCTGCTGGAGGGAAGCGACAACTACAGCCTGAGCGACCTCGAGGACCGCGAGGTATACGAGGCCATCGAGAACCTCTACGTCCTCGATCGCAGCCAGCGCCGACTCTTCACGCTGGCGAACCTTCTACCCCGCGCCTTGTCAGCGAGGCTTCACAAGTGGGTGGACCGCGGACGCTACGCCAGCCTGTTCGACAACGTCGAGGACACGCTGACGGTCAATCGACTGCAGGTGTTCGACTTCGAGGCCATGCGGGCGTACCCAGTCCTGCTCGAACCGCTCCTGTTCTACGTGCTGCATCGCGTCACCGCCCGCATTCTGGAGCCAGCCGAAGCCGCCACGCTGAAGCTGTGCGTGATGGACGAGGCGTGGCGATTCATCCAGCATCCGACTCTTCGGGCGTATGTCCAGGAGGCGTTGAAGACCTGGCGCAAGCGCAACGCCATGATGATGCTGGCGACGCAAGCCGCAGACGACTTCGCATCGGCGGACTTGCTCCGCACCGTGGTGGAAAGCTGTCCGACGAAGCTGCTCCTGGCCAACCCCTCTTTGGACACGCAGCAGTACGTGGACCTGTTCCATCTGAACGCAATGGAAGTGGAACTGCTGACCGGGCTCGTGCCGCGCCAGCAGCTCCTGCTCAAACGGCCGGCACTGGCGAAAGTCCTCTCACTGAACGTGGATCCGAAGAGCTATTGGATCTACACCAACACTCCTGTCGACAACGAACGAGTGGCGGCCATCTTTCGTGAATGTGGCTTCGATGCGGGGATCACTCGCCTCGCGGAGTCGGCCTGAACGGAGGTGTGCAATGACTCGTCGTGCCTCGGTACCGCTGGTGGCAGCGTTGGTGGTGGCGACCCTTTCAATGCCGGTGAGCGGCCAGACGTCAGGCATTCGGGAGGTGGCCGCATCTGAACGGAGCCTCATCACCCTCCAGACGCGCCTACGCTACACAACGATGATCGTCCTTCCGGACAGCGAGGAGATTCTGGACATCATCTGCGGCGACCGAGACTTCTGGGTGATCAGCGCGACCCAGAACATCGCACACGTGAAGCCCGCCAAGGCTGGCGCGGCGACGAACCTGAACCTAGTGACCGCGAGCGGAGCGATCTACTCGTTCCTGCTGAACGAAGGCGGCGATCCAAAGGCATCGCCCGATCTCAAGGTGTATGTCGCTGGCGAGGCCACCGCCACAGGTGGCCGTCAGCGCTACTTCAGTGCCGCGCACGTCGAAGCCCTCGAAGCGCGACTGACGGAGGCGCAGGCTGCGATTCGCTCAGCCGAGCAACACGCCGAGGAGACGAAGGCCGCGTACCGGAACGACTACCCCACGACGCTGGACTTTGCCTACGGTGCCGCGAAATACGAGCGTCCGTTCTTCGTCCGCGCGATGTGGCACGACGGCCAGTTCACCTACGTGAAGTCCGATGCACACGAACTGCCGGCGCTCTACGAGTTGAAGGATGGCAAGCCCTCGGTAGTGAACTTCCAGGTCCGCGAGGGTACATTCGTCGTGCCCAAAGTGCTTGATCGTGGGTACCTCGCGCTTGGAGACCAGCGGTTCTCGTTCTCGCTCCAGGACAGGTGACGGTGATGACCGAACATGCCGACGCGCCGGGAACGGCGCCGGTGACGGATCGCCGGGTGCCACCGCGAGGCGTCCTGCCACGGAACATGCAGACCTGGCTGATGGCGGGCCTCGCCGTCGGCATCGTGCTGGTGATCCTGCTTGTGGGTCAACCTGCTCCACCGACCGGGACCACGACGGCGACTGTGGTTCCACAGACGCCCAACGCCGACAGGGTCCGCGACTACCAGGACCGCCTGCGCACAATGGAGGCCCAGGCGCTGCGCGACCTTCAGGCCGCCGAGCAGACGGCCCCCAGTCAGCCGCCAGCGATGTACTACAACGAGCCGACCCAGGCCGCGCCCGAGGATCCGATCGCAGCCGACAGGCGCCGCCGCGAGTACGAGAGCCTGTTCGCGAGCAACGTGGCGGTCAGCCGGCGACCTGAGAGCGAGCGGCCAGGTGCCGCGGCGCCGCGATCGCCTACCGGTGAACCAGGGACCTCCACCGATGCCTCACTCGATGAGGTAGTCGACGCCGTGATGCGCGCCACCACTCAAAAAGGTGCAATGACCACGCCTCGCCCCACGGCGGTGGCCGACGCCTCGCCGGCACCAGTGGTCAGCCCGCCGCAACAGAAGACGCCGGAATCGACCGGTCCCATTCGCGCAGCTGGCCCACTACATCGGTTGCTCGAAGGCACGCTCATCGATACGGTGCTGACCAACCGTCTCGACGGGAGTTCGGCGGCTCCCGTGAACCTGTTGGTGACGAACCCGATCTATTCGCACAGCGGCCATCAGGTCGTCATTCCCGCAGGCGCCCGCATTCTGGGTGAGACGCATCCGGTGCAGTCGCTCGGCGAAGCCCGCCTGGCGGTTGCGCTGCACCGTTTGATTCAACCGGACGGTCGGACATACCGCCTCGACCAGTTCATGGGCCTGAACCAGATCGGGGATGCAGGATTGCGCGACAAGGTCAATCACCACTACTGGTCCACGTTCGGGGCGGCTGGAGCCGTGGGGCTCATCAGCGGTCTCGCGCAGTGGATCGGCACCGCTGGCCTGTCACGCGGTGACGGCGACAGGACGATCGTGATCGCTGGCGGAGCAACCGACGCCACCGCCCAGGCAAGCATGCAGGTGATGAACCGGTTCCTGAACCGTCTCCCCACCGTCACGATTCGTGAGGGGCATCGGGTGAAAGTCTATCTGACAAGCGATCTCGAACTGCCCGCCGTCGGCGGAGTCGGTGGTCCCGGTCGCTTCTGACGGGAGGTGTTATGTCTGCTCGTCTTGCCATCGTCGCCGTGCTCGTTCTAGTCGTTGGCCCGGCTGTTCCGGTTCGGGCGCAGATTCCGGTCACCGACGCTGCCCACCTGACGCAGGCGGTGCTCATCGCACAGCGCGTCCAGCGTCACCTCGACGAGTTGCGCGCACAGTACCGGACGATCATGAGGATGTCTCGGGGACTCGGGGCGATGGAGCACTATCGGATGCCGCCTGTCGGAATCGTCCGGCACGACGCCAGCCGGTGGACCTACGGCGGCACCTGGTTGCGGGCACTCAACAACGGAGATCCGGCCGGCACCGCCTACTTCGCTTCGACCGTTCCGCTCGAACGTCCTGGCGTTCCTTCAAGCGGACTGACTGCCGCCGCCCGCCGGACGCTCGAACGGCAGTACGCCACCATCGAGGTCAGCGACTCGGTCGCGATGATGGCCGGCCACCAGGTCGGAGCGTTGCGAGGCTACCAGGACCAGCTTCAGAACGCCGTTCGCGAGATGGAATCGGACGTGCTCAACGGCCTGCTCCGCTACCACGAGATGACGGCCATCCTTGACAAGATCGCCGGCGGCGAACTGCTCGCCCGCCGGCAGGACATGGCAACGAACCAGCTGCTGTCCCACGCACTCGAGCAGATGCTGGCGCGCGGTAAGCGGCAGCGTGACACCGAGGCCTCCACGATGAACATGCAGCTGGTCACATGGCGTGACGGACGCGCCGCCAACGAAGCGCTCGTCGCCGGCGCTGGCGACGCGCTGCGAACGTGGCGTCAGCCGTGAGGAAGGAGAGAGTCATGCGTCGCCTCACCCTTCTACTCGTTCTCATGCTCGTCGCGGCCGGCGAGGTTCGCGCACAGATCCCGGTGACGGACGTCGCGAACGTGATCCAGGCGCGGATCACGGCGGTTGTGAAGGAGTACCAGTATCTCCTTCAACGCGATCAGCACAGCCAACTCCGGCGGATGGCACAGCGGCTTAGCATGTTCACTGACCTCCGGAAGTACGGCGTTCCAGACCCGCCTCGATGGCGGACGCACGACTTCGAGAACCCCGAGGTCTTCCACTTCGCCCGTCCCTATCACGCAGCCCTCAACTATGGAGACGCGGCCGGAACCGCATACTTGGCCATCAGCCATCCCGTCCTTCCGGCCGAGGAGGCAATGAGCCGGTTGCCGGCAGACGCCCGTCGGTCTTTCGCCGCGCGGCTTGCCACCCTCAACGCGTCCGACGCCGTCATCATCACGGCTACGCATCAGAGCGGGCAGACCCGGCTGAATGGGCGCCGCGAACTGCGAGCCATCGACGGCCTCGAACGGGACGTGACGAATGGGACGCTTGAGCAGAGCACGACGGCCGTGCTCGACAAGATCAGCGGCGCCGTGCTCATCGGCGCTCGTCAGCGCGAGGCGCGAGGCCAACTTCTGACCGGAGTTGTGGAACAGCTCCTCATGGAGAACAAGCGGGCGCGGGACGCCGACGCTTCCGCCATGAACATGCAGCTTGTGACCTGGCGCACTCGTGCAGCCGCGAACGAAGCCATGGTGACCGGCGCGGGCGATGCCCTGCGTACCTGGAGGCAGCCGTAGAGCCGAGGGAGAGAGACGATGCCAACCCAGCCTTCGCTCAACCTTCTACCCACGGTCCAGCAGGCCATCGCGAATCTCTTGCTGACCTATGAGCCGGAGTTCATCCGGTTCGGATTCCGGCTGTTCATCGCGTTCGCCACCATCATCATCACGTGGCACGGCATAAAGATGATGTTCTCGCACGATGGACTCGGCGAACACATGTTCGATTTCGCGAAGCTGCTGCTGTTCGTGTCGTTCGGTTACGCCTTTATCACCTTCTACGAAACGCCGATGCCGGGAATCGGTGTGTCGTTCAGCAACCTGATCACCGACCAGGCGCACTACTTCCAGTCGGTGCTTGAAGCCCGGGCCTTCGACAACATCTATCGACACCTCGACGAGCTCAGCGCGCACTTCATGCAGCCGGACCCGTGGTCGATCCTCGCGAACTTGATCTACTGGACGGTTCTGCTGCTGGTGGCCCTGGCAAAGGGCATCTCTCTCGCCGTGATTGCGTTCGGCCTGATTGCCAGTGCCGTGTGCGCCTTGCTCGGTCCGATCTTCGTGCCTTTCTTCATCGTGCCCAAGCTCGACTGGCTGTTCTGGGGCTGGCTGAAGGCATTCATCCAGTACTCGTTCATCCCCGTGGTGGCGGTGGCGTTCCTGATGATCTTCGAGCAGTTCGTCTACCGTTACGTCACGACCTTGCCGCCGATGATCACCCAGGCAGAATATGGGGTCTACGCCCTTCAGGCGGTGGCCGTTGTCGGGACGTTCGTCCTTGGAATGCTGCTTGTGCCGTCGCTCACAAGCAACATCTTCACGGGTGGCGGTGGCGAGAGCATCCTGTCGCCTCGTGTCGCGGTCGGCCGCATCTTCAGTCGCCGCTAGGGGAGTGACCATGGCACATCGACCGCACGGTCCGACACGAACTGACCACGAGGAGACGGCTTCTCCTGAACTCACGCGAGTCCTCTTCATCGCCATTCTCGTCGCGATGCTGATCGGGCTGGCGTGCGGAGTGGTGTGGACCGGGTACCACTTGCTGAAGGGCTCGTGGGGAGCCTGAGGACTCTGGCATGTCCGCAACAGTCGCCGACATCGCACCCAAGAGCCTGGACAACGCGAAGCGCCAGTTCGTGGAGGTGTACGGGTCGGCCCTCGTGCTGAACACCTACCTGAAGATTGCGCTGGTTCTGGTGTCGTTGATTGCGCTTGGCCTCATTGGCCTCAACGTCTACACGATGACCCGCTACGCTCAGGTCAAGCCACTCGTGATTCGGATCGATGACGTCGGGCGGGCCGAGGCCGTCGCGTACGACGCGACCCGCTATGCGCCGCAGCCGCCTGAACTGCGCTACTTCCTGACGCAGTTCATCGTGAAGCACTTCAGTCGAATCAGGGCGACCGTTCAGCGGGAGTACCCCGACTCCCTGCTGTTTCTGGAACCCACGCTGGCCGACGCCACTATCGCTCAGAACGACCAGAGCCGGACTCTAGAAACGTTCCTCACCACGCCATCGGCCGACGAGGTCGACGTCGTCGTTCAGAACGTCAGCCTCAGCGAGCTGACGACGGCGCCGTACAAGGCAGCGGTCAGCTTCCAGAAGGTGTTCTATACGCCCGGCACACGTCATGAGCGTTCGCGGGAGACCTACGTCGCGCAGATCGACTTTGCCCTTCGCGACCACGTGCCCAACGAGTTCGTCCGGGTCAACCCGCTCGGGCTGCAGATTGCGTACTTCCGAGTCGACCAGGCGTTCGAGGAGGCGGGGCGGTGATTGCCAACTCCGCGTTCCTGGCGGCGCTCGTCGTGTTCCTGATCGCCTCCTGGCTGGCGGCGGAGCTCACCTTCCTCGCGCCGTACAAGGCAACCCTGTTCCGCCGACATGCCGAGGTCCTCGGCGGCGGAACCCTGCTCCTGTTCCTGAATCTCTGCGCTCTGTTCTACGGCATCTCCCGCTGGCTCTTTCTTCGCGATGCAGGTCGGAAGCTCACGCATGTGGATCGTCAGCTCGGCACGTCCGACGGCGTCCACGAGGACCTGAGGCCCTACCTGAAACGAAGGTGAGGTGATGCCATGTGGGACGAGTTTGACCCTCGATCGATCGACTCGCCAGGACGGCCGAGTCCGGGCCGAGGAGGGAGCACGTATGACGCTCGTGAGCGGACCAGCCGTGATCCCCGCGATGTTTTCACGGAGGGACTTGACCTGCCTCAGGGCCGGGAACGCGAGACCGTACTTCTCGGCAACGAAACCTACGACCTGAGGGGCTCAGAGGTACGGACTCTGGCCACCGTCGGGGCCTTCAGGATCGTTGCGGTAGACGACCTTCGTGATGACCGCGATGAGGCCGCCGCGTTGTGGAAGGGGGACCTCCGCAGCCTCAGGGCGAGCGGCTTGATCACCACCATCGCGCCGACTGAGCGCGATAGCCGCACGCCCGTCGTGACGCTGACACAGCGCGGCAAGCAGCTGCTCGAGGCTCACCGCCGTCCGGACCACGAGCCCGCCCAGACCTTCCACGCCGGTGTGCTTCGCACGCGTGAACTGGCACATGACACCCAGGTGTACAGAGCCTTCGAACGGAGCGCCGAACGGCAAGCCGAGCGCGAGGCACGGATTCTCCGCGTCGTCCTGGAGCAGGACCTAAAGCGCGAATATCAGCGCTTCCTCCAGGAGCCCAACCGCGGCCGATCCGATTCGGATGGACGGGTCAAGCGGACAAGCGAGGAAGTCCGTGCATGGGCCGAAGAGCACGACCTCTCCATGCGTGACGGCCATGTCCAGTTCCCTGATCTGCGCCTCGAACTGGAGATACTCGATGGCCGCCGTGAGATCGAGGACATCGAGGTGACGACGCTTCACTACCGCGGGCTTCAAGCGTCGGGCAAGGCCAGCGCTGGCTTCACCCGGTACCGATCGTCTGGCGGTCGAGTCGGAGGCCGCGGCGGGCGCTCTGGCAGTCGTCGCGGGCCGGACCCGCACCTTGCCGAGGAGGTGCTGCGGTGACGTGGGCCGAGCGCGTTGACGCCGTCGAAGCCCATGGCTTCACCACGCGGCAGGCCGGCTTCCTGACAACGCTGATGCTGCACAGCGGTGTCTGCATGGCCCGTCACTACTGCGCCTTCGGGCGAATCGCGTACGGGCAGAAGACGCACGACTTCTTCGCCCGCCTGCTGGCACGCAAGATGGCGACCGTCAGACCCTGTGGACACAATCGCGCTCTGATCTACCACGTGCACTACCGGCCTCTGTACGAGGCGATCGGCGATCCGGACAACCGCCATCGCAAGCCCATGGCGCTGGCAAGAGCTATCGAGCGCCTGATGGTGCTCGACGCGGTGCTCGAAGACCGGCAGGTCACATGGCTTGGCACAGAGAGGGACAAGGTCAACCACTTCACTCTGAGCCGTCCCATTCCGCGCGAAGACTTGCCCTCGGTGACCTACCGGGGGGTCGGTACCTCCACCGTGCGCTACTTCGTGGACAAGCTGCCCATTGGCGTCTCGCCGGACGAACGCACGACGGTGTTTCTCTACTTGATGACCCGTCCATCACCAGTCGAGTTCCGGACATTTCTCGAGCATCACGCCGACCTGCTACGGGCGCTGCCAGCGTGGGCCATTCGTCTGCTCGTCCCCCAGCACCTGGCCAAGGCGACAGGAGTCTACACAGCCGCCTTCCTCGAGCAGCTGGCGATGCCGCTTCGACCCGCGACTCGCGACGAACTGCGCTGGTACTTCGACGCGAGGCAGGCTGGCGTCGGCACGCGTGATCCACGCTTCCTTCGGGCAACGGAAGCCTTCGCCGCACCTCGATTTCAGGCGCTGTATCGAGTCTGGAGGGAGCGTGGAGACGCGGTGGTCCAGGCGTCGGTGTCCCCTTCGTTGGCAGACGTGATCGCCAGGTGCGTCGGGCAGCTCGAATGCCGCGTGCTGACGCATCGATATCGTCATCTCTCTCCCCTGCTGGCGACGGCGTGAGGCGGCCGTCATAGGGAAGAGACAGGGGAAGAGGCGCCAACGTGCGCGTTTCACCCGCCGCGGCCGCCGGACCAGGTCATCGCGACGGTCAGAGGACGCGTGGCTAAGCGATTTGTGCGGGACCTAGTCGTTGCGTCCGTGCGGGTTAGGCGCTCGAGCGCGCACAGCCGTCGCGGGCACCGGGCGGCGGTCCTTGCCGCCCGCGGCACGTGGACAGCAGGACAGTCGGGGCGTGAGCGACCCCACCCTGCGTGGCGTGCCTGTGGCTCCGCCACCGACTCGGAGGGTCGCTCACGCCCCCGACTGCGTGCCCAGTCTGTTCCGCAAGTTCTGGCCCGCGATTGGTGTCGGCTACCGGCCGCATCGAACGCGCGCACGAGGTGATCGCTCCGGTGTCGCATGTCATGCCAGGCCGCAGCCGATCGTGATGGTCGTTCCCTTACGGATAAGGAGAGTCCCTCATGGCTCTGATCAAACCGCGATCACGTGGCAAGCGCTTGGTCCGACACCGCACCCGGTTGGACCACGAGACAAACGAGACGCTGTACGCGTACGCACGGTTCATCGGTGAGTCCACTGAGTACGTCCTCAACCAGGTCGTCGATACCGTCCTCGCCAAGGACAAGGAGTTCCTGCAGTGGCGTGCCGCCAATCCGGACTCGTACGTGCCTGCTGCGATGGACGGCGGTCGGCGGCGCCGCCCTCCCAATCGCCGCGCACCGGCGATCGCCGTGGCACCCGGTGACAGCTCGGCTCTGACGTCCAGCCAGGCGGGCGCGCATTGATACGGTGCAGGCGATGCTACGGTCCATCCTCGACAATCGCTCCATCCTCGCACTGGTGATCGCCACCGCCGTCGGCGCATGGGGCCTGCACGCCTTTCCTGTGCAGGTCGACAATCCGTTCCTCGCGCTCATCGCTGCGCGCAGGCCCCATGTGTTCCAGGTGCTGACCTACGGCTATGCCACGCTCTGGTTCACCACACCCTACGTCCTGGCGTCGATGCTCGCATCCTTCGTGACCATCGTCGTCTTCCGCTCGCTCCCGTCAGTTTCGTACCGCGATCTGCCGCCCTATCCAGAGCCGGACGCACGGCCGACGCCGATGCTCGTCCTTGGGGAAGCGCACAGCGCGACAACGCCCGGACGTGCGCCGGAGCCGACGTGGCTCACGATTCCGCAGCGGGGCCTCTACACCGGCATCCTGATCCTCGGTGCAGTCGGGACTGGCAAGACATCCGCGTGCATGTACCCGTACGTCGACCAGTTGCTGCGCTGGCGTGCGAAGGACTCCGACCACAAGATGGGCGGCCTCGTGCTGGAGGTAAAGGGCGACTTCTGCCGGCAGGTGCGCGGCATCCTGGTTCGCGCCGGGCGCGAAGCCGACTACGTCGAAGTCGGACTCAACAGCGGCGTCTGCTACAACCCGCTGCACAACGATCTCGACCCCTACGCCGTGGCCTATGCGATTGCCACGCTTCTGAACAACCTGTTCGGGAGGTCCAAAGAGCCGTTCTGGCAACAGGCATACACCGACCTGCTGAAGTTCGTGATCTCGCTCCGGAGGATCACGGACGGGTACACCACGCTGGCCGAGGTGTACCGCTACATCATCGACGAGAAACTGATCGACAAGAACATCCGCGCGCTGCAAGCGCAGTTCAAGAATCCCGGTGACGTCCTGGTCGTGCCGCAGGTCGAACACGCACTCCATCTGAAGCAGGCGCCTTGGACGTTGTGGGTCCGGTTCGACGGTGCCCACATGGCGCATCCGTACGACGCAGAGCTCGAGACGTACCTCGCTGAGAAGGGTTTGCCGTTCACGGTCCGTACAGGTGATGCCGCGATCGCGGCCGACAGGTGGCACCGATTGGAGGCAATCGAGCGTTGGTACTACAGCGCATGGGCGAGGCTCGATCCGAAGGTGCGCTCGTCGATTGTCGAGGGCGCAGTGGTGTTCCTCTCGCTGTTCGACGAGAACCCGGATGTGTACCGTGCCTTCTGTCCGCCACGGTCTGCCTACGCCAAGCCCCCCGAGCCGGGACAGCCGCGCCCGCTGCCGCCGCTCGAGGACCTGCTCGAGACGGGGCATGTTCTTGGCCTCAACTTCCCCGTGGCATTGAATCCTGCTCTTGCCCGTGGCCTTGGTGTGATGCTGAAGCTGGACTTTCAACGCGCCGTCCTGCAGCGCATCCCGCAGATGACCGAGCATCCCGAACGGTCGTGGCGCGATGTGCTCTTCGTTGCAGACGAGTACCACGCGTTCGCGACGGTCGGCGAAACGGATCCGACCGGAGATGAACGGGCGTTTGCGCTGTCGCGCCAGGCACGACTCATCCCGATCGTCGCGACGCAGAGTCTGAGCTCGCTTCGGTCAGCCCTGGGGGGCGACGAGAGCTGGCGCACGCTTGTGCAGTGTTTCCGCACGAAGCTGTTCCTGGCGACCAGCGACGAGTTCACCGCGCGCATGGCCGCGGAGTTGTGCGGGAAGGACGACAGGCTGAAGATGCGGTACACGCTCGCCGAGGCCGACCAGGGCGCGCACATCTCCTGGCTCACGGGCCGAGCCGCGGCTCCGAAGCAAACCCTGAGCGCCAGTAAGAGCTACAGCTTCGAATCGGACTACGTTTTTCAGCCGCGCATCTTCACCGAGCTACAGAACGCGCAGGCCGTGGCGTTGCCGTATGATGGCCTCAACCCCCTCCCCCCGCAGTTCTGTTACCTGAAGCCGTACTACCTGGACGTCCGACAGAGCTATTTCGATCATCTCGAGCGAGGCGCGCTGTGAGCAGTCTCGACCGCATCCTGCCGTTCCTGAGGCCCATCGAGGACCTGCTGGTGGACCCGACTGTGACCGAAGTGATGGTCAACGGTGGCGGGCGCAAGGTGTTCGTGGAGCGTGCCGGAACGGTCGAGGCCGTTCCCGACCGCACGCTCGAAGTCCGCAACCTGACCGTCGCCATCAAGAACATTGCCCGGGCATGCGGTGACGAGATCTCCGATCACCAACCGATGCTCGATGCCCGGCTCGAAGATGGCTCGCGGGTCGCCGCCATGTTCCCGCCGTGCTCAATCGATGGGCCGACGCTGACGGTGAGGAAGTTCACTCATCGGTACTCGTTGGAGGAACTCGTCTCGGTCGGGACGTTGACTTCCAGTCTCGCTGACGCGCTGCGCCAAGCCGTCGTCGATCGGCGGAACATTCTCATTTCCGGAGGAACAGGGACCGGCAAGACGACGCTGCTGAATGCGCTGGCGGCGACGATTCCCGCGAGGGATCGGATCGTGCTGATCGAGGAGACGTCCGAGATCCTCATCGACAAGCCCAACCTGGTGCGGTTCGAGGCGCGGCGCGCACAGGCGCCGCTCGGCCAGGAGGCGCCGTTACCCGCGGTGACCATCTCCGACCTCCTGCGGGCCACCCTGCGACATCGGCCGGACCGGATCCTGGTTGGCGAAGTACGCGGTGCGGAAGCGTTCGACCTGCTTCAGGGGCTGAATACCGGCCACCTGGGGAGCCTCAGCACGATCCACGCGAACTCGGCTGAGCAGGCGCTGACGCGCTTGGCGCATTGCGTGCTCACGGCGAACGTCGGCCTGCCACATCGGAGCACGCGCGAAGCCATCGCGCTGGCGATTCACTTGGTCGTCCACATCGCGCGTCAGGACGGGCGACGTGTCGTGACAGAGGTGGTCAGTCTTCGCCGGTATGACGCGCAGAACGAGCAGTTCGTACTGGAGGCGTGGTCCTCCGGAGTGTAGGGAAAGGAAAGGAGGTGTCCCATGTGGCTGCGAGTGCACGGGATCCGGGCGATGCCTATCGCCCTCTTTCTTCTGCTGGCGGGCTGTGGCGGGGGATCGACGTCGCCGACGTCGCCATCGCCGTCCTCGTTCCTGACGGGGACGTGGACGGGAACGGTCACCATTCAGGTCAATCCGGGCGACCCCAATGCGCCACCGCCGACCACAGGCCCTATGACCTGGACGTTCAGCGTCGTTCCACAGACCAACCTCCAGACGTTCACAACCACGATCCGCTCGCAGAACCCCTGGTTGGCGATGGAGACGACGGCATCCACGGCGCTGACGCCCGGGAACGCACCACCGACATCGATCAGTACCCAGGGCGAGTACAACTCACCGCGTGGGTGTCGTGGAACCTTCGCCAGCATCGGGATGGCTCAGGCCAGCCGCATCGAAGCCGACTTCAACGGCAGCGACTGTCAACTCGCCACGTTCTCCGGAACGATGGTGCTTACGAAGCAGTGAGGAAGCTGTGCGGATCGATCGCGATGCGCCGCTGCGGTTCCTGAGGAGAGCGTTCCTGCCGGACGACTGGATTGCCGTGCTCCTGAAGCACTCCAACACGGGCGAGGCCGTCCAGCGCGTCGGCCCCGTGGGTATGGTGCTCGACCCGAGATTCCAGAGCTGGCTGCGGTTCAAGAACGCGCGACGGTTCAACGTATTCGTCAGCGTCAACGCGCTCACTCCAGGTCGGCGGTCGCGGACACGAGAATCGGTGAGCGCCGTGCGGCATCTGTTCCTCGATGCAGATGAGGGCGTTGACCGCGTCCTCGGCATCGTAGATGACAGACGAGACTTACCAATCCCCTCATTGGTCTTGCGGTCGTCGAAGGACCGCGGGCATGTCCTTTGGCGAATCGCAGGGTTCACGGTCGAGCGCGCTGAGGTGCTTCAGAAGCAGCTGGCCCGCGAGCTGGGCACGGACGTGGCAGCGACATCGGTCGCGCAGATGACCCGGTTGCCGGGATTGTTCAATCACAAGTACAACCCACCTCAACTCGTCGAACTCGACGACCGTCGACAGGGTGCGACATTTGGATGCGACGCCTTTCCGGACGTTCGGACAGTGACAGTGGGTATCTCGCGAGTGCCACGACACGTCGAGCGTGTGCCGATGGTTGAGCGAGCCCGTCGCTATCTGGCGGCAACGCCTCCGGCGGTTGAGGGACAGCGAGGTGACGTCACGACGTTTCGCGTCTGCTGCAGACTGCTGCGGCATTTCGATCTGACGGATCAGGAAGTGCTGAAGGTGCTCATGGAGTGGAACGCGACCTGCGTGCCGCCATGGAGCGACCGAGACTTGGCGACCAAGGTGCGCAGCGCGCGTAGGACGTTGGGCTGAACTATCATTCGCGCAACGTGCCACGACTCATGTTCGGACACCCGTTCGAGGAAGTGGGCCCTCTTGCGCTACGACGCGGTGCGGATGGACTGCCAGTGGAGTACACCCACTCCCTCGACGCGGACGTAGAAAGAAACAAGTACGGAAACGGCCCGTTCTGCACTTTTCAGTTGTCGAACGCTCCGTCGGTGTCAGGAGTGTATGTCCTGGTCGTTGCTGGCGAGGCGAAGTACGTTGGCGAGTGCCGCAACCTTCAGACGCGGATGGGTCCGGGCGGGTACGGGGACATCGCTGCGAGGAACTGCCATCGAGATGGCCAGGCAACGAACTGCCGGATCAACAACCTAGTGCTTCAATCCGTCAAAGGCGGTGCCGACGTCGTCGTCTGGTTCTTGCGTACGCCCGAGCACCGGGGAGTGGAGGCCGCCATCTTGGCGCGCGACACTCCTCCGTGGAATCGTGCTCGGGGCCGGTCCGTCAATGTGCTAGAAGGACCCACTCCAGCAGCCACGCCAATCAAGGCGACGGCGCCATTCGAAAGGGTGCTGGCTGAGACCCTTCGCGAAGCGGAGGTTGCTGGGAAGCGGTCGCTGCAGGTTCGAGCCGGTGACCTTCATCGTCAGGCTGGCGGGCAGCAGCGGGTCCCGAGTTGCTGCAATGCGATGAGAAAAGCGATGCTGCCTGGCGATCGCGTCATCCAGTCTCCTCCGAAAGGATCCGGGACGACACTCACTGTCGAGTATGGGCTCCCGCGCCCTCCCCAGTCGTAGCTCGCGACTCCCATCGCCCGCCCGGGCGGCCTTGAAAGATTCGCCAGCAATCGAGCGTTCATCTAAGAGTCCGAGACGGTTTTCCGTCACCACGTGCGCACCCCACGGGTCGCACGTCCCGCCCTGTTCCGCGGCATCAGCCTGATCCGCGCGAACGCAACCACGCCGTCGGTTTCCGATCGTCGGCGTCCAAGGAGAGCCCATGTCCAAGCACAGCACAGCCGTGGTGTCCGTGAAGATCCTTCCCAATACCGCGAGCACGCCCGCCGGGAAGCTCGCCGACGCGGAGGTGGTCTTCGAAGCCGATTCGGGTCCGTTCAAGGGGCTCAAGCTGGTCGGCTTCGCCGTCTGGGAACGACGTAGCGGAGGGCGCAACGTGACGTTCCCGGCCCGGCAGTACTCGGTCAACGGAGAACGCCGGAGCTTCGCGCTGCTTCGCCCCTCCAACGGGGAGGCGAGCACCCAGGAGGCGATTCGGGACCTGATCCTCGAGGCGTACGCCAACGCCGAGGTTCCGGCCTGACACCTTCAGGCATCCCAGGTGACGCGCCCTCGGGCCGTCGCCTGGGCCCTTTCCGCCGCGTCCACGCAGGCGCCCTCCGACGCGGCGTGGACAGGCGGACGTTCGATTCACTGTCGGCTCGCTGAGGACCATCGCCATGGAGACTGCGTCGCCCACCGTCATCCGCCGCCCTGAACTCGTGTCGTTGGTGCCCGCCACGGCGCCGGACGGCGGCCGAGCGCTTGCTGTGACCGCCGTCTACCATCTCTCTGAGAGCGGTCGAAAGGCGTCACTGCTCCAGGGAGGCGACGGACACACCGTTCAGCGGCTCCAGGTGTCCGTTCCGGCAAATCGCCTGCACCTCGTCAACGTGAATGCCAGGGGTGAGGCGCGACTCAAGCTGAGTCCACGCTTCGAGGTCGATGACGCCCAGCGCGTCCGTCGCATCGACGAACCGCCGTCATACGACGCGCCGCCGACGCTCGACCAACTGTTCAAGGATGCGGCCCGGAACCACGAGCTGGGGCGCGCCTACGAGGCCGAGCACCTCTCGTGGCGCGCGAAGCGTCGTGAGGCCGAGCGCGACTGGCGAAACGACGTCGCGGCAGCGTTTCTCGGCGACCCTGCGCAGCGCGCCATGGTGCATCCGTCGCCGTCGCCGTCGCGCTGCGTGATCGTCACTGCCCGCGGGCGCGTGCAGTTCGACGCGAACGATACGGAGCTTCCGGCGCGTGACGTGCCGGCCGAAGCGCATCGACGGTTTCGTGCGGACCTGCAGAATACTCGCGCCATTCGACAGGCGCAGGTGACCGAGGGCCTGCGGGTCCATGAGGAACGGATGCAGGCGATCGCTGCTTGGGTGTCGGCGCACGGATCGTCCGAGCAGCAGGCGCGGCACGCCGCGGGGTTGCTGCCGATGGACGAGGCTATCGAGGCGATGACCGACGAGGCATTCGCGCCGCTGGCCGCGTACCCGCGCTATGTGCGTGATCGCGGGCTGTGCCTCCAGGCGTTCCTTCGACAGTCACCGCGGTACGCGGATGCGGTAGTGGCGCCGACCGACTTCAAGTCCAACGGGCACCGGGCCACGAAGGCCACCGCACCACAATGGGCCCGCCTGCAGGAGATGCAGGCGGCGGTGCCAGCGGCCACCGTCGTCCTCCATGTGCGCGAACTCGCGTGGCTCGTCGATCCACAGGCACCGCGACTCATTCAGTACACCTTCGTGGTCACGCAGACGGTTGGAGCCGTGCCACTGCGTCGCGAGTACCACTCGCCTGACGCATAGACCTGTTTCCAGGAGCACTGCATGAGCAACGTCTGATCCACTGACACCGTTCGGGTCTGATTCCTTTCCTGTGGCCTCCCTGGCCACCCCTCCACGCATCGTCCCGCGACGTGGAGCCCGTCCTCCCCTCAACCGCCCACCGGGCACTGACAAGGAGCACACCCATGAACGGAGCACTTGTGTCTGCTGTTTCCGCGTACACCGCCCATCGGGAATGGGCCACCAGGCCACCCGACGAACGGTACTCCAGCGTCGCGGCGCTCTATGACGCCGCACGCAGCCGTCGCGCGCGCATCGATGCGCGCGCGATCGACACGATCGACCTTCGGACCGAGGCCGTCGCCTCCGATGCGCTCGTACTCAATGACGCATCCGGCATTCGACTCGGACTGACGCACTGGAGCTTCGAGCAGCTGGCCGGCATCGCCGGTGGCCCGCCGAAGTACCTCCGGACACTGCCCGCGCCGATCGCGTCTGACGCGATCAACTTCGGGCTTCGGCGTCAACGGCGCGACGAGCACCAGCTCTTCGTCGAATGTGACGTTCCGCGGACGGTCCACGCGATCACCTCGACGAGGTACGCCAGGGTCCACCACGACGAGCTGGCCGGCCGGGTGCTCGACCTCATGGCTGCACACCCTGCCTGGCAGTTGCCGCTCGGCTACAAGGACGGCGTCTTCGGTGCCGAACGGGTTCCGTCCGGTGCCTATCTGGGAGATCGGGACATGTTCCTCTTCCTCGTCGATGGCAATCGCGACCTCGAGGATCCGAGTGATCACACCCAGGCCGGCCTGTTTCGCGGGTTCATCCTCCGGAACAGCGATGTGGGCGCCGCTGCCTTGACCCTCGATGTGTTCCTCTTTCGTGCCGTTTGCGCGAATCATCTCATTTGGGGGTTTCAGCACGTGGCCGGCTTCCGGCGCCGCCACGTGGGGACGTCGATTCAGGACGCGTGGACGACCTCACTCGAGGGAATCCGTGCGGCCCTCGACGCCGACCCGTCCGTCGATCGCACCGTGCTCCTGCGGGCTACGACTCAGGAGCTCGGTCCGACGCGCGAGGCGGTGATCGACGCGGTCACTCAGCGAGTCGACCTGTCGGTCAAGCAGGCCACGGAGGCGTACACGCTTGCGGAACAGTACGAGTCGAATCCTCGTTCGTTGTGGGGCTACGTGCAGGGACTGACGCGAGTCAGCCAGCGCACGCCCTGGCAGGACGGACGCTTCGCTCTCGATCGCGCCGCTGGTCGTCTCCTGACCCTCGTGCATTGACGCGGTAGTGGCCGTGCGGGCGTCGCCCGCACGGCTCATTCCAACCGCGCAGTCCGACGCCGTCGGACGCCTTCCTCGCACGCGGCCTCGCCGCATGCCGTCGCCTCCGCTCACCAGAGCCGGGTCTTGCTCCATCCCGAGGTGTCGCCATGCGCCAGGTCACTCGCTCTGCATCCACGTTCACCTCATCCCGTCACGACGGATCCCGTCGTCACGGCAGCGGCACTCGTGCGTCCGACGGATGGCGAGTCGCTGCGTCAACGAAAGGCACCAGCCATGACTGTCAGAACACTCGCCGCCCGCGCCGCGATGTCCACCCACCGTGTCCGCGAACTGGTCTGCACCTACCGACCACTCAGGGAAGCCTCGGGCCACATCGTCGGGACATCCACACTGACGCTGAGCACGCCGAGCATCGCCATCGCCGCGTTGGCGCCACTGATTGCGGACCAGGTCGTCGAGGTCTTCGGCGTGGCATGCATGTCTACGCGACTACGTCTGCTTGCGTGGCACGTGCTCTCACGCGGAACTCGTTCGAGCACACCGATCTCGATGCCAGACGTCTTCGTTCCGGCGTGTCTCACGCCGGGGACAACCGGTTTGATCGTCGTGCACAACCACCCGAGCGGCGATCCCACACCGAGTGCCGAGGACGTCGCACTGACGAGACGACTCGTGAGTGCGGCAGCCATTCTCGACATGCCGCTGCCGGACCATCTGATCGTCGGCGAAGGCGAGCGCTACTACAGCTTCCGCGAGTCGGGAGCCATCAGCGCTCTCGCGCCCTGAACCCGCACGCGCGTCCAGACACCGCCGGCCATCACGACTCGCGATCGTACGGCGCCGCTCGGCCCCGTCAAGCCTCGGCGCAAGGCGCCGACCCCGTTGGGGCTATCGGGCTTGACGGGCGCCTGCGCGTCGCCAGTCCTGGCACTTACGTGATGGCCGGCAGGACTGCTCAGCACATCGACCCAGAAAGGAGAGAACCCATGCGCACGACCGCGGTCACCCCGCACGTCACGGTGGCGATCGGCCAACAGGTGCGGTTTTATCACGCCTACATCACGACGGCACCGGCCACGCTCGACGCGCCATCGACGATGACGCTCTACGAATCCACGGTCAACGACCTGGCTGGCTTCGCCTTCGATCCGAACGGACTCGACACGTTCCGCCCCAGAACATCCGCGCGCTTGGTGCTCATCGACGCCGTCGAGCTCACCTGGCAACGCGCCCGCTACAGCGAGGGCGGGCACCAACTCGCGATGCCAGACAACGTGCTCGTCAGCCTGAACACGCTGGAGCTTTGGCTCTGGCAGCGCCTGAAGGCGCCGTTCACCGTGGATCCCGACTTCGCACGTGCCAGTTGAACAACCGCACCGTCCGGACTGACGGCATTCACAAGGAGAAGAACCATGGAGAGCACAGTTCGCACGACCGTTCGCATCCTGCCCAACGACCGCAACATCCCGCCCGGGAAGCTGGCCGACGCCGAGGTGCACTTCACCGGCGGCGAGCTGGATGGCCTCAAGCTGATTGGCTTCGCCGTCTGGCAGCGGCGCGACGGGAATGGTCGCAACGTGACGTTCCCCGCACGCCAATTCACCGTCCACGGCGAGCGCCGCAGCTTCTCGCTGCTACGTCCGGTGATGGACCCCAACGCCCAGGACCCCATCCGAGACGCCGTGTTGCGTGCATACGTGGCAATGGAGGAACAGATGGGCGCCGCCAGCGCTTCCTGAAGGACATGGCCGCCAGGCTGCCGCGCCAGAGTGCGGCAGCCGAACGGCCAGCCGACACGAGTCGCCGCGAGACCTTTCGTCTGACCTGACGTTGGTAGAATGCAGTCGGCCAGTGGCCTTCGCCGCCCAGGATGTCAGGCCCAGACGCGTCCGTGCTTGCCGGTAACCAGAGTGAGGCCCTACGTGGTCGATGTTGCGAGAGTCATTGCGCGAGTCCGAAGCCAGATGAGTCGCGGACAGCTCGTCCTGTTCACGGGCGCGGGCTTCTCAGGCGACGCTGGGACGCGATCTGGTGATCGGGTCCCTTCAAGTTCGGAACTGCGAGACCTTCTTCTGGGCATCGCGTATCCCGGCGATCCTCTCGACGAGTCCGCGACTCTGGGCGACGCCTACGCCGTCGCTTTGAGGGCTGACCGGGCAGCGGTCGTCAACCTCTTAACCTCACGGCTCTCCATTCGGCCGGATTCCCTCCCTGCTTACTACAGACTCTATTTCTCGATGCCGTGGTATCGAGTGTATACGTTGAACCTCGACGACCTTGAGCTTGCTGCTGCGAACCAATTCGATCTGCCGCGGCATCCGGTCGCGATTTCCGCAACGGCCATGGACGCCGGGGCCGCTCAGAGTACGACCGGTGGGGCATCACTCGAGATTGTGCACCTCAACGGGATGGTAGGTGGCAGGCCAGAGCATTTAACGTTCTCCGAGCAGCAGTACGCTGAGCGCAGTGCGATCCACGACTCGTGGTACGCCAGGTGCGCTGCTGACATCAGGTCGCGACCTGTGGTGTACGTTGGGACAACTCTTCATGAATCCGCCCTGTGGCACCACATCGAGATGCGAAGGCGGCAACGAGTGGAGACGGAGGTTCTGCCGCCCGGATCGGTGTTGGTAACCCCCAGCCTTTCGAGGGCGCGAGCTGACATACTCGGCGCCTTGAATGTCGACTGGCTTGAGTGTACTGGTGAGGCATTCGCGAGCGAGGTCCTTGCGGCCTTGACTGAGGAGGCGACGAAAGGGCATGTCTTCCTGAAGACCTACGACGCCAGTGTCGGCCGTCCCGGCCTCCCTCTCGTGAGCGAGCTGGCCACGGAACGACCGACACTTCAGACCGACTATCTCATCGGCGCGGAACCGCATTGGTCTGACCTGCTCTCCGGGCGCGCCATAGTGAGGAGCGGTGACGCGGCTTTGCTCGAGACGGCAACGGGTGTGCTCGATGGCGCCCTTCAGGGGACGGCGGTACTGATCACCGGGACGGCTGGCTCGGGAAAAAGCACAACACTCATGAGACTGGCACTTGAGGTCTCCAACTCAGGGGTGCCAGTGTTGTGGATCGATCGGGATTCAACCGTCGCTCCAGGGCTACTGCGGAAGCGACTCAACGAGTTTGACGGCCCGTTGATGGTCGCGATCGACGACGCCGACACATTCGGGTATCAACTCGCTGTGATTCTGCGTGATTTTGTCCCGTCTCGTGAACGGCTGTTGGTTGCTTTCGCCGTGAGATCCGGAAAAGCCGACCATCTGCTCCAGCCGCTTGCCGCGGTCAAGGACGTTAATGTGATGGAGACTGTCGTTCCAAACTTGACCGATGCCGACATCGACGGCCTCATCGCGGTGTTGGATCGGCACAGTAGACTTGGCATCCTGAAGGGCGCATCTGATAGTGCTAGAAAGCGGGCGTTCGCCGAGAAGGCGGGCCGTCAGCTGCTCGTGGCCATGATCGAAGCCACGTCAGGAGAGCGGTTCGAAGAGAAGGCCGTGCATGAACTGAATGAGCTTCAGGGCCTTCAACAGTTCTTGTACGCCGCCATTTCCGTTGTGACAACGCAGCGCCACTATCTTGCGAAGGACGAGGCGATTCTCGCTTGCGTTGGCCTTCCTGGCGACTCGGTCGATGCATTGACCAAGCTGGTGGCGCGACACCTCGTCGTTGCGAACCCCCCGACATACCAACATCGCGCGAGGCACCGAGTGATCGCTGAGGTCGTTGCCGAGCAGCTCAGAAAGCAAGGGCAACTGCCACCTGTGCTGAAGGGCATCGTCAACGCGATCGCCTCGAAAGTCGAGATGGGGAGCGATCGACGGGGCCGACTGTGGAGATTCCTTATTCGGTTGATCAATCACGACTACCTGTACACCGTGATTGGAATCAATGAGGCTCGTTCCATCTACGAGTCCGTGGAGGGGCTGCTGGCTGACGACTACCACTATTGGCTTCAGCGAGGCAGCCTCGAAGTCGAGCACGGAGATCTCCGTAGGGCAGAGATGTTTCTCAGCCAAGCACGGTCCCTAGCACAGGACGACTACCGCGTTGACACTGAGTACGCCTACCTCCTGCTGCGGAAGGCAATAGAGGCACCCACAGATACGAGATCACCGCGGTGGATGGAAGAAGGCACCCAACTGCTTGAGGGTGTCATCGCTACCCGTGGCGAGCAAGACTCCTATTCGTTTCATGTTCTGGGGGCACAGGGCCTGTCTTGGGCGAGACGTGGGCCCCACTCGCTCGAGGAACGTCGCAGGTTACTGACGTACTACATGAACGTTGTGGCGCAGGGGCTCAAGAAGCACCCTCTCCAACGAGATCTGCTCCAGCTGCACGCTGACATCCGCCAAGACTACCTCGGAACAGCGGTTCCGGACCGATGACCCTCACGCCGCATGGACGAGGTAGTGTCGAAAATCGTCCCTAACACCCAGCCAACGCCCAACGGGCGTTGGCCTGGTCGGCACGTCTTCAGGCACGCCGCGACTCGCTTCGCTCATCGCGAGCGGGCACGAATCCCTCTCCCCGACCAAATCGCCCGCGAGGCTTGGCTGCTCGCCAGGTCCCCAGGCACATCCCGACTCGCCTTCGGCTCGTCAGGAATGGGCACGAATCCCTGCCTCCCAGCAAACCCATCCGCAAGGCACACCCGTCCCTATTTCTATGAACGCAAGTTTCAAGGCAAAACTTACCGCCGCAGCATCTCGATCAAGGCCGTAAATGCGCCACTGCTGCGCCGGCTCGGGTAAGCACAAGAGGAATCGGGGAAGTCGACCGTGCGGGCCTCGCGTTCTTGCAGAGGATCACGCCCGACCGCACCTCGAGAACGGCACGTTCGAGCGCGTAGTAAAGTGCGGACCCGCGGTGCTAGCGTGGGGCAGCCGCTGGGCCTTACTCGCCGTCAATCTGCCAACCGTGTCAACGCCGACCGAAAATCTGACAGTTCCGTGGAGTGCGGTCAATCACTGACAGAGGAAATGCCCGAACCCAGGGGGGAACCGAACCGGGTTCAAGGAAACAGCAACGCCTCGGCCTGTTCTTCCGCACCGGGGCGAGAAGTCGCCGGAGAGACGGTACGGCCGAATACACCGCGCGACGGGGAGTGTCGAGTCGAACGTCCCGATTCCGCAGAGGGCCGCATCTCGCGTGCGAAGCTACTCTCGTAGCGCTTGTATCGGATCAACCCTGGCGGCGCGCCGTAACGGGATCAGAGCCCCGACTGCAAAGACGGTTGAGATGAGCAGTGCGACCGCGACGTAGGTCGTCGGATCAGTCGGCGTCAATTCAAAGAGCATTGTTCGGAGCCCACCAGCCATGAGGGCTGCACCGCCGAGCCCGACAACGAGGCCCGCGAACAGCAGCAGCGCCGCTTGCCCCAGCACCAATCTCGTGAGGTGTCGGCGTGACGCGCCAAGCGCCGCCCGGATGCCGATCTCTCGCGTTCGTCGTGCCACCGCATGCGCCAAGACCGCGAAGACGCCAAGTGCCGCGAGTGTGAGCGCAATGGCAGCGAACACGTTCAAGAGGAGCGCGTAGAGACGCGACCTAGCGAGGGAATCGCCCATCAGTTGCGCCGTCGTCGCGACGCGTTCCATCGCCAGGTTGGGATCGGCCTGCCGCAGAGACTTCAAGATCAGGAGTGGCAGTACGGCGGGATCGCCGCTCGCGCGCACGGCAAACGACATGCGTGGGCCGCCCACGAGCAGATCCGGCGCCTGCCGAAAGTCGACGAAGATCTGCGGATCTGGCTCCTGATCGAGTCCGAAGCGACGGACGTCTTCCACAATCCCCACGATCTCCCACGGTTCGCGACCAACCGCGTAGAGTTGGTGACCGATCGGATCGTCCCAGACCTCTCCACTTTCAGCAAGGGAGCGGTTGATGATCATCACGCGCGACCCGACAGCGCTGTCGGTGTCCCGCAGACCCCGTCCCGCGATTATTCGAGTGCCCATCGCCTCGAGAAATCCGTGACTCACCGCCCGCGCATTCGGCGTTTCGGGTGGAAGCTTCGCGGCAAAGTCCGGAGGATCCGGTCGTGGACCGCGAGGCGGATCCGGCGACATGCGGAGGCGAACGACACTGAGCGTCCGTGTCATCGGTAGGGCTTGCGAATAGCCCACAGCGCTCACTCCCGGGATGCGGCCGATTGCCGCGGCGAGGTGATCGTACTTTGCCAGAAGTTGCGCCGCCTCAGGAGGAGCGAGTAATGGTGAGGACCGTGCCTGTTGCTGCGTGTCACGGAGTTGGAAGGTCAGCACACGGACCGTGTCGTACCCGGGGTCCGTGCTCGCAAGGTTGACGAGCGTACGTAGCAGTAGTCCCGCACCGACCAGGAGCATCGTTGCCATCGCGACTTGGGCCGCGACGAGCAGTCCATGAAACCGCTGTGGCCCGAAAAGATTGAAACCACCTTCAGAGGAGGTGTGGTGGCCCTGAAGGAATTGAACTCGGCCGCGGGCATGACGCCATACTGGCATCGCGCCGATCATCAAGGCCACGAACATCGCCGCGGTCCCCGTGAACATCAATGCGTCGGTGTCAACCTGCACGGCACCGACCCGCGGGACGCCGCCCGCAATGCCGAGGTCGAGGCGCGGCACGGCAATCCCGACGACTTGCACCAGACGTGTGCCGGCGATCGCAATCATCAGGCCCAGCGTGGCACCCACCAAGGCCACGATTGCGCTCTCGGCCAACAACAGCGTGGCAAGGCGCGTGACACTCGCCCCTAATGCCGCGCGAACGGCCAGCTCACGTTGGCGCCACGTGGTGCGTGCCAGCGTCAAGTTCGCGACATTCGCGCAGCCGATGAGCAGGAGAACCACCACTCCCAGCATCAATATCTGGACGCCACGCCGAACGGGCCCGACGAGCTGATCCTGCACGGTAACGACTGTGAACTCAGCTCGAGGCAAAGGAGAAGGCGCTGCGAGACGCTCGCGAGGAGGCGCTGGCGTTGCCCCGCGACGACCGGGTGTCTGCGGCGGCGGAGGCGGTGGCGGTGGCGTCCCGGCGAAGGGGATTCTTCCTGCCATCGACGCCTGCGTATCGAGACCGAGCCGGTGCTGATTGATGATGCTGGTGACCTCGAGAGCCGCTTCTTCCAGCGTCGCACCGTCCGCGAGTCTAGCGATGACGGGCCGAACACCTCTGACTGTCACTGGTGCCGAGAACGGTGTCCAGATCTGGGCCGGCGTCTCCGGGGGAAACTCGAAACCTCGCGGCATCACCCCGATCACGGTGTGATCTCGCCCATCGATTGAGACGATGTCACCAATGACGTCTGTGCGAGCCTCGAAGCGGCCCTGCCAAATAGCGTGGCTGAGGACGACGACGGCTTGACCACCGCCCTTCTCATCATCCGGGTCGACCGTTCGGCCGAGGAGCGGCGGAACGGCAAGCATCTCGAAAAGCGCCGCACCCGCGCGCGTGGCCTCAACGCCAACGACCGTCCCGCGCGTTGCCAGTGTGGCGGTCGTGAGCTCGTACGGCGCGATGTGAGATAGCGATCTGGCGCGGACACGAACGACGTCCATTTCGGTCAGCTCCATGCCGCCCCCCGCTCGCAGCCGGACGCTGGTCGGCGCATTCTCGCCGATGCGCTCGATGACCCGAGTAAGACGCGCAGCGTCCTTGTAAGGCAAAGGACGCAGGAGGATGCCGTTCACGACGGAGAACATCGCCGTCGTGGGACCGACCGCAACGGCGACTGTCAGCGCCGCAGCAATCGTGAACCCTGGACTTCTAGCCAGGGAGCGAACCGCGTATTTCAGGTCGCAAGCAACGTTCGACATCCCAATCTCCTTCGCCGTATCGTCGGAGAGACTCCACAACGTCGCACTATCGCCTACCGGCCACTGGCGTGTCTTAGACACCGTTCACGATTGACAGCGAGAGCGGGTCCTGCGGAGTGGGATCGAACGTCACGCCGCGCTCGAGGCGCGCCGCTGCAGCCTGGAGGTTCTTCAGCTTCTGGTTGTCGTACCGCTCCGTCGTCGTGATTGAGGCGTGGCCGAGCAGATCGCGCACCTGCGCGAGCCGAACGTTCTTCTCGACGAGCCGAGAGGCATACTCGTGCCTCAGGTCATGCCAACGGAGGTTGATGCGACGGAACTCGGCCAGGCACTCCGGTGTCAACGCGGTCCAGTTGCACGACTTCCACTCGGGGCTGATGCCGTGCGCCTTGAGCACCGTCGTGACCAGGCGGCTCGGAACCGCCCGAGCGGCTCGCCCGTCTCGTCGCTGAAGACGAGCGCGCCGACGGCCTTCTTGCTACCGTCCGCATCGAGCTGCAGCCATTCGAGCACCGCTCGTAGCCTGGCCGTCGCGATCGGCACGAACCGTGTCTTCCTGCTCGTCGTGGTCTCGCCGCGGAGCGTGATCAGGCCGCGCACAAAGTCGATGTCGGCGAACCGCAGCGCGAGCATCTCGCCCTGACGCGTGCCGGTGTCGAGCGCCGTGATGATCATCGACCGCAGGAGCGGAGGCACGGCCGCCAGCAATTGCGCCTCCTCGTCCTCTGAGATGCGACGGCGGCGCTGATTGTCCTCCCTCAGCATGCGATGAGGGTTTCGGTTCCTCGGCGGAACGGCGTTCGATCGATGTACTCGCGTCCGACCGCCCAATTCATCATGTGGCGCAGGATCTCGAGGGTGCGGTTCACCGATGCTGGCGACAGGACGCGCGGCGGCTTCCTTCGTCCCGCGACATGCGGTTTGCGGAGGTCGGCGATGAAGTCCTCGACATGGCCGGTTCGAATCTCCGCGAGCGGGCGGTCGCCGAAGTGCTCGACGATCGGTCGCAAGCGGTAGTCGATCGTCTTGCCGATCGCGAGCTTTTCGCGAAGACGTGTCGCTCCTTGTAGATCTCCGCGAACTGCCGCACCGTCAGCGTCGCCGGCTCGCGCGGCACGTCCTGGCCGCGCTTATCGAACGTGCCGCCGCGAATGGCGTTCTTCAGATCGTCGAACACCGCTTCGGCTTCGGTCTTCGACCTGATTTCGCGATTCGCCCACTTCTCCAAACTGACGCGGACGTGGCGGAACCGCACCCACCAAGCGTGTGCGCACCGATCCCTCGCACGTCCCTTGTGCTCACAGAGCTTATAGAGGCCCACCGTTCGCTCTCCTGATGTTGGTAACCATACTCCTCTCAGGCTGCCCCGTGATCGGCGCGCCACCGCGGATCGCGCACGTGGCGCTCGAGCCACTCGTCGATCCAGGCGGGTTTCAGCCGGATCGAGCGTCGCCCGCCGATGCGAATGTGGCGCAGCTCGCCGCGCTCCGCCGCTGTGTAGATCGTGTCGCGGCTGACGCCAGCGTACTCCGCTGCCTCAGTCACTTTGAGCCAGGTCCTCATGGCACACCTCCTGACGTGCGCGTGCGCACATCAACCTCGTTCCGCCGATACGTCTGGAATGGGGATTGAGGCGCTCAGGCGCGTCGAACCTGAGGTCGGCGCGCCTTGGGACTGACGAGCGCTGATGTGGGCGTGACGCCGACATCAGTGACCGGAGGGCCTGAGACCGTCTCGGTCTGGCGCGTTCTGCAGCGCGCGATGGAAGCGTTGCTCCAGCACTTTCGGGTTGGGTGTGCAGTCCTCACGATCACCAACCGTGCCGTGAACGCTTCAGCACATCGGCCGACGATCGCATGCTCCGGAGCCCCGATCGCAGACCGAGCCCGATTGCCCTCGGGCAGGTTGCTGGCTATTCGAGCCGATGTAGGCGCCGAATCGCCAACGCTCCACGTCAGTTGAACCGAACGCAGAGGAGGTGCCGTGCCAGGCACCAGCAGATGCCCGCAGGATAGCGCCGCGCGAAAACAAGATCAATCCCTACCCGCAGGTCGTCCTCGACGATCACGATGCCGGCCATCGCGTAATTGCCCAATGACGAGCTGCGCGCAGGCGCGTCAAGGCTTCCGGCGCGGTGACCGGCCAAGATGCGCCTGGATGCCGAGCCGGTGGCGTTGCCAACTATCGTGTCGGACGTTGTGGAGTCGATTCGCGTCGCGGCCGAGGCGAAGGGCATTGCCGTGCGCACCACGATTCAAGTTCCCGTTCGCCTCATCGCTGGAGATCACGATCGTCTGCGGCAGCTCACGTGGAATCTACTGTCGAACGCCGTGAAGTTCACGCCGCCTGGCGGCCACGTCGCGGTGTCCCTCACACAGGCCGGCTCGCACGCCATCCTCCTCGTGCAGGACGATGGCATCGGCATTCCGCCGGCATTTCTTCCGAGGGTGTTCGAGCGCTTCAGTCAGGCCGACCAAACGAGCGCGCGCGAGCACGGCGGGCTCGGGCTCGGCCTCGCGCTCGTGCGGCACATTGCCGAGGCGCATGGCGGAACGGTGCACGTGTTCAGCCAGGGTGAAGGGCGCGGCGCCAGCTTCACCGTGAGCTTGCCTACGTTGGCCGAGGGCGAACAGCCGGAGGAGCGCAGCGACCGCGTCGATCCGCTCGTCGCGATG
>DAINCF010000005.1:0-43378 GCA_036732565.1 Vicinamibacterales bacterium
GCGTCACCGGCGCAATCTGCCGGTGCGCGGCCAGCGGACCCGCACCAACGCGCGGACGCGCAAGGGCCCCCGCAAGGGCGCGGTGGCCAAGAAGAAGACGGTATAACCCATGGCCAAGACCGAAGGTACGGGCGCTGCCGGCAAAGAGACGGGCGGCAAGAAGAAGAAGACGTTCAAGAAGCGCGGCGAGAAGCGCGTCGTGCATCACGGCTTCGTCCACATCCAGGCGTCGTTCAACAACACGCTGGTGACGATCACCGACGCCGACGGCGCGGTGGTGGCGTGGTCGAGCGCGGGCGCGATCGGCTTCAAGGGCTCGCGCAAGGGGACGCCATTCGCCGCGACCCAGGCGGCGCTCAACGCGACCAACGCCGCCAAGGCGTTCGGCATGCGCTCGTGCGAGGTGCTGGTGAAAGGCCCGGGCTCCGGCCGCGAGTCGGCGATTCGCGCGCTGTCGACCGCGGGCCTCGACGTGAAGTCGATTCGCGACGTCACGCCGATTCCGCATAACGGTTGCCGTCCGCCGAAGCGTCGGCGGGTTTGAACTGACAAGGATCAGAGAAAGATATGGCTCGATACACCGGTCCCGTTTGCCGCCTGTGCCGCCGCGAGGGCATGAAGCTCTTTCTGAAGGGCGAGCGCTGCTACACGGAGAAATGCGCCATCGAGAAGCGCAACGTCCCGCCTGGTCAGCACGGGCGGTCGCGCAAGGCCAAGATGCAGGGCTACGGCATCCAGCTGCGCGAGAAGCAGAAGGTCAAGCGCATCTACGGCGTGCTCGAGGACCAGTTCCGGCGCTACTTCGAACAGGCGGAGCGGACGCGGGGCATCACGGGTGAAACGCTGCTGCAACTGCTGGAACGCCGCCTCGATAGCGCCGTTTACCGCATGGGCTTCGCGACCTCGCGTGCCCAGGGGCGTCAGCTGGTGCGGCACGGCCACTTCCTGGTCAACGGGAGGAAGGTGGACATCCCGTCCTACTCGTTGAAGGCGGGCGATCAGGTCACGGTCCGCGAGACCAGCAAGCAGAACGCGTCCATTCTTCACGCGCAGGAAGAGGTCAAGGGCCGCGGCGTACCCGAGTGGCTGTCGATGGATCCGGATCTGACGGCCAAGGTCGTCTCGATTCCGACTCGCGAGCAGATCGGGCTGCCGGTGCAGGAACAACTGATCGTCGAGTTGTATTCGAAGTAGACGTCGCACGCCACCGACCCGCAGCTCTTCAGGCCTGCAGCGGGAGGTCGGTGGCCATTACTCGCAGGTCTGGAGGCCGGGCTGCCGGCCCGTACGCGAAAGGACAAGACAGATGTTGTGGAAAGGTTTTCAGCGACCGAAGCGGCTGGAGTTCGAGCGTGAGACGCTGACCGATCGGTTCGGACGATTCTACGCGCAGCCGTTCGAGCGCGGCTTCGGCACGACGGTGGGCAACGCGCTCCGTCGCGTGCTGCTGTCGTCGATCGAAGGCGCGGCCATCACCGCGGTGAAGATCGACGGCGTGCTGCACGAGTTCTCGCCGATTCCCGGCGTCGTCGAGGATGCGACCGACATCATCCTCAACCTCAAGCAGATCCCGCTCAAGTGCCACGTCGACTACACGAAGACGCTGTACCTCCGCGTCGACAAGCCGGGCGAAGTGCGGGCGCGCGACATCGAAGTCGATCAGGACGTCGAGATTCTCGAACCGGAAGCCCACATCGCGACGGTGTCCGAGCACGGCAAGCTCCACATGGAGCTCCGCATCAAGCGTGGGCGCGGCTACGTCTCGGCCGACAAGAACTTCGACGAGGATCTCGGCATCGGCTGGATCCCGATCGACTCGGTGCACTCGCCGGTCAAGAAGGTGAACTATCTGGTCGAGGCGGCGCGGCTCGGTCAGACCACCGACTACGACAAGCTGACGCTCGACGTCTGGACCAACGGCTCGGTCACGCCGCGTGACGCGGTGTCGCTGGCCGCCAAGCTGGTGCGCGATCACCTGAACATCTTCATCAACCTCGACGACGCCGACGAGGTGCCGCTCGACGCGCTGGCGGAGCCGGCGCGCCTCGGTGCCTCCAACGAGCACCTCGACAAGAGTGTCGAGGAGCTGGAGCTCTCGGTGCGCTCGTACAACTGCTTGAAGAACGCGAACATCCGCACCATCCGTGAGCTCGTGCAGAAGACCGAGCCGGAGATGCTGAAGACGAAGAACTTCGGGCGCAAGTCGCTGAACGAGATCAAGGAGATCCTGGCGACGATGGGGCTGAGCCTGGGCATGAAGCTCGATCAGCCGACCGTAGCCGAGTGACGCCAGCGACACGGGTAGGGGCGGTTCGCGAACCGCCCCTCCGCTCGCGCGAGACACGATCATGAGACATCGAGTTGCCCATCGAAAGCTCGGCCGAACTACCGAGCACCGTATTGCGCTGCTGCGCAATCAGGCCGAGGCGCTGCTGCGGCACGAGCGCATCCAGACCACCGTCCCCAAGGCGAAGGAGCTCCGGCCGTTCGTCGAACGGCTGATCACCATCGCCAGACGCGGGGTCAAGGCCAACGACCCGAAAGGGAAGACGCTCGCGGCCAAGCGTCTCGCCGGTCGCGAGCTCGTCAACCAGGAGATTCTGGCGAAGCTGTTCGACGATCTCGCGCCGCGCTTCATCGAGCGGCCGGGTGGCTACACCCGTATCCTCAAGCTGGGGCACCGGCGCGGCGACGGCGCCGAGGTCGCGCAGATCGAGCTGATTGGCAGCGAATACGATCCGAAGAAGGCCGAGGCCGAGAAGAAAGCGCAGGAAGAGGCCGGGACCGAGCCGACCAAGACCCAGAAGAGCCTCGGCGAACGCCTGCGGACCGCCGCCAAGCGCATCGGTGGCAAGCAAGAGAAGCCGCCCAAGGCCGAAGGCAAGGCCACGCGCCCGGCCCGCGGCGCCGCGAAGAAGTCGACGACGCCGAGAAAAGCCGGCGGCTCGTAGCTACTGACGGGCTTGTCCCGCGCTCCGCGTTTCGAGCATAGGGGGCTGACCCTCTTGGGCCTCAGGCTTCTTCGGCCACAACCTGTCCACGCTCCGCCTTCGCGGCGGCGACGATCTTCTGCTGCAGGTGCGACGGCACCTCGTCGTAGTGCGAGTACTCCATCTGATACGAGCCGCGGCCGCCGGTCACCGACGTAAGGTGCTGTTCGTAGGTCAGCATCTCCGCCATCGGCACCTGCGCCTTGATCGCCGTCATCTGTCCGCGCGGCTCCATGCCCGAGATGCGGCCGCGGCGGCCGTTGAGATCGCCCATCAGATCTCCCGCGTAGTCGCTCGGCGCGTAGACCTCGACATTCATGACCGGCTCGAGCAGCGTCGGGCGCGCCTTCGACATCGCGTCCTTGAACGCCAGCGAGCCCGCGGTCTTGAACGACAGCTCGTTCGAGTCGACGTCGTGGTACTGCCCGTCGTACAGCTCTACGCGGAAGTCGACGACCGGGTAGCCGGCCAGGTAGCCGCGCAGGCGCGACTCCTGGATGCCCTTCTCGACGGCGGGGATGAACTGCCGGGGAATCGAGCCGCCGAAGATCTCGTCGGCGAACTCGAAGCCGCCGCCGCGCACGAGCGGCGCCATCCGGATCTTGCAGTCGCCGAACTGGCCGTGGCCGCCGGTCTGCTTCTTGTGCCGGCCATGCGCCTCGACCCGCGCCGTGATCGTCTCGCGATACGGAATCCGCGGGGGCTTGAGGTTGACCTCCACGCCGAACCGCCGTTTGAGCTTCGCGACCGTCACCTCGATGTGCAGCTGCCCTTGACCCGCCAGCAGCAGCTCGTTGGTCTGCGGGTCGCGGATATAGCGGATGGTGCCGTCTTCTTCCTCGAGGCGGTGCATCGCCGTGCTGATCTTGTCCTCGTCGCCGCGGCTCTTTGGCTCGATGGCGTACGACAGCACCGGCTCGGGTAGCGACATCGGCGCGAACGTGATCCCCGCGGCCTTGTCGCCGAGCGTGTCGTTGGTGCGCGTGTCCTTCAACTTGGCGACCGCGCCAAGGTCGCCCGCCTTGATTTCCGGCACGTTGGTCTGGGCCTTGCCCTGCATGGCGATCAGGTGCCCGAGGCGCTCTGGCGTGCCCTGGGTCAGATTCTGCACCGTCGAATCGGCCTTGAGCGTTCCCTGATAAACGCGGAACAGCGTGATGCGTCCGGCGAACTGATCGGCGACGGTTTTCCACACAAGCGCCGCCGCCGGCGCGCGATCGTCTGCCGTGCGCGAGACGTCTGCCTTGCCGGGATCGAGCGCCTTGAACGGCCGATCCAGCGGCGATGGCGTGTAGGCGAGGATCGCGTCCAACAGCGGTCCCGCGCCGATGTTCTGGAGGCCAGACGTACACACCAGCGGGAAGATCTTCGCCGCGAGGGTCGCGTTGCGCAGTCCCTGCACGAGCTCTTCCTGCGTCAGCGTCCCGGCGTCGAAGAACTTCTCCATCAACTGCTCGTCGGCCTCCGCGACCATCTCGATCAGCGCTTCGCGCGCCGCGGTCGCACGATCGGTCAACGCCGCGGGCACCGCCACTTCGCTCATCTTGCCCGAGCCGTCCGCGGCGAACGTCATCGCTTTCATCGTGACGAGATCCACCACGCCGCTGAACGCCTTCTCTTCACCCAGTGGCACCTGAATCGGGACGATCGTGCGGCCGAGCACCTGGTGCAGCGATTCGAGCGTGCGGTCGAGCGACGCGCGCTCGCGATCCGCGCGGTTCAACACCACGATGCGCGGCAGCTCGAGGTTCGCCGCCGCCTCCCAGCTCTTCTCAGTCTGGACCTCGACGCCGGCGACCGCGTCGACGACGATCAAGGCGGCGTCGGCCACCCCGAGCGCGGCGCGCGTTTCGCTGAAGAAGTTCCCGAAGCCCGGTGTGTCGATGAGGTTGATCTTGGTCTTGTTCCACTCGGAGTAGGCGAGGCTGGCCGAGAGCGTATGTTTGCGGGCGATCTCTTCTTCGTCGTAGTCCGTGGTCGTCGTGCCTTCGTCGACGGTGCCGAGCCGATTGACGGCGCCAGAGGCGAAGAGCAGGGCCGAGATGAGCTGGGTCTTTCCAGATCCGCCGTGGCCAGCGACGGCGATGTTCCGGAGGCTGGCGGCATCGTAGACCTTCATACCGGTATCCCTCCCGTCACGTAAACGTTACGAGATGGATTCTATTACCAAGGTGCCCAGGGTGCACAAGGTGCAGAAGGTGCTCGTAGTGCTGTCTGCTGCACCTCGGGCACTCTGCGCACCCTGGGCACGCCGCGCACCTTCATTCGTATCGCAGGGCTTCGATCGGATCCAGGCGCGCCGCACGCCACGCCGGGAACATGCCGAAGAAGATGCCGACACCGGCCGAGAAGCCGAGGCCGAGCGCGAACGACCACCAGGGCAGGGAGATGGGGAAGCCCGACGCCAGATTGACGAGCAGGCCGATGCTGCTGCCGAACACGATGCCGATGATGCCCCCGACGCTCGTCAACACTACTGCTTCGACGAGGAACTGAAACAGAATCTCGCCGCGCCGCGCGCCGATGGCCTTGCGCACGCCGATCTCGCGCGTGCGCTCGGTGACCGAGATCGTCATGATCGCCATCACCCCGATGCCGCCCACCATCAACGCGATCGACGAGATCACGATCAGCGACAGCAACACCGCTTGGGAAATCTGGTCCCACACCTTGAGGATGGCATCCTGTGTGACGAGATCGAAATCGTTCGGCTTGTCCAGCGTCAGGCCATGCCGGATGCGCATGATCTCTTCGACTTCGCGCATGGCATCTTCACGCGACGCTGACTCGTGGGGGACGATCGCGACCATCGCGCCAAATGCGCCCATGCCGGGACGCTGGCGCTCCCGGCCGAACTGCTTGCGGAACGTCGTGTACGGAATGATCGCGAAGTCGTCTTGCCCGAGATTGAAGCCGCCGGCGGACGGCCGCTTGCCGATGACGCCGACGATGGCGTATTCGACGGCCCCGATGCGAACGCGCTTGCCGATCGGGTCCATGCCCTTCTTCTCGAACAACGCTTCGTACGGACCGTAGCCAATCACGGCGACGTTCTTGCGGTGCTCCACTTCGTGCGGCGTGAGCGTCCGTCCCGCGACGACCTTGGCGAAGTTCACGTCGACGAACGCGTCGCTGACGCCCATGACCACGATGGGCTGCGTCCGCTCCTCGCGGTAGATCACGCGCTCCTGAATCGCGCGGCCCGGCCCCGCGCCAAGCCAGGTGTCCACCAGGGCGACCGACGGCGCCAGCCGCCGAATCGCTTCGCCGTCATCGACCGTGATGCCTGGACGTCGAATCAGATCCTGGAACGAGGCGCCTGACGAGAAGCTCACCGCGCCGAAGCGCTGCAAGTAGATGGTCCGCGGCCCGAGCGCGCGGATGGAGTCACGCAACGACTCGTCGAAGCCGCGGATGAGCGCGGTCATGCCGACGATCGACGTGATGCCGATGACGACGCCGAGCACCGTCAGCGCGGATCGCAGCTTGTTGACCCTCAACGTATCGAGGGCCATGAGTGCCGTGTCTTTGATCAGAGCGAATCGCATGATTTCCTCGGCCGGCCTAACGGCCGGCCGCTACCTACGATCTCGTAGGGCTACGTACGATCTTTCGTAGGGGCCGCCCTTTAGGGCGGCCCGTGTGCCTACTCGCGCCTCAAGGCTTCGATCGGATCCAGCATCGACGCCCGCCGGGCTGGATACCAGCCGAAGAACAGCCCGACGAACCCCGTGATCACGATGCTGATGGCCACCGACCACCCCTGCACCGTCGACGGCAGCGGCGTCGTCGCGGCGATCGCGGTCGCGGCCATCGCGCCCAGGAAAATGCCGACGGCGCCCCCGGTGATCGACAGCGTGATCGACTCGGTCAAGACCTGCGACATGATGTCGCGCCGCTTGGCGCCGAGCGCTTTGCGCAGGCCGATCTCGCGCGTGCGCTCGCTCACGATCATCAGCATGATATTCATGATGACGATGCCGCCGACGACCAGCGACAGCGCCACCACGCCGACGAGCACGGCGAAGATCCCGGCCGTCGCCTGGTTGTAGATGCCCAGAATCGAGTCGGACGCCACCATGCCGAAGTTGTCCTCTTCACCCGGCTTGAGATGTCGCTCAACGCGCAGCGCCGTCCGCGCCTCGTCGCGCGCCGCCGACACCAGGCTCGCCTGCCGGGGCCGCACCATCAGCGTCAGCGACTGTCGCGATCCGAACAGCTTCTGATACTGCTTGAGCGGGATGACGACGAACTCGTCGAGCGAGTTGCCGAAGAACGCGCCCTTCTTCTTGCTGACGCCGATCACCCGGAAGGGCACGCCCTTGACGCGGATCACCTTGTCGATCGGATCCTCGGCGCCGAACAGACGATCCGCCACCTGCCAGCCGATGATGGCCACCGCTCGATTGCGATCGATCTCCATCGGGCTGATCATCCGGCCGCGCTCGGCGTCGAAGGTCGAGAAGTCGATGTACTCCGCGGTCACGCCCTGGATCGTGATCGTCTGCAGCTCCTCGGTGCGATAGGCGACGGTGCTGCGTTGCTCCGCTTGCGCCATCACCGCCGCGATGGTCGTGCCATAGCGGCGAATCGCCGCCGCTTCGCTCAGCGTGACGCGCGGGTTGTTCCGCAGGCGGTCGAAGTCGTCGGCGTTGCGCACGATGCCCATCCGCTGCACGGTGAACGCATCGGCGCCGAGATCCGAGACAATCGCATTCGATACCGAGGCGTTCATGCCCTGAATCAGCGACACCACCGTGATGATCGACGACACGGCGACGATGTTGCCCAGCAGCGTGAGCAGCGAGCGCAGCTTGTTCGCCCAGATGGACGCCAGCGCGAGACGGACCGACTCGAGGATTTGCGTCACGTCGATGCCCCGTGATGTCGAGGCGGTTCGCGAACCGCCCTACTGCCGAGCCCCGGGCGTATTCACCCTCACCTGATCGCCCTCGAACAGGTTGCGCACCGCGTCGAACGGGCCGGTGATCACACGATCGCCGACCTGCAGCCCGTTGGCGACCTCGAAGTAGCGCTCGCCGGCGATGCCGACCTTCACCGGCACGAACTCCGCGACGCCGTTGCGGATGAGGAAGACGCCTTCGGCTTCCTCGCGCTTCTGTCCCGGCAGCAGCTCCGTGGTCGTCTGCGCGGCGGCCGACGGCTCCATCGCTCGTCCGAAGCTCCAGCCTTGCCGGGGTGGCCGTACTTCCTTGATGCGATTGCCCTGCGCGTCGTACAGCAGCTCCCGGACGGTGAGCGCTTGAATCGGCACCGACACCACTTGCTGTCGCGTGGCCGTGGTGACCTCCGCCGTGCAGGTGAAGCCGGGTCTCACATCGGGAATCTGCCCGTCGATGGTCACGACCACCTTGAAGTTCGTGGCCGTGGCCGTATTCGACGTCTGCTGCGTCGTGGTCCCCGGCTGCTGAATCGGGCTGTTGCCAATTTCCGTAACCCTGCCGGTGAAGCTCTGATCCGGCATCGCATCGATCGTGATTTTTGCCGGCTGATTCATCGCGACGAGCGGGATGTCGGTTTCGTCGACTTCCAACTCCGCCTCAATCAGGGACATATCCGCCACGGTCAGCAGCACGGTACCCGCGTTGTTCATCGTGCCGACCACGACGTTTTCCCCTTCTTCGATGTTGCGGCGGGTGACGATGCCATTGAAAGGGGAGTCGAAGCGCGACTGTGCCAATGTGTGCCGGCTGCTGAGGAGGCCGGCTTGTTGCTGCCGCAGGTTCTCCTCACGCGTGCGGATCTCCTGCTCACGCGCACGCAGGTCGCTTTCCCGAACTTTGACGTCGGCTTGCGCCTGATCGTAGGTCTCGCGTGTGGTGAGGCCGGCGTCCCACAGTTCCTGCTGGCGTTTGAGCTGCTGTCGCGAGAGGTTCAGGCTCGCTTCGGCGCTCTGCAGCTGCACGCGAGACTGCTCGAGCCCCGTCCGTGCCGCCGCGACCGCCGCTTCGTCGCGACGGACGGCGCTGTCGAACGCCACCGGATCGATTTGGAGCAGGAACTGTCCTGCTTTGACACGATCGCCCTCGTTGACCGCGAGTCGCGTGACCCGACCCATCGATTGCGCGCTGATGTTGACCGAGCGTTTCGGCTGAATCTTGCCCGACGCCGACACGATGGCCGAGAGATCGCGCTGCTGAATCGTCTCGGCCGAGACCGCCGTGCCTGGCTCGCCGCGCCGGGCGAAGAACGCTCCCACGCCCGCCAGCACCAGGAGCACGACGAGACCAATGATCCATTTCCGTTTGCGCAGCACCTTCAAGACCCTCCGAGCAGCGTGACGACCGCTGCCATGACCGCTGCGACCCCGACATAGACCAGCAAGACCGTCGCGAGGTAGCGACGGGCCGGCCTCTTTGTGATCGCTCCAAGGCCCACGGCCAGGACCCACATCCACCAGAGCCCGAACAGCTCAACCGATCCCATCAGGCGCGCCACCCATGTGCCCTCGTCGGCGAGCGGGAGCAGCGCCGAGAGATTGAAGGGGCTGGTCAGCGATTCTCGCAAGTAGTGCAAGGGTGTCGCGGCCAGCTGCCCCAGGGCCAGCGGTACCATCGCATGCACTGACACCGCCATCGCCTGTGCGGCCGACGCCGGCACGCCATCCCTGCGGGCCGCAAGTACCAGTCCGATGGCGACCGCAAAGGTGACAGGTGGCGCCAACAAGAGCCGCCCGCCGCTGACAAAGTAGGCGGATACCGGCGGGTTCCTCTGGAGCGTCGTATAGGTAGGGTCGTCGACCGTCCCGCCAAACGACTCCACTCGTCGCACCTGTTCGTCGACGAGCGCCTGCCGGCCGACGTCTGAACTGAGTAAGAGGAACGCGCACACTGCCCACGCCGCGACGATCACGATCCAGGCGAGCGCCCACGCCGGATCGATGACGACCTGGGCCATGGTTGCGTATGGGCGAACTAGTACCCCGACCAGCCGCCGCATCAACCGCATCCCTTCTTCACACAATACGAGAGTTCAATCTGTCGAGTTTCTTGATACCGTTCCAAACCGCTGAGTACCATGGACTTTCCGCCGCTGGTCACACCCGCTCCCTGGTGTCTTTCAAGCAAAAACCCACATTTCATGAGCCACACATTCATTGCCACCCTGGCTGTCACCTCGACATTTTTGTCCATCTTCGCGTTGCCCGCGAATGCACAGGACCGCCCTGGGACGCGCGCCGCGGGCATGGGCGGCGCCTTCGTCGGGGTTGCGGACGACGCCTCGGCGGTGCATTGGAATCCTGCGGGCCTGGCATTTGGGCCGATTTTCAACGCTGAGGTCGATTTTGGGGCAACCGACCTTACTCCCGGTGAACCCGCCGACCCGGGCGCGCGCGCGGAGCGAGGTACGACCCAGTTCATCGGTATCGGTCTACCTCCGCTCGGAATCGGCTACTACCGCCAGACCAAGGTGCACGTCGCTGCCGCAAGCCCTGCAGTTCTCGATGAGGACGGCCGAGAAGATG
This sequence comes from Vicinamibacterales bacterium, assembly GCA_036732565.1. Taxonomy (GTDB): domain Bacteria; phylum Acidobacteriota; class Vicinamibacteria; order Vicinamibacterales; family UBA2999; genus JAIVJN01. The sequence continues at coordinate 10,477 of DAINCF010000005.1, forward strand.
GAAGACTCCCTGCGTTCCGGCTGGCGACTTCTCATGTCGGCCTCTCCTTGCTCCAGTCTGTCGGTGGCGGGGTGGCGGTGGGCACGACGCTCAAGCTCGTTCGCGGGTCATTCGCGAGCGGTGTCGTGACCGGCGAGGGGTGGGGCGACGTGTTGGATCGTGCTGACGATCTTGAGGGCGACGGGCGGACCCGAGCGGACCTCGATGTAGGGGTGATGCTCGCGCCGGGGCGCGTCCGCGTCGGTCTGGTCGCCCGCAACCTCAGGGAGCCAAGCTTTGCACCGGACGGGGTCGATGACGAGGCAGCGCGTCTCGAACGCGAAGTGCGTCTCGGGGTCGCGTGGGGCAGTGGATGGCCCGGTATCACACCGCTCATCGTCTCGTTCGATGCCGATCTCACCCGGGTGTCGGATGTCGAGGGTGAACGGCGCGACGTCGCGGCGGGCGCGGAAGCATGGTGGCTGCGGCGGCGCGTCGGGGTGCGGGGCGGATGGCGCGCCAGCACGGTCGGCGACGCCCGGCCTGTAGGAACAGCCGGCATCTCGATTGCAATAAGGGCCGGGGTTTTTGTCGATGCACACATCGCTCGAGGCCGAACCGATCGCCACTCCTGGAGTATCGCGGGGCGGTTCACGTACTGAAATGCCGGTGCGCCTAGGGGAGCTGCTGGTCAAGGAGCGCCGGATCAATGGCGATCAACTGCAGCAGGCGCTCACCTTCCAACGCCAGCAAGGGGGACGTCTCGGCGCCCACCTGGTGAAGCTGGGATACGTCCGCGACCACGACCTCACCGATCTCCTCTCGCGGCACTATGGCGTGCCTTCCATCGCGCTCGAGCAATTCGAGCTCGAGCCCACCATCTTGAAGCTGGTGCCCGCCGAGACCGCGTGGAAGTACCAAGTCGTCCCGCTGTGCCGCGCTGGAACGACGCTGACGATCGCCATGACGGACCCGACCAACGTGTTCGCCCTGGACGACATCAAGTTCATGACCGGCTGCCACGTGGAGCCGGTCATCGCCTCAGAAGTCGCGGTGCTCGAGGCCATCGAGAAGTACTACGGCACCGTCTCCGGTCCAAAAACCCCGCAGCTTCCGGCCAAGGCCAGCGCGCTCGAGGTCGCAACCAAGGCGCTGGAGGAGATGCCGCCCGACGTCGAGGAAGTCGAGCTCCTGGACGAATTCGAGGAGATCAGCGTCGAGGCGCTGGCGCGACAGGGCGAAGAAGCGCCGGTCATCAAACTCGTCAACGTGCTGCTGATGTCGGCGATCTCCAAGGGCGCGAGCGACATTCACCTCGAGCAGTACGAGAAGGAATGCCGGGTCCGGTTTCGCATCGACGGCATCCTCTACAGCGTCATGAACCCGCCGATGCGCATGCGCGATGCCATCACCTCGCGCGTGAAGATCATGGCGAAGCTGGACATCGCGGAGAAGCGCCTGCCGCAGGATGGCCGCATCAAGATCCGTTTCAGGGAACACGGCGAGATGAAGGACATCGACTTCCGCGTGTCCTGCTTGCCGACGCTCTTCGGCGAGAAGATCGTGCTGCGTCTGCTGGACAAGGCGAAGCTGATGCTCGACATGACGAAGCTGGGCTTCGAGTCAGCGTCGCTCGCCCGCTTCGAGCAGGCGATCGCGCGGCCGTGGGGCATGGTGCTGGTCACCGGGCCGACCGGTAGCGGCAAGACCAATACGCTGTACTCCTCGATCTCGCGCATCAACACGCCTGGCACCAACATCCTCACGGTGGAAGATCCGGTGGAATTCAACGTGCTCGGCGTCAACCAGGTTCAGGTGCGCGAGGGCATCGGCCTCAACTTCGCCGCGGCGCTCCGCAGCTTCCTCCGGCAGGATCCCAACGTCATCCTCGTCGGTGAGATTCGCGATTTCGAAACCGCCGAGATCGCCGTCAAGGCCGCGCTCACCGGCCATCTCGTGTTGTCGACGCTCCACACCAATGACGCGCCCAGCACCATCAGCCGCTTGATGAACATGGGCGTCGAGCCGTTCCTGGTCGCCAGCTCGCTGAACCTCGTGTGCGCACAGCGGCTGGTCCGCCGGATCTGTGCGAGCTGCAAGAAGCTCGATCCGGTGCCGCCCGAAGCGCTCCAGCACGCGGGCTTCAGCGCCGTGGAGGCCGCCACGATCAGCGTGCACAAGGGATCGGGCTGCGACAAGTGCAATGGGACGGGCTATCGCGGACGCGTCGGCCTCTACGAAGTGATGGAAGTCACCGACGAACTGCGCGAGCTGATCCTCGTCGGCGCGTCGGCGTTGGAGCTGCGACGCAAGGCCGTCGACGAGGGCATGCTGACGCTGCGCGCGAGCGGTCTGCAGAAGATCCGCGACGGCGTGACGTCGGTCGAGGAAGTCCTCAGGGAGACGGTTCGATGACGCTACCGGAACTACTCGCGACGACCGTCGGCCTGCGTGGCTCGGATCTGCACCTTTCGGCGGAGTCGCCGCCCCAGGTGCGCGTCGATGGCGAGCTGCAGCGATTGGATCATCCCGTGCTCAGCCCGGCGGACACCAAGTCGCTCGCCTATACCGTGCTCACCGACGCGCAGAAGCGTCGCTTCGAAGAGACCTCCGAGCTGGACTTCTCGTTCGGGGTCCGCGACCTCGCGCGCTTTCGCTGCAACATGTTCTCGCAGCGCGGCTCGGTAGGCGCGGTCTACCGGCAGATTCCCGACCGCGTGCGCGCGTTCGACGAGCTGGGGTTGCCGCCTGTGGTGGCCAAGCTCGCCGATCGTCCTCGCGGGCTCGTGCTGGTCACCGGGCCGACCGGGAGCGGCAAGTCGACGACCTTGGCGGCGCTGATCGACAAGATCAACACCGAGCGACACGGGCACATCCTGACCATCGAAGATCCCATCGAGTACCTCCACCCACACAAGAACTGCCTGGTCAACCAGCGCGAGGTGCACAGCGATACCCAGAGCTTTCCCAACGCGCTGCGCGCCGCGCTGCGCGAGGATCCGGACGTGGTGCTGATCGGCGAGATGCGCGATCTGGAGACCGTGGAGTCGGCGCTCCGGATTGCCGAGACCGGGCACTTGACGTTCGCGACGCTGCACACCAACACCGCGGCCTCCACCATCAGCCGCATCGTGGACGTCTTCCCGGCGGCGCAGCAGGCGCAAATCCGCACCCAGTTGTCGCTGGTGCTCGAGGGCATCGTGTGCCAGACCTTGTTGAGGCGGGCCAACAACGAGGGGCGGCAGGCCGCGCTCGAGATTCTCGTGCCGACGACGGCGATCAGGAACCTGATTCGCGAGGACAAGCTGCACCAGATCTATTCCGCCATGCAGACCGGCCAGGAAAAGCTCGGCATGCAGACGATGAACCAGTCGCTCGCCAGCCTGTGTCTGCAGCGAAAAATCACGCTCGAATCGGCATTGACGGCCTCGTCGAATCGGGAAGAGCTGCAGGAGATGATCAACCGCGGCGTGGGCGTTGTGCCGGGCGCCGGGTTGAAGCGCCCGGGGGCGCCGACCACGCTGGGCCACGCGAAGGCGTAAAAAGACCATGCCACAGTTTGCCTATTCGGGCCGGACGCGCGGGGGCGAGACGGTGACCGGCGAGCGGGCCGGCGACACCTTGGGCGAGGTGGTCTCGGCCCTGAGGCGCGAGAAGATCGTGATTACGCGCATCGCGATCGCCACGCCAAAGGTGGCTCCACCCCCGAAGGGGAAGGGCCGTGCCGTACCAACCAAGAACCTCGCTGTCTTCACACGGCAGTTCTCCGTGATGATCGACGCCGGCCTGCCGCTCGTGCAGTGCCTCGACATCCTTGGCAATCAGGAGGAGGACAAGAGGTTCTCGAAGGTGATTCTCGAGACGCGCGCCGACGTGGAAGCGGGCTCGAGCCTGGCCGACGCGATGCGCAAACACCCGCGCGCGTTCGATGCGCTCTACACCAACATGGTGGCCGCCGGCGAAGCGGGCGGCATCCTGGACACCATTCTCAAGCGGCTCGCCACCTACATCGAGAAGAACGTCAAACTGAAAGGGCAGGTGAAGTCGGCGATGGTGTATCCCATTGCCGTGATCGCCATTGCCGCGGTCGTCGTGGCCGTGATCCTCTGGAAGGTGATTCCGACCTTTGCGTCCCTCTTCGCGGGGCTGGGTGCCGAGCTGCCGCTGCCCACGCGCATCGTGATCGCGATGAGCGAGAACTTCATCAGGGTGATGCCCTTCCTGATCATCGGGAGCGTCATCTTCATGTTCGGGTTCCGTCGCTACTACGCGACGGAGCGCGGGCGGCGCGTCGTGGATCGAATCGTGTTGCGGCTGCCGATTCTCGGATCGATCATGCGCAAGATCGCGGTCGCACGCTTCTGCCGGACGCTGTCGACGCTGATGGCGTCGGGCGTGCCCATCCTCGAAGGGCTCGATATCACGGCTCGAACGGCGGGCAACGCCATCATCGAGGATGCCGTGCAGAGCACGCGGAAGAGCATCGAGCGCGGCGATACCATCGCCCAGCCGCTGCGCCAGACCGGGGTGTTTCCCGGCATGGTGGTGCAGATGATCTCCGTGGGCGAGGCCACCGGCGCGCTCGACGCGATGCTGTCCAAGATCGCCGACTTCTACGAAGAGGAGGTCGACCAGGCGGTCGCCGGCCTGCTGACGCTGCTCGAGCCGCTGATGATCGCGCTTCTCGGCGTCATCGTCGGTGGCATCGTGATTTCGATGTACTTGCCCATCTTCGGACTGATCGATCAGCTGGCGTCATAACCATGGGTGCTGTCATGACACCACACGCCGAACCCGGTTCGATACGTCGCCGCGTCCTGATTCAGATCGCGGCCCGGATCGGGGTGTCGCTGGTGTTGCTGGCGTTCGCGATCGTGTTCGAGATCCGACAGCCCGAGAGCTTCCCGTTCGAGGTGGTCATCGCGGTCCTCGGGATGGTGTTCGCCATCAGCCTGGTCTTCATCGCGACGGTGCCGTGGATGGAGGGCCGTCCGTGGCTGGCGGATCTGCACGTGGCCAGCGACGCCCTTGTCATCTCGATGCTGGTGGCGACCACTGGCGGCGTGACCAGTCTGTTCTCGCCGCTGTATTTCCTCCCGATTCTCGCGAGCAGCGCCGTGCGGTTCCGCCGCGGCGCGTTCGAGCTCGCCGGGCTCAGCTCGGTGCTATACAGCGGCATCGTGCTGCTGCACTACATGCAGGCCCGCGGGCAGGTGGTGCTTCCACCGCTGGTGACGCCGAGCGCGGACCTGCCGAACGGCGATGTCGCCATCTACACCGTCGGCCTCAACGTGTTCGCCTTCTTCGCTGTCGCCCTCCTGAGCGGATCGCTGGCGGAGCGCTGGCGCCGTGCGGACGTGGACCTGGTACGCGCGTCCGAAGAGATCGCCGACCTGCAGACTTTCAACGCGTTCGTGATCGACCATCTGGTCAGCGGCTTGACGACCGCCGACCACGAGAATCGCGTGATCACGTTCAATCGCGCCGCTGAAGCGATCACCGGTGAGCCGAGCGACATGGTCATCGGCCGCCGCGTGCCGAGCGTGCTCCAGATCAAAGGTGTGGACGCCGCGCCACTGGAAGCTGATACCGGCGGGGCGCGCGCGCGTCGCATGGACATCCGGTTTCATCGGCGTGACGGCGTGGCCATCGACATGGGACTCAGCGCGGCGCGATTACCGCTGCCCAATGGTCGGCTTGGCTACTTGTACACGTTTCAGGACGTGACCGAGGTCAAGCGGCTCGAACGCGAGGCGCAGACGCGTCAGCGGCTCTCCGCGGTTGGCGAGATGGCGGCCGGCATCTCGCACGAGATCCGAAATCCGCTGGGATCGATGTCCGGTGCGCTGCAGATCCTGCGTCGAGAGCTGGTGTTGACCGGCGATCAGGCGCAGCTCATGGACATCGTGCTCAAAGAGTCGGATCGCTTGAGCCATACCATCCGTTCGTTCCTCACGTATGCGCGGCCGGAGCGAACCGTGGTCGGGCCGGTTGATCTGCGGACGGTCATCAGTGAGGCTGTGACGCTGCTCCGTCACAGCCCCGACCGTGACGAGCGCCATCAGTTGCTCATTGCCGTACCCGACGAGCCGGTGGTAATAGAGGCGGACGAGGGACAGCTCAAGCAGATCGTCTGGAACCTGGCCACCAACGGCTTACGTGCCATGCCGAACGGTGGCGGACTGACGCTTGGCGCGGCATCGGAGCCGGCGCCCAACGACGGTCGTCAGGCACTGCTGACGGTTGCCGACGAAGGCATCGGCATCCCCGAGAGCGAAGTCGACGACATCTTCCAGCCCTTCCGCGGCAACTTCCCGCGCGGGAGTGGGCTCGGCCTGGCGATTGTGCATCGCATCGTGTCCGAGCATCGTGCGACCATCAAGGTGGAGTCGACGCTGGGCAGGGGCACGACGTTCCGCATCACCTTCCCCGTAGGCAGCGGGGTCATCTCAGCCGGCGACGATGGCACGGGAGGCCAGGGAGCGGACCCTCGGGAGCAATCCCTCGACCGCCATGAGCTGAGGATCGCGACCGAAGAGCCGCTGTGAGACCCTTGAATGCTGTGAACCGGGAGCCGAGCGTGGCCAATCTTGCGCCGCGGGCGATACCGCGCATCCTGATTGCCGATGACGAGCAATCGATGCGGGAGTGGCTGCGCATCCTCTTCCAGCGCGACGGATTCGAAGTCCTGGTGGCGGAGGACGGCGAGGCAGCACGGCAGATCGTGCGCCGCGAGTTCGTCGATGTCGTTCTCACCGACATCCGCATGCCGCGTGTCGACGGGCTCACGCTGTTCGAGGACGTGCGTGCGCACGCGCCGGACACCATCGTCTGCATGATGACGGCGCACTGGACGCGCGATTCAGAGGAGTGGACAACCGCTCGTCGTCTCGGCGCCGCCGCGCTCTTCGACAAGCCGTTCCGAGACGTCACGCTCCTCACGCTGCAGGTGCGACAGCTCATTGATGCCCGCCGCGTGCGCCACGAGCGTGACGTGCTGCGCCGGACGCTGGACGACCACGGCTTTGCCGGCATCATCGGCCGCAGCGCCCCGATGCTCGAGGTGTTTCGGCTGGTCGAGACGGTGTGCCGGACGAACAGCACGATCTTGATCACCGGCGAATCCGGCACCGGCAAGGAGCTGGTGGCGCGCGCGGTGCACGACCAGTCGCTCCGGGCGGCCCATCCGTTCGTCGCGGTCAACTGCGGCGCGCTGCCGGAGGCGCTCCTGGAGCCGGAGCTCTTTGGTCACGTTCGTGGCGCCTTCACCGGCGCGGCGCAGTCGCGCAAAGGGCTGGTCGAAGTGGCCGAAAAGGGCACCATCTTCCTGGACGAGATCGGCGACATGACGCCGACGCTGCAGGTGAAGCTGCTGCGCGTCCTGCAAGAGCGCACCTATCGACGAGTCGGCGATTCGGATGAACGCCCGGCCAACATCCGGGTGATCGCGGCGACGAACCGCGACTTGGAACGTGACGTCGCGGAGCAGCGTTTTCGGGAGGATCTGTTCTATCGCCTCAACGTTATTCCCATCCACATGCCGCCGCTCCGCGAGCGTGATGAGGACATCGCGCTGATCGCGGCGCACTTCCTCGCGCGGTTCACACGTGAAATGGGCAAGCCGCTTGGAGGCTTCACGACCGAGGCGTCGGCGTTGCTGCGCGCGTACCGGTGGCCCGGGAACGTCCGCGAGCTGGAGAACGTCGTCGAGCGGTCGGTGGCGCTGGAGCGGGGTGAAGTGGTGCGCTCGGAGACGCTGCCGCCGTCGATTCGGGATGGACGGACGATTGAGTCAGCGTCGACCACGGCAGGGCCGGAGGCGTTCCCGGCGCCGGGTTTCCGCCTCGAGAATCACCTGCAGGACATCGAGCGCACGCATCTCCTTCGAGCCCTCAAGCAGGCCGGCGGCGTGCAGGTCCGTGCAGCGGAGCTGCTGGGTCTCACCTTCCGCCAATTCCGCTATTTGATCGCAAAGCATGGGCTGCGTGACGGCCTGCGGCAAGGGGACTGACAGGCGTTGTCAGTTCTGGGCCAGCACTCCGGCCTCGTCAGAACGGACGGCAGCATCGACCACCTGCAAGCCATTGGCGTCCAAGTACTTAGGATTGTCGATGGGCCGACGGCTCGGCTGGTACGCGGGTTGCTTTAGTTGGCGGCGGGCAGGGAGGTTCGTGGAACCGGGCCAAGGCTGACAGCCCTCGACGCCGACCTCCCCTGAATAGTTGCCGTAGATCGTGCAACCGTCGGCCGCCAGCCCACGACATGAGCAAGAGCACCCAGGTGCTGTGCGGGGCTGGGAGCACTCCTTGAGGGTGCCTTGAGTAATGAGTAAGACGTCACGAACTGTAGAACGGACAGAGTGTTGAGGCGAACGCCTCGAGGAGAAAGCAATGCGGATTCGAGAGAGTAAGGGTTTCACGCTGATTGAGTTGCTGATCGTCGTCGCGATCATCGGGATCATCGCGGCGATCGCCGTGCCGGGCCTTCTGCGCGCGCGTATGTCGGGTAACGAGGCGTCGGCGATCGGCTCTCTGCGTGCGATCAATAGCTCGCAGCAGGCATACGCGGCGAGCTGTGGGAATGGGTTGTACGCGGAAGATCTGTTCGTGCTGGGTCGGATGAACGGGACGAACCCGGGATTCATCAGTCCAGATCTCGCGGCCGCAGCGGCCGGTGGGACCGTTGCCAAGAGCGGTTACAACATTACCCTGACCGCGACGGCCCCGGGCGGAACGCCGCCGACTCCTTGCTTCGGAGCAACTGGCGATTTGGCCGTGTCGTATGCCGCGTTGGCGACGCCCCAGTCAGTGGGAGGTACGGGGACGCGTTACTTCGCCACCAATACGTCAGCCGCGATCTATCAGTCGAACGCCGTGATCGCGGCCCCGGCCCAGGTGGGCGCCATCACCGGCGCAACGCCGATTCAGTAAAGCAATCGCAGCGACACCCGAAGGGCGCGACGCATGTTCGCGCCCTTCGTATGTACGCTTGAAGAATTGCAGATGGTGAGAGCGCAGATTGATGATTGATTGTTGTTGCTGACGGACCTTACGATGACCCGCCTGGATGATGCGCAACCACTGGGTCCTCTTGTGGCTGGTCCTGTACGCCAGTACGGCCGGCGGATGCCGGCCCCCTGTTGCGCCTGAAGGCGGCTTGTCGCCTATGCCTATCACGACCGCGTTCGGTGTCCAAGAAGCCACGATCGCCGACATCCACAAGGCGCTGGTCGAGCGCCGGACCACGTGCGTCGAGATCGTTCAGGCGCATCTCGATCGGATTGCGGCGTATGACCAGCAAGGGCCGGCGCTGAATGCGCTGATCACCATCCACTCACGTGCGCTCGAGATAGCCAAGGAGCAGGATGCGGCGCGCGCGCGAGGCGCACCGCTTCCGCCTCTGCACGGCATCGTTGTCATCGCCAAGGACAACTACGACACCGCCGACATGCCGACGACCGGCGGGTCGCTGGCGTTCGCGAATTCGATCCCGCAGGACGATGCGTTTGTGATCGGGCGCTTACGTGAGGCCGGCGCCATCATCCTGGCGAAAGCGAACCTCACCGAGTTGGCGCGCGGAGGGACGACGGTGAGCGCGTTGGGAGGGCAGACGCGGAACCCGTACGATCTGACGCGGACGCCTGGCGGATCGAGCGGCGGCACCGGCGCGGCGATCGCGGCCAGCTTTGGCGTCATCGGCACCGGCAGCGATACCGGGCAATCGACGCGCTCGCCGGCATCGGCGAACAGCCTCGTCGGACTGCGGCCGACGCGTGGGTTGATCAGCCGCGACGGCATCATTCCCTACAGCTCGACGCAAGACGAGGCCGGGCCGATCGCGCGCACGGTCGAGGATGCCGCCCGCATGCTCGACGTGATGGCCGGCGAGGATCCCGCGGATCCGATCACGGCATCGAGCCGGGGACATATTCCCACGACTTACACCGCCTCGCTCGACGCGAGCGGCTTGAAGGGTGCGCGCATCGGCATCCTCACCGAGTTCTTTGGCACGGACGCGATTCATGCGCCGGTCAACCGCGTGATGGATCACGCGATCGCGGCGATGACGAAGCAGGGCGCGACGCTCGTGCGGATCGTCATTCCAAATCTGACGGCGCTCACCGCCGATATGGCGCTCGCCGAGTTCGAGAGCCGCGCCGCCATGAACGCGTACCTGGCCAACCTCGGCCCGAATGCGCCGGTCAAGACGCTGACCGAGCTCATCGCCAAGGGCGGACTCCACCCCGTCGTCGAAGCCGATGTCAAAGCGGGGGAGGCGATGGTGGATGGCGCGCAGAATGCGGAGTATCGGCGACGCGTCGCGCGGCGCGAGGATCTCCGCCGCGCGGTGATGCAGGCGATCGCCGCCGAACGGCTCGACGCCATCCTCTATCCCCATCAGCGCCGCCTCGTCGCGCTGATCGGCGATGAGCAGCTGGAGAGGAACGGTGTCCTCTCGAACGGGACCGGTTTTCCAGCGCTGACCGTGCCGGCGGGGTTTTCGGAACCGACCGCAACCGCGCCCGACGGCGTGCCGGTGGGCCTCGAATTGCTTGGGCCCGAGTGGAGCGAGCCAACGTTGCTCAAATTGGCGTTTGCCTTCGAGCGGGCTGTGCGCGTGCGGAAGCCGCCCGCCAGCACACCGCGGATTCCCGGGCAGGTGCAGAGCCAGTAGGCGAGGCGAAAGCCCGCCTTTACGAGTGCGAAATCACTGCTAGAATCTCCAAAATGAGCCGTCGCTCGTCCGGTCCTGCCGTTGCCGCCGCCGTGGCGGAACCGCCGCCACCCGTCGGCGGCTACGTGATCGCCGCACTCGTCGGCCTAGCCGCATCCGCGGCATCGGCGTGGGTGCACTATCGGCTGCTGCACGATCCCACCTACACGAGCTTTTGCGACGTCAGCAGCACGCTGAGCTGCACTGAGGCGTACACGAGCGCGTATGGCGCGGTGGCGGGCGTCCCGGTGGCGCTTCTCGGCGCGCTCTTCTTCGGGTTCGTGCTCGGACTGATCGCACTGTGCCAGCGATCGCGCGAGGCCGCGCGGAATCTGCCCGGCTACATCTTCGCGCTCTCGACGCTGGGCCTCGCGGCCGTGTTGTACCTCGGATACGCGTCCTTCTTCATTCTCGGAGCGGTGTGCCTGCTTTGCGTGGCCACCTACATCGCCATCATCGCGCTGTTCCTGCTGTCCGGACGGGCGGCCAAATATCCTATGAGCACGCTTCCTGGTCGCGCCGCGCGCGACATCGGCACGTTGGTTCGTACACCCGCCGCGCTGACCGCTGCCCTTGGCTTTGCCGCCGCGGCGATCGCGGCCATCGCGCTCTTCCCGAGCCAGCAGGTGTCGGCGGAATCGGCCGCGCCGACCGCGAACGCCTCCGATCCGATGCAAGCCTTACCCGTGCCGCCGGCGCCGCCTGCGGCGCAGGTGCAGGAGTTGGAGACCTGGCTGTCGCGGCAAGGACGCGAGCCGCTCGTCGCCCCGGCGGGCGGCGCGTCGGTCGTCCTCGTCAAGTTCAACGACTATCAATGCCCCCCGTGCCGGCAGACCTACATGCAGTACAAGCCGATCCTGGCGAAGTACGAGCAGAGTAATCCTGGCAAGGTGCGGCTGGTGACGAGGGACTACCCACTCGATCCGGAGTGCAACGCGTTCGCGCCGGGCGGGTCGCACTCTTCGGCGTGCGAGGCGGCGGTCGCGGTGCGTCTCGCACGCGATCACGGCAAGGCCGACGCGATGGAGGAGTGGTTGTTCAGCAACCAGTCGACGCTGAACCCACAGGCGGTGAAGGACGCGGCGCGCACGGTTGGCGAGGTGCCGGACTTCGACGCGAAGTACGCGAACACGTTGACGCTGGTGCGCAACGACATCGCCCAGGGCGGAACGCTCGAGGTCAAAGGCACGCCGACGTTCTTCTTGAATGGCATCCGGTTGCCGAACCTCCAGCCGCAGTTCCTCGACGTGGCCATTGCCTGGGAGCTCAAGCGGATCGCCGAGGGCCGCGAACGGTAATCCGTGTCATCTGGGTCATCTGTGTTCGCCATCGAGACCGAGGAGCTCACCAAGGATTACCTCGTTGGGTTCTGGCGGCCGCGCCCCTATCGCGCGCTCGATCGACTCACCCTCTCGGTCCACCGAGGCGCCGTCTTCGGATTCCTCGGCCCCAACGGCGCGGGCAAGAGCACGACCCTCAAGTTATTGATGCAGCTGGTCTACCCGACCAGCGGCCGCGCGAGCATTCTCGGCAAGCCCGTTGGTGATGTGTCGGTGAAGCGCCGCATCGGCTTCCTGCCGGAGAATCCGTTCTTCTACGACCATCTGACCGCTGAGGAGCTGCTGGGCTACTTTGCCGGCCTGTTCGGGCTGACGGGCGCCGATCGCGCGACACGAGTGACCCGAACGCTCGACGAAGTGGGAATTGGCGCCGAACGTCGGCATCGCCTGCGGTCCTATTCGAAGGGGATGATTCAACGCGTCGGCATCGCGCAGGCGGTGCTGAACGACCCGGACGTCGTGTTCCTCGACGAGCCGATGTCAGGGCTCGATCCGCTCGGACGTCGCGACGTCCGCCGCCTGATGCTCGGCCTCCGCGATCGGGGCTGCACGGTGTTCTTCAGCTCGCACATCCTCTCTGACGCCGAAGCGTTGTGCAACGAGGTGGCGATACTCGCGGCCGGCCGGCTGGTGGCTTCAGGACGACTGACCGACATACTCGCGTTCGAGCTTGGTGGCTGGGAGCTGGTGGCGGCGGATGTTCCTGCCGATGCGCTCGCTGGACTCGGATCGCGAGTGCGCCATGCGACGCGTGTGGCAGAGGGGCGCTACACCCTCGACTTGCCTCCGACCGAAGCGCCGGAACGGCTAGTGCACGAGCTGGCCTCACTAGGCGCCCGTGTCGTGTCCCTGAACCCGATACGCCAAACGCTCGAAGATCTGTACGTGCAGAAGGTCGGCGCAGCGAACCCCAGAACCCTAGAACCCTAGAACCTTGCTCACCCCTGTCCGCCTCGTCGCGTCCGCGGTATTCCGCGAATCCGTCCGCGACCGCGTCCCGTCCAGCATCGTCGTCTTCGCGGCGCTGCTGATGGCGGCGTCGTATCTGATCAGCCAGCTTACGGCCGGTCAGGACATGAAGATCATCAAGGACCTCGGTCTGGCTGCATTGTCGATCTTCGGCCTGCTGATCGCCGTCTTCATCGGCATCGGGCTGGTGTCGAAGGAGGTGGAGCGCCGCAGTATCTATGCGCTGCTCGCCAAGCCGGTCTCGCGCGACCAGTTTCTGATCGGGAAATATCTCGGCCTGTTGCTGACGCTTCTCGTCAACCTCTCGGCGATGACGGTGGCGTACTACGCGGTGCTGTTCGTGATGGGCCTGGTCGCGCCGGAGTCGCTGCGCGCCGCGTGGCCGACGCCGGCGGTCGACGCCCGCTTGCTCGTGGCCATCGTGCTGATCTTCGGGGAGCTCATGATCGTCACCGCAGTGGCGATGTTCTTCTCGACGTTCTCCAGTCCACTTCTTTCCGCGCTGCTCACCCTCGCGCTGTGGGCGGCCGGCCATTTCAACACCGACTTCCGGAATTTCTCCACGGTCGTCGATCAGCCCGTCGTGGTTTACCTCGCACGCGCGCTGTACTACCTGCTGCCGAACCTGGCGCCGTTCGACGTCAAAGCCGAAGTCGTCTACGGCGCTCCGGTGTCGGCAACTCATGTGCTCCTGACGCTCGCGTACGCGGTCGTCTACGTCGCGGCGCTGCTGCTGGCGGCGTTGGTGATGTTTCGCAGGAGAGACTTCAAGTGAATCGTCTCCTGCTGCTCGGTTCGGCGCTGATGCTCGTCGTTGCGGTCGGCTTGCAGATTGTGCGTGACCGAGACTGGACTCCGTATCGACCGCCCGCCTCCATCATTTGGCGGCAGGCGGGTCCAATCACCGAACGGCTCGCACTGGGGTTCCGCAACGTCATGGCGGACGTCTATTGGATGCGCGCGGTCGTCTATTACGGTGGTATGCGTCGGGTGGGCGTGGAGCAGCGCAATTACGATGCGTTGTACCCGATGCTCGACATGGTCACGACGCTCGACCCCGACTTCAAGGTCGCGTATCGTTTCGGCGCTATTTTCTTGACCGAGGCTTATCCCAGCGGGCCCGGTCGGCCGGATCTGGCCATCGATTTGCTGCAGCGCGGCGCCACGAGAAATCCGAAAGGCTGGGAGTACATGCACGACATCGGGTTCATCCACTACTGGTGGCTTGCCGACTACCAGAGTGCGGCCTCGTGGTTCAGAAAAGCGGCGGCCGTGCCTGACGCCCCCGAATGGTTGGAGCCGCTCGCCGCGACGACGCTCGCAGAGGGCGGGGATCGCAATGTATCGCGCCAGATGTGGCGTCAGATGGCCGAAGGGTCCGACGTGGACTGGATCCGGCGCTCGGCTGAGCAGCGCCTGGCGCAGCTCGATGCGCTGGATGCCGTCGATCAGCTCTCGCTCATCGTTGCGCGCTTCCAAGGTGCAACTGGACGATTGCCGGAAAGTTGGGGAGAGCTCATCGCCGCGCGCCTGCTGCCCGGCGTGCCGCTCGATCCTTCAGGAACACCATTCACACTGGATCCGTCGAACGGCTCGATCGATGTGTCCGAACAGTCGGCGCTGTGGCCGTTGCCGACCAAGCAGAGGAAGGGGATGGAGCCGTCCCTCGACGATCGGCCACGATGACGCCCGACCCGATGACGATCGTGCTGGCGGCGTTGCTCGGTCTTGCCGTCGGCAGCTTCTTGAACGTCTGCATCCACCGCTTGCCGCGGGGTGAGTCGCTCGTGCACCCGGCCTCGAGATGCCCGCGATGTGGTCGGCCGCTGCGATGGCACGACAACATCCCGGTCCTGAGCTGGCTGTGGCTGGGCGGTAAGTGCGGACACTGTCATGCGCCGATCTCCGTGCAGTATCCGATTGTCGAGCTCATCACCGCAACGCTCGTCGTCGGCATCGTAGCGCTGACGCCGCCGGGGCCGCTGCTGGCAAGCCGGCTGGTGTTCGCGTGCGCGCTCGTCGTGCTCTTCGCGGTCGATCTCGAGCACCACATCCTGCCGAACGTGATTACGCTCCCTGGCATTCTGATCGGCTGGTTGTTCAGCTTCTTCGCACCACCGGGGTGGCAGGCGTCGCTGGCGGGCATCCTGCTGGGCGCCGGGCTGCTGTACGGCACGGCGGCCGCCTACTACATGGTTCGTGGTGAAGAAGGCCTCGGCATGGGCGACGTCAAGATGCTCGCGATGATCGGGGCGTTCCTCGGCTGGAAGGCGGTGCTGCTGACGCTGGTCCTGGCCTCGTTTGCCGGTGCGCTCGTCGGCATCGCCATGATGATGACCTCTCGCGGTAGCATGCGCTACGCGCTGCCGTTCGGCACCTTCCTCGCGGTGGGCTCGATCGTCGCGATGCTGATCGGCGATCAGATCATCGCGTGGTATCTCGGCTTCCTGCCCACGACGTCTTGAAGGCTACGGACTCACATGAATCCAGTTCATCCGATTAGCCATCAAGACGTCTCGCCCCGCCAGGGGCGGGGCAAAGCAAGGCTGCCTCCCGCGAGGCGGAGCCCGAACTGCCGCGGTCTTGGGCCCAGCGAGGCGGAGCCTCGCTTGTGATGAACGGCATCAGCGCCGGCGGTTACGCTCTGATGGGCCTCACGGCGATCGTGGCGGTGCTGGTGACCATCCTGGCGTACGCGTTGATGCGCTTCGCCGCCGCCGCCCGCGAGTCCCGTCGTCACGTCGGCGAAGGGCGGACCGAGCATGCGCTGCTGTCCGTCGCGCTGGCGGATGCGATCAAGCGTCTGAAGATGCAGGAGCGCGCGATGGCGGCCCGCGCCGAAGCCTCCGAGCGGCTCAGCACGCAGATCATCGAAGGGCTGACGTCCGGCCTCATCGTGATCGGCCGCGATCGCACCGTGCAGACGGTGAATCCTGCCGCACGCAAGATCCTGAAGCTCGACGATGCTGCCCTCGAGGGGGAGCTGCCGGGCGAGGGCTGGTTAGGGCAGCCTGAGTTTGCGTCGCTCACCGCATTGTTCGACGAGGTGTTGGCGAAGGGGGTCACCATCGCACGGCGCACGATCCACGTCGACACGCCCTCGGGTCCCACGCACTTGGGTGTCACGGTGTCGCCGCTGCTCGATGACGCTGGCCATGCGCACGCGGTGATCTGCCTGTTCACCGACCTCACCCAAGCGCTCGCCATGGAAGAGCAGCTTCGCCTCAAGGAAGCGCTGGCGCGGCTCGGCGAGCTGACGGCCGGCCTCGCACACGAGTTCCGCAACGGTCTGGCGACGATTCAGGGCTACTCGCAGTTGCTCGATCCGCAGAGCTTGCCCGAGCAACAGCATGCGTATCTCGAAGGCATTCGCCGCGAAGCCCACAGCCTTGGCGCCGTGGTCACGAAGTTCCTCGAGTTTGCACGCCCAGATCCGATGACACGCGCGCCCGTCGATCTCCGGCCCGTCATCGAGCGCTTGCTCGCCGAGCTACCCGGCGATGTGGACGTCGCCATGACGGGCCGCTTCGACCTGGTCGACGGCGATGAGGTGCTGCTGCGTCAGGCGATTGGGAACCTCCTCCGAAACGCCGTCGAGGCGTGCGCGGGCGCCGGGATTCGCCCGCGCGTCCAGGTGCACGGCGAGGTGGAGCCGGATGGCCGGTCGCTGCGCCTGACCATCGCTGACGACGGCCCCGGGATTCCCGGCGACGTGTTGCCGCACGTGTTTCGGCCGTTTTTCACCACACGAGCCCAAGGCACCGGTCTCGGCCTCGCCATCGTTCAGAAGGTCGTGGTGGGGCACAACGGCCGCGTCTCGGCGTCCAATCGACCCGAGGGTGGCGCTGCCTTCCGCGTCACGCTGCCGTTGCTGGCCGAGTCTGATCTTCCACGAAAAATGTAGGCCCGCCCAACGGGTGTGAGGCTCCATGTAGGAGCTGTCGCTACCGTTCCGCGACGTGAACACGGTGACATCCAGGCAGATTCTCAGGCCGACTCCGTAGCCCGTGTGAATTCCTGCAGTCTTCGAGGCTGCGGCGATCGCAGCTTCTGACACGGACAGATTCGCTGCCATCGACGGTCTTTCGTTTCTCGCCTGATCGCGCGCGATACGCAAATACTTCAACGAGGCCCGCCGCTTGCACTAAGACGTCCTGTGCTACGAACTCTCGTTCGGAACAGAGCCTTCGGCGGAACGCTCGTGCGGAACCAAACCGCCGAAGGAACCGACGTGCGGAACCCGCGCGGGAACCTCCGTGGGAGTCTGCGTGGCTTCGGCCTGATTGAAGCGATTGTAGCGTCTGCTTTGCTGATCGTGACGATCGGCGGCCTCGCGCCGCTGTTCGTGCAGAGTGCCCGATCGGCCGCTGATGGCCGACGCGCGCCGATCGCGCTCGCGGCCGCTTCGTCGAAGCTCGAACAGCTGCTGGCCCTCGACTGGACCTACGACGCCGCGGGCGCGCCGTTGAGCGACGTGTCTTCCGATACCAGTCGCGATCCTCCAGCACGCAATGGCGGCGCCGGTCTCTCCTCGTCCCCGGGCGACAGCCTCTCCAGTCCAGCCGCTGGCTTCGTCGACTACATCGATGCCTCGGGTCGTTCGCTCGGATCCACGATGGCGTCTGGTGCCATCTTTTCGCGGCGCTGGCTCATACGGCCATGGCCCGGGGCGCCCTCCGATGCATTGCTCATCCGGGTGTGCGTCGTGCGGATCGCGGGTGCCAGCGCGGACCCGCCGCCCGAAGTATGTCTTGGCACGGCGAGGGTACGGCGATGACAGACGCTCGTGGCTTTACGGTTGTGGAGTTCCTCGTGTCGGCGGCTGTCACGTTGATCGTGATGGGTGTCGCGCTCACGATGGTGGGCCAGGCACGGGACGCATTGGATCGTGACGGCATGGGCCTCGACTCTGCGCAGCGGTTGCGGGCGGGGTTGGAGGTCCTCGCCCGCGACGTGCGGGCCGCAGGCGCCGGGCCGGAGGCTGAGACGGGACGGGTCGCGCTGTCGCACGCCATGCCCCCAGTGGAGCTCCTGGCGCCACGTGTCGTCGCATCGGCAGCAGGGGCAGGCTTCGGCTCACTGCGAGTAACCGCGGCGCCGCGTGGTGCGGCCCACGGGCGCTTGGCGGCCGCGGTTGGGCCTGGTAGCCCAATTCGGCTGCGGGCACCGCCGGAGTGTCCGGCGACATCAGCCTGCGGGTTCCGTGAGGGCGTGTCTGCGGTTATCTACGACGGCAGCGGCGCGTTCGATCGTGTCGTTGTCACGAGCGTCGATCCTGCGAGTAGATCGGTGACCGTCGCGCCGGCGATCTCGCGCAGCTACGCGGCGGACTCGCTGCTGACCGAGGTCGTCACGTTTACCTTCAACGTCGACGTGGATGCCTTGGGCGCGGGGCGTCTCGTGCGCCAGACCGCTGGCGGCGCATTGCAACCGATCGTGGATCACGTCGTCAGCTTCAGCGTCGAGGCGTTTGGTGAGGCCACTCCTCCGGAGCCCGGTCGCACGCCGCGATCGCCGGCGACCTACGGTCCGACCCCACCACCGCCTGACATCGACGATCCACGCGATGCGTGGCCGGCAGGGGAGAATTGCACCACCGCCCTTGGCGGCGACGGTCTGCCGGCGGCCCGCCTGCCCGCGTTGGGTGGCGTTGGCGAGCTGACCGCGCTCTCCTGGTCGCAGCTCCGGGACGGTCCATGGTGCGCCGGCACGGCTGGCGAAGCGTACGACGCAGATCTCTTTCGCATTCGTCGTCTTGACTTGAGGCTGCGTGTCGAAGCTTCTACGGCTCGTCTGCGCGGGCCGGCCAGCGTGATGTTTGCTCGCGGCGGCCACGGCCGGTCCACCTCGTGGTCAACAGATCTGGAGCTACGCCTCGCGATATCGCCACCAAACCTGGGGCGTTGATCATGCGCGGAAACCCTCGAACGATCGGCTTCGTCCGGCGAACCACGCACTCGCATCTCCGTGGGAACCCTCGCATGAACCCTCGTCGGAACCCTCGTATGAACCCTCGTCGGAACCCTCGTATGAACCCTCGTGTGAACCCTCGTATGAACCCTTGTCGGAACCCTCGTCGGAACCTCCGTAGGAACCTCCGTGAGAACCTCCGTGCGCCCGACGGCATGGCCCTGATCGTGTCCCTGTTGACGTTGTCCATTCTGAGCGCGATGGGGATGGCCCTGGCGCTGGTCGTATCCGTGGATCCCATGGCGGCCGCGAACCAACGCGAGGCGACGTCGACGCTCTACATGGCGCGCGCCGGCCTGGAGTTGGCCGCGCGAGAGATCGCCGTCAGCTCGTCGTGGGACGCCTGGCTGAGTGGCGCAGCCACCTCGACGCTGGTCGATGGACCTCCGTCTGGCGCGCGTAGCCTGTCGAGCGGCGAGTCCATCGATCTCGAACGCCTGACGAATCAGCTGATATGCGGCCGTGACGCCGCCTGCGCCGAGACGCAGACGACCGCAAACACCAGAGATCGCCCGTGGGGCGAGAACAATCCGCGTTGGCGTCCGTTTCTCTATGGCTCTGCCCCAAGCCTTGGCTTGGGCGCGGCGTCGGAGCAGCACTACCTGATCGTTTGGATCGGTGATGATGGCGCCGAACGCGATGCCAGGCCCGATGTGGACGGTCCCGACGCCGCCGGAGGCGGCATCGTCCGTGTCGTCGTCCAGGCGTTTGGGCCATTTCGCAGCCGGCAGCTCGTGGAAGCCCACCTGAGCCGCAAGTGTGAGGTCGTCGGGGTGGCCCGGGTCTGTGAGCCAGGCATCCGACTCAGTGCATGGCAGGTGCGAGGCGGCTGATGGGCCTCGAGGCCCTGGAGGTCCCTGGATGTCCCTGGAGGCACTGCGCCGTCTGCAGTACGATGCCGATATAGGGTGTGATGAGGCATTTCCTCGCCCGGCTTGCCGGAGCCGCTCCGCTCGTTCTCGCCGCCACCGTCGGCTCGGGTGTCGTGTGGGCCCAGAGCCTGGCGGACGTCGCTCGGGCGGAGGAGGCTCGGCGGAAGGTCGTGCCCAAGGCGACGAAGGTCTACACGAACCAGGACCTGCAGCCCGATGTGCGTGCCCGACAGTCCGTGCCGGCCGAGCCCGAGCCCGCGGAGGTGTCGCCATCGCCAACGGCTGAGGTGGCGCCTGCCCCGGCAGGCAGGGAGCCTGAGGCCAACCTAAAAAGGGACGAGAAGTACTGGCGCTCGCGGATCACAGAGGCCAGGGAGCGGCTGGAGCGAAGCCACATGTTTGCCGAAGCGCTGCAAAGCCGCATCAACGCACTGACGACGGATTTCGTGAATCGCGACGACTATGCGCAGCAGGCGGTCATCGGCCAGGATCGCCAGAAGGCCCTGACCGAGCTGACTCGCGTACAGGGTGAGATCCGCGACCTCACCAAAGCGATTACCGACATCGAGGAAGAGGCGCGCCGCGCGGGCGTTCCTCCCGGCTGGCTCCGCTGACGACGAACACCTTGGCTGCCCGCGCTCCCGCCGCATCCTCTTCGTCCATTCTGCTGGTCGAAGACAAAGAGTCACTTCGCACGATGTTGCGCCATGCGCTCGAAGCGCAGGGCCACCTCGTCGTCGAAGCGCGTGACGAGCCGGAGGCGGTTGCCGCGTTGCAGGCGGAGTGTCCGCATCTCGTGCTCTCCGATTTGAAGCTTCCGTCAGGCGACGGCTTCGGCGTGCTTCGGGCCGCCAAGGAAGCGGATGCCGAGCTGCCCGTGATCGTGATGACGGCGTACGCGAGCATCGAGGACGCTGTGGCCGCGGTCAAGCAAGGGGCTCTCGACTTTCTCGCGAAGCCCGTCGATCTCGATCATCTGCTGTTGCTCGTCGGACGTGCGCTGGCGCAACGACACCTCGCGCTCGAGAACGAATTGTTGCGTGAGGAGCTTGCGGAGCGGCGAGGCGCGCCGACGATCGTCGGGGAGTCGGCGGCGTTGCGACAGGTCTCGACAGCCATTCAACGCGCGGCAGATACGGACACGACCGTGCTGCTGGAGGGCGAGAGCGGGACCGGCAAAGAGCTCTTCGCCCGGACGTTGCACGCGCGCAGTAGGCGCGCGATGGGGCCGTTCGTCGCCGTCAACTGCGCGGCGATCCCCGAGGGGCTGCTCGAAGCCGAGCTCTTCGGCTACGAACGGGGCGCCTTCACCGGAGCGTCGCAGCGCAAGTTGGGCAAGCTCGAGGTGGCCAATCGAGGCACATTCTTTCTCGACGAGATCGGCGAGATGGCCCTGGGTCTTCAAGGAAAGATCCTGCGGGCGCTCGAAGAGCGATCCTTCGAGCGTCTCGGCGGGCACGGCAGCGTCCGGGTCGACGTCCGCATCGTCGCCGCGACGAACCGCAATCTGCGCCAAGCCGTGGCGGCACGTCAGTTCCGCGAGGATCTGTACTTTCGACTGTCGGTCTTTCCGGTTCGCATTCCGCCGCTGCGCGATCGCTTGGAGGATGTGCCGCTGTTGGCGCATCACATCATCGGCCGTGTAGCTCGTAGCGCAGGCCGGCGGACGCCGGCGCTCGACCCGTCGACGCTCGCGGCGCTCACGGCCCATCAGTGGCCGGGGAACGTCCGCGAGCTGCAGAACTGCCTGGAACGCGCGGTGATCCTCGCTGACGGCGACACGCTCCTGCCACGGCATTTGAATCTGCCTCTGCCCGCAGTCGCACTGGCACGCGATCCGTGGGAGCACATCGACCTCTCGGGAGGATTGGACGAGGCGACGTCGCGCGTGACCGCCGAAATCGAGCGGCGGAAGATTCAGGAGGCGCTCGGCAAGAGCGGCCAGGACCCGGCCCGCGCGGCGGATCTGCTCAAGATCGATTACCGCACGTTGATCGCCAAGATGCGTACGTCGGGGATCTCGTAGCGCTACGTACGAGAGTGCGATGGCGCACCGACGCCGATCGCGGCCAGTGCCGCGCGCAAGTCATCCTCAGTCACATCGGTCAGCGTCGTCGTCTCGCCAATGCGGGTCGCCGCGACGAAGTGCAATGTCCCCGCGGTGATCTTCTTGTCGCGTCCCGCGGCCGCGAGCACGTCATCGGTGGAGAGATCCGTGATTGACGGCAGCGGACCCATTGTGGTGATGAGCGCCTGTAGTCGCGCTCGCGCGTCCGCTGATGTCACCCCCCGACGTTCCCCCAGCGCCATCGCCGCGAGCATGCCGTAGGCGATGGCCTCGCCGTGTCGCAATCGCCGGTATTTCGTGACCGCCTCGAGTGCGTGGCCCAGGGTGTGTCCGAAGTTCAGAATCCGCCGCAGACCCGACTCGCGCTCATCGGCGGCGACGACATCGGCCTTGATGCGGCACGACGCGGCGACGATGTCGGAGACCGTGGCCTCGTCGTATGCGAACAGCGCCTTCAGCGACGAGGCGACGCGATCGAAGAGCGGCGGGCTGGCGATGACGCCATACTTGACCACTTCGTACAGGCCGGCGCGAAACTCGCGTCTGGCCAGCGTCGTGAGCGTGATCGGATCGGCGACGACGAGGCACGGCGGGTGGAAGGCACCGATGAGATTCTTGCCAAGCGCGTGATTGACGCCAACCTTGCCTCCAACCGCGCTGTCGACTTGCGCGAGCAACGTCGTCGGTACCTGCACCAGCCGCACACCGCGCAGAAACGTCGCGGCGGCGAAGCCGACCATGTCGCCGATCACGCCGCCGCCGACGGCGATGATGACCGCGGATCGATCCGCACCTGCGCGGATCAGCGCTTCGTAGATGAGTCCAACCGTCTGCAGAGTCTTCGAGCGCTCACCATCCGGTACCAGAATCGGTTCCGGCTCCGTCGATACGCGCGTGAGATTGCCGCCATGCAGTTGCCACACCCGCGGGCTGGAGACGATGAAGCGCCGTGGGCCGAGCGAGAGACGATCGAGGAGCACCGGAAGCGTGTCGAGCGATCCCGGGCCGATCACGATCTCGTAGGGCCCCGCGGCCGCGGGCACTTCGATGCGAACCGGCTCCATGACCATGATGTTACGATAGCCATCAGTGCATGTCGCAGCGGACTTCCTCGTTGTCGGCAGCGGCATCGCGGGTTTGCGCGCCGCGGCCGATCTGGCGAGCGACGGTAGCGTTCTCATCCTCACCAAGGCGGATCCCGCCGAAAGCAACACTGGCTACGCACAAGGTGGCATCGCGGTCGCGCTGGGCGCAGACGACTCACCCGCGCTCCACGCCGCCGACACGATCGCGGCCGGCGACGGCCTCTGCGTCGAGCCGGCGGTTCGCGCGCTCGTCGAAGACGGTCCGCACGACGTACGCGAGCTGATCGACTGGGGCGCGCGATTCGATCGAACCCCAGACGGTGAGTTGGCGCTCGGCCGTGAGGCCGCGCACAGCGTGCGACGCGTGCTGCATGCGCACGACGCGACCGGACGAGAGATCGGCCGCGCGTTGTGGGAGTGCGTCGCGAGACATCCGCGCGTGCGGGTCTTGAATCACACCAGAGCCACACGACTCACCGTTACCGCGGATCGATGCACCGGCGCGTCGTTCATCGGGCCGGACGGCGAGGGCGTTGTCGAGTCGGCCGCGACGCTCGTGGCCACCGGCGGCGCCGGGCAAGTGTTTCGCGAGACGACGAACCCGCGCGTAACCACCGGCGACGGCATCGCGCTGGCGTGGCGCGCGGGCGCCCGTGTCGCCGATTTGGAGTTCGTGCAGTTTCACCCCACCGCGCTGAAAGTCGACGGCCATCCGCGCTCGCTGCTGACCGAAGCGCTGCGCGGCGAAGGCGCGTACTTGCTCAACGCCGAGGGCGAGCGCTTCATGACCCGCTACGAGCCGGCGGGCGAGCTGGCCTCACGCGATCTCGTCTCGCGCGCGATCGTCCGGGAGTCACGTCGCACGGAGAAGCCGATCTACCTGTCGTTGCAGCATCTGGACGCCGACTGGGTCCACGAACGATTTCCGACCGTCAGCGCATTGTGTCGCGCCGCCGGCCTGGATCTCGGGCGCGACCTGATTCCCGTCGGTCCGGCCGCGCACTACGTCATGGGCGGGGTCGAAAGCGATCTCCACGCGCGCACGACGCTGCCCGGCTTGTTCGTGGCCGGCGAAGTTGCCTGCACCGGCGTGCATGGCGCCAACCGGCTCGCCAGCAACTCCCTCCTGGAGGGGTTGGTTTTCGGCGCGCGGGCCGCGAAGGCGATGCGTGAGCCACCGAAAGCCGGCGGCCTGGCGAATGGACGCGAGGTGACCGAGCCGATCATCACCAGCAGCGCAAGCACCTTGGGCACCCCGAGCACTTTGGCTCTTCCCGACGAGCAGACCGTCCGCTCGCTGATGTGGGACAACGTCGGCTTGGAACGCGAGCGAGGGGCCCTCGAGCATGCGGTGGCGCTGCTCGATCACTGGAGGCACGCCGTCCACGCCACCCTCCATCGCGGTGGCGTCGACGAGCAGACCTGGCGCGTCGCCAGCATCGTCACCGTCGGATCGCTGATTGCCCGCGGGGCCTTCAGGCGCGAGGAGACGCGCGGCGGGCACGCTCGCGCCGACTTCCCGCGGAGAGACAATGTAAACTGGAACGTTCATATCGGCGAACGCGCACATGCCTACAACCAATCCTGAAGAGGGCGAGGGCTTCGTCACCGCCATCACGCCTCAGTCCGAAGACTTCTCCCGCTGGTACATCGACGTCGTCCGCAAGGCCGAACTGGCGGACTACTCGCCGGTCAAGGGCTTCATGGTGATTCGCCCCTATGGCTACGCCATCTGGGAGCTGATGCAGCGCGAGCTGGACAACCGGATCAAGGCGACCGGCCACGTCAACGCGTACTTTCCGCTCTTGATTCCCGAGAGCCTGCTGACGCGGGAGGCCGACCACGTGGAGGGCTTTGCGCCGCAGGTGGCGTGGGTCACGAAAGGCGGCACCGAGGAGCTCGAGGAGAAGCTGTTCATTCGGCCGACGTCCGAGACCATCATCGGCGTGATGTATCAGAAGTGGATCCAGTCGTGGCGCGATCTGCCGGTGCTGATCAATCAGTGGGCGAACGTGGTCCGCTGGGAGAAGGTCACGCGGCCGTTCCTGCGCACCACCGAGTTCCTGTGGCAGGAAGGGCACACCGCGCACGAGACGGCGGAAGAGGCGCAGGAAGAGACCTTGAAGATCCTCGCGCTCTACAAGGACGTCGCCGAGAACGTGCTGGCGGTGCCCGTCATGGATGGCCCCAAGAGCGAGAGCGAGAAGTTCGCGGGTGCGTCGCGGACCTACTCGATCGAAGCGCTGATGGGCGACGGCCGGGCGTTGCAGGCCGGCACGTCGCACAATCTCGGACAGAATTTCGCGAAGGCGTTCGGCATCCAGTTTCAGGGGCGAGACAAGAGCCTGCAGCACGTCTGGACCACGTCATGGGGCGTGACGACGAGGCTCATCGGCGCGGTCATCATGACCCACGGCGATGACAGCGGGCTGATCCTGCCGCCGAGGATCGCGCCCTGGCAGGTGGTGATCGTACCGATTCCGCGCGGCAACTGGAAAGAGACCGTGCTACCGAAGTGCCGCGAGATTCGCGATCTGCTGGTCGCCGCCGGCCTGCGCGTGAAGCTGGACGACGACGACAGCAACACGCCCGGCTGGAAGTTCGCCGAGTACGAGATGCGCGGCGTGCCGCTGCGGCTGGAGATCGGGCCGAAGGATATCGAGAAGTCGTCGGTGTTCGCGGCGCGTCGCGACACGCGCGCGAAGCAATCGATGCCGATGGACGGGCTCGCCGCCGCGGTCACCGCCGTGCTCGATGAGATTCAGGCCGGCCTGCTCGCTCGCGCCAAGCAGTTCCGCGAGGAACACACCTCGCGCGCGAGCACGTGGGCGGAGTTCACGGCGCAGATGGAGGGACGACCTGGCTTCGTCATCGCGCCCTGGTGCGAATCCGCGCCGTGCGAGGCGGCCATCAAGGCCGAGACGCAAGCGACCATCCGCAACATCCCGTTCGGTTCGGCCACACCGACCGAGTCGTGCATCAAGTGCGACAAGCCCGCGACGGTATACGCCTGGTTCGCGAAGGCATACTGAGCACGAGTGAAATCGTGTAGGGCGGCTCGCGAGCCGCCCCTACGGGGACTAAAACAGATCCTACGGGGACCTGAAACAGATCCCTACGGGACACAAACAGAAGGGCGGGTCGACCTCACGGTCGCCCGCCCTTTGTTGTTTGCGCCGCGCAACCGCCGCAGGGGCGGTTCGCGAATCGCCCTTACTGGAGCCGCACCGTCATCGCCGCGCGACGGTTCAGGCGGCGTGTCTCCTCGCGGGAGTTGTCGTGCTTGGGCCGCTCTTCACCGTAGCTGACGGTTGTCAGCCGGTTCGCCGGGATGCCGCGGCTGGTCAGGTAGTCGCGCACCGCGCTGGAGCGACGCTCGCCGAGCGCCAGGTTGTACTCGGTCGTGCCGATGTTGCAGGTGTGGCCTTCCACCGTGATACGCAGCTCAGGATCGGCCTGCATCGCCTTGACGGCCTCGTCGAGGATACGCGTCGCCTCGGTGCGCAGCGAGTAGCGGTCGAAGTCGAAGTGCACGTCTTCGAAGGTGTACTCCTTGCGCGGCGGCCGGACGCACTGGATGGTGATCGTGTCGCTCGCCGTGCCACCCTTGCCGTCGCTGACCGTCACGGTCACCGGCACCGAACCCTCTTGCTGCGGGCAGGTGAAGATCGTCTGACGATCCGCCGGGTTGGCGAACGTGCCGCTCGGCGCGCTCCACTTGTAGGTGAGCGTATCGCCATCCGGATCCTGCGCGTCCGCTGTCACCGTCGAGGTCTTGCCGACCTCCAGTGTGCAAGGCTCGCACCGCGCCTTGACCGTCGGCGGACGATTCTGCGGCGCGGGTGGTGGCGCAGGCGGCGGTGGCGCCGGCGCAACGTAGATGCGGACGCCCGGGTGATAGCCGATGCGGAACTGCCAGCCGGCGCGATCACCGAATTCACCATCCGGCAAGAACTGTCCGCGGTTCTTCGTGTCCAGACCGAAGTTGATCCCCGCGCCGGCGAAGAAACCGTTCGGCGCCTGGAACGTCACGCCGAGGTGCGCGTCCACCGGATGATCGACATCCCACGACGACGGGAGTTCGTTGCCGGGGATCTGCGTGCCGGTGAACGAGATGGTTCTGTCGAAGTAGTACTCGCCGTTGACTTCGCCCACCAGGCGCAGCGGGCTGCGGCTGGGGAAGCTCAGGCCAGCACCGTAGCGCAGGCCGTGTGTGAGATCGAAGTCGTCGGGGTTCGCGCGGAACTGGCCGCCCACGTATCCGGCCATCTCGACGATCGACGCGGTTTCGCGGCTGACGACGAGATCGACCAAGAAGTCAGGCTTGCGCGTGCCGAGGCCGTCGTCGAAGCTCGCGGACGGAACTTTCACCGCGCCGCGAATCGCAAACGCCGCCGGGCTCTGCCGCCACTGCGACGAGAGGTTCACCTTGGCGCCGACGATCACGTCACCGAAGCCCGTCGTCCACCCTTCGCTGACGTTGGGGAAGTCGACCGGTGTGCCGCCTTCTCGCACGGGACGGCGGTCGGCGTCGATGCGCCGTTGCGCGGTGATGCCGCCGAAGATCTCCAAGCGGTCTGTCGCGCCGAACGCGAAGTTGCCGCGGAAATCACTGTTGTCCAAGAACGCTTCAGTGCGATCGAAATTCACCCGGTAGGCAGACACAGAAAATCTGCCCTTGGGAAGAACTTCGCCAGTCGGCGTAAACCAGAGCCCTGTGTCGCCGATGGTCGTAGTGGTGGCCGGTCGCGTTTCAACAACCGGTTGGGGCTCCTGACTCTGAGCCTGAGCGCCTGACTGCTGGGCCTGTGCCGCTGCTGGAATTGCCGCCGCGGCGATGAGCACGACGCCCATGGCCAAACGACTAAGGAGACTCATCACGTGCATACCTCCACGCAAATGGAGCGAACCCACGTTCATCCGCGCGGCCATTCACGTCGATCGTCCTGTTTATGCTACGGCTGATCTGGCCATAAGTCAAACAGAACAATAGCGTTACGCTCTCGTTTCGCCGTTTTCATCCTTCTTCTCAGAACGGCCGAAGACCCAAACCACCCCGATGCCGACCAGGTAGAGGCCGAACAATGGCCCCGCGACCAGCACCTGCGTCACCGGGCTGCCATCGGGCGTTATCAGCGCCGCCACGATCAGCATGACCAGCACCGCGTACTTGATGTTCTTCACCAGGAACCGGGCATTGAGCACGCCCAGTCGAGCTAGCACGAACATCAAGACCGGCATCTGGAATACAAGCCCCATGCCCAGCAAGAGCTTCACGTACAGCGAGAAAACTGGGGCTACTCGAGGCATGAACGTCAGGTAGTCATTCGAAAAACTGGCGAAGAACTTCCAAGCAAATGGAAAAACGACGTAGTGGGAGAACGCGGCCCCGGAAATGAACAACGCGGATGAGCTAACCACGAACGGGATAGCGAGCTTCTTTTCCTTGGCGTACAGGCCGGGCGCGATGAACAGCCACACCTGCCACATCAGAAACGGCGACGAAATGAGCACCCCCGTCAGCGCCGCGATCTTGATCCAGAGGAAGAACGCTTCACCAGGTTCGGTGAACACAAGTGTGTGATTCGGCACATCCGCCGCGAGCCGGGCGAACACCAGGCGGTTGACTTGATCGACGATCGCGAAGGCGAGCACGAATCCAATCAACAACCCGATGACCGCGTGGGTGATGCGTTTACGGAGCTCGTCGAGATGCTCCAGAAACGTCATCCGCCCATCGAGCCCCTCGTCATCATCGGGCTCTTCGGGCACATGCCCGCTGCCGGAGCTCGGGCCGGAGGGCCCGATCTCCTCGTCTGGGTTGGGACTTGAGGGCGCCTGACCGGGGAAGGGAACGAGGGCCATGAACGAAAGGCGTCCGGGCGCGATCGCCGCTAGCTGCGGCGATCCGTGCCGTGACCGACGGGTTCGTGCTCGGTCGACGCCGGCTCGCGCGAGACGGTTTGCCCGCTGGCGGCGTCCTCTCCACTGAACGTCTGGAGCGCCGAGTCGACGTCCGCCTCGGCACGTCGAGACTGCGCCTTCGCAGTTTGTTCTTTTTGCTCCTCCAGCTTGATTTCCTGCTCCAGCGTGTTTTGCAGGTCGGCGGAGGCGCGCTTGAATTCGTTGAGGCTCTTACCGAGCGATTTTCCGAGCTCGGGCAGCTTGCGCGGTCCGAAAATGATGAGCGCGATCACCAAAATGATGATCAGCTCGGGCATGCCGATGGGTCCCATTTCCGTTCCTCTAGACCGCCATGCGGCCCGATAGGTGATATTTCGCGCCGGGTGGCGGTCTACTGCGCGCGGAACGCGCCAAAAAACACTGCCACCGGCCCACGCCGACCCGCGATCGTCTAAGGATCAAGATTAGAACGGGCTCAACGGCAGGTCAAGGTATTGGACCCGCCAAAATGCCCTGAAACCATTGCGACGCCACGGGTTAGTCTGTTAGCATCCAAATCATGCGCAGCCTCCGATCCCTGTCCGCTGCCACCCTGGCCGTCCTCGTGTCGGCGCTCGTCGGAGGCGTGTTCGGCCGAAGTGCGCTGGCCACCGAAGATCGCGTCCCGCAGCACTATCAGAGCTTCAGTGCGGCGCTGAGCGCGATCGAGGCGAATTACGCCGACACCGTGCAATCGGACCGTTTGGTCTACGGCGCGATCAACGGCATGCTGCAGACGCTCGACCCGCATTCGAGCTTCATGGACCCGAAGACCTACGCGCAGATGCGCGAGCGTCAAGAGGGTCGCTATTACGGCCTCGGCATCACCATTCAGGTCATCGACGGCGACATCACCGTCTACCGCCTGTTCGAAGGCTCGCCTGCGTACACGACGGGTATTCGCCGCGGCGACGTCATCGCGCAGATCGAGGGCGAGGAAACCAAAGGTTGGACCAGCGACGATGCGGTGCGCAAGCTGCGCGGGCCGCGCGGCACCTTCGTCAAGATCGGGATCCGCCGCAAGGGCCTCGACGACTTGATTCCGTTGCAGGTGATGCGCGACGAGATCACGATGCCGGCGGTCACCGCGTCGTTCATGATCGACAAGGAAACCGGCTACGTGCGCGTCGACGACTTCGCGGAGCACACCGACGACGAGTTGGGCAGCTCGTTGGAAGCGCTCACCGGCAAGGGCATGAAGCGGCTCGTGCTCGATCTGCGCAGCAATCCGGGTGGACAGTTGGATCAGGCGATCCGCATGGCGAATCGCTTCCTGACGCGCAACCTGACCATCGTCTACACGCGCGGCCGCGTGTCGAACTCCGATCAGGATTACAAGGCGACGGAAGATGGTGACTACACCGAGATTCCGATGATCGTGCTCGTCAATCGCAACAGCGCGAGCGCATCGGAGATCGTGACGGGCGCGCTGCAGGATTACGATCGCGCGCTGGTCGTCGGCGAAACGACGTTCGGCAAGGCACTGGTGCAGTCGATCTATCGCGTGCAGGGCGCGGGCCTCGCGCTGACCACGGCGCGCTACTACACGCCGCAGGGACGACTGATTCAGCGGCCGTGGGACGGCACGTTCGACGAGTACCTCACCTATACGCTGAAAGATCAGTCGGAGCGTCAGCACACGCCGGATCAGTTGAAGAAGACCGCCGGCGGTCGTCCCGTCTACAGCGGCGGCGGCATCGAGCCGGACAAGCGCTTCGACGGTCCGGTCGAGGGCTTCAATCCGTCGCGGTTCAGCCGCGGGCTCTACGCCCGGCAGTTATTCGGGGCGTATGCCGAGCAGTTCACCGCCGAGGGCGACACCCGACCGGGCGCGCAGGGCAAGAACCGGCGCGTCGTCACCAAGGACTTCACGGTCGACAAGGCGATGCTCGACGAGTTCAAGAAGTTCGTTGCCGGCCGGCGGGTCACCATCGATGAGGCGGCCTGGACCAAGGACGAGGACTTCATCAAGTCGATGATCCGCTTCGAGATCGATGTGGCGCTCTTCTCGGTCGCCACGGCCCGCCAGCACCTGGTGGAAGTGGATCCGCAGTCGCGCTTCGCGCTCACGCAGTTCGGCGAGGTCCAGAAGCTGACCGAGCTCCGTCGCTCCCGCACCAGCCGCGTCGTCGGCCAGTAGCGCGGGCCTTCAGGCCTGCCCTGGAGCGAAAAATCGACAAGGGGTCAGACCCTTCAAGAAAATTGCGGTCCTGTGGAAAACCTCTGGTAGGGCAGTAGACCCCAAAATATTGGGGTCTCGCTTCCCTCTTGCTACTACTGGCAGGGCTTGCTAGACTGGCCCGAACTTTTCGCCGGGCCCCTGTGAAGTGTGTCCTCCACCACACCAGTGGGCGTTCCCCGAGCACTCGGCCGGCAATGGGCCTTCAGCTGACACGCTCCACCAAATGCGTCTCGAACGACTCGAAATCGCTGGCTTCAAATCTTTTTCAGATCGATCCGAGGTGTCCTTCGATCGTGGCGTCACTGCGATCGTTGGCCCTAACGGCTGTGGTAAGAGCAACTTAGCCGACGCCCTGACCTGGGTGCTCGGCGAGCAGAGCGCCAAGAGCCTCCGCGGCGAGAAGATGGAAGACGTCATCTTCAACGGCTCGGATGCTCGCAAGCCGACGGGTGCGGCCGAGGTACGGTTGCGCTTGAGCGACGTGCCGCTGCCGCCCTCGATGCTTCGGGAAGAGGAGCGTGCGCAGCAGACCATCGCCGTGGCGCCTGAGGCTCCGGAAGACCTCGATGCGGCGCCGGTCGCGGTCGAAGCCGGCCCGGAGGACGCGCCACCCACCGAGATCGGCGCCACCGGCAACGGCCACGGTCTGGCCCATCTCGCCACCAACGGCAACGGGCATCGGGTGGATCTCCTCGGCGCCGTGCGCGATGTCGAGGTGACGCGCCGCCTGTATCGATCGGGCGAGAGCGAATATCTGATCGACGGCCACGTGTGCCGGCTCCGGGACATCCACGAGCTGCTGATGGACACCGGGCTCGGCGCCAAGGCCTACTCGATCATCGAGCAGGGCAAGATCGGGATGATCCTGAGCTCCCGGCCGACCGATCGCCGCCAGCTGATCGAAGAAGCCGCGGGCATCACCAAATACAAGGCACGGCGCCGCGCGGCGGAGCTGAAGCTCGAGGCCGCGCAACAAAACCTCACGCGCATCGACGACATCGTCTTCGAGGTCGAGAAGCAGCGCGGTTCGCTGAAGCGGCAAGCGGCCAAGGCGCGTCGATACGCGCGGCTGCGCGACGAGATGCGGCGCTGGGAGAAGGTGCTGTTCGCGCGCCGCTACCGCGCGCTCGGCGAAGCCATCGAGTCCGCGCGTGGGCGTCTGACCGAGGCGCGGACGGAGGAAGCCGCGGCGAGCGGTCGATTGGCCGCGGTCGAGACCGAGCTTGCGGCGCTGCGCATCTCGCTGGCTGAAGCCGAAGCGGCCGCGACGCGTGTGCGCGAAGCGGCGCACGCGCGCGAGCTCGAGATCGGACGGCGCCAGCAGCAGATTGCGCTCGACACGCAGCAGGCCGAGATGCTGCAGCAGCGCGCGACCGAGCTGGAGGCGGAGCTTCGTCAGCTCGAGACACGGCGTGAGCCCGAGCGCCTCGCGATCGAAGAGCGCCGCGCGGCCGTCGGGGAAGCGGAGCGCGCGCGTGACGAAGCGGCCGCTGCCGCGACCGCCGCGGCCGAGGAGACTGCCGCGGCGCAGCGCGAGATCGAGGTGGCCGAGCAGGACGTCGAGAGCGTGCGCAGCGATGTGTTCGCGTTGCTGAACACGATGACGGCGCTCAAGACTGGCCTGGAGTCGGCTCGTGCGCAGCGCGAGCGTGCCGCCGAAGGACTGGCGCGGCTCGAGGTCGAAGCCGCCGATCTCCGCACCGAGCACGGTCGCGCACTGGCGAGCCGTCGGGCGGCGGAAGCGGCCCTGGGTGGCTTCCGCCACTCGCTCGAGGCGGCTC
>DAINCF010000006.1:0-43116 GCA_036732565.1 Vicinamibacterales bacterium
CATCGGCCGGCCGGGTCGCCTACGGCAGCGCGACGGCTCGGGAGAGCGGGTCGGCGCTGCGCGCGCGTCTCGGCGTCCTCGGACACGACCTCTACCTCTATCCAGAGCTGACCGCGCGAGAGAACCTGACGTTCTTCGGCAAGCTGTACAAGCTCTCGCACGTGGCCGAGCGTGTGGACGAGGCGCTCGATCGCGCCGGGCTCGCGTCGCGAGCAGACGAGCCAGTGCAAGGTTTCTCGCGCGGCATGCGCCAGCGCATCGCGCTCGAGCGCGCCTTGCTGCATCAGCCCCGGCTGCTGTTGCTCGACGAGCCGTTCACCGGGTTGGACGAGGCGTCGGCGTCGGCGCTAGTGGCGCGCCTGCGCGGTTTGCAGGTCGCAGGCACGCTCGTCGTGGCGGCCACGCACGATCTCGACGTCGCTGACGGTCTCCTGACCCGCGCCCTCTTCCTGCGCAACGGTCGCCTCGTCGCCGACGAGACGGGCAGTGCGGATCTCAGGCGACGCTACCTCGACGCTATGTCTGCCTCATGAGCGTCCGCCTCATGAGCGTCCTCTTCATGTGCGCGGCATCGTGACCGACTTCTTTCGCGTCGCGTGGCTGATCGTGCGCAAAGACCTTGCGGTCGAGGTCCGCAGCCGCGAGCTGCTGTACACCACCGTGTTCTTCGCCGTGTCGTGTGTGCTGATCTTCGCGTTTGCACTCGTGCAGGAAGGCCAGCCGGTCGCGGACGTCGGCGGCGGCGTCCTCTGGGTCGCGATCGCGTTCTCGGGGACGCTGGCGCTCGGGCGGACGTTCGAGCGAGAGCGTCAGGCCGAGACGATGCGCGCGCTGTTGCTGGCGCCGGTCGATCGGCCGGCGGTCTACGTCGGCAAGCTGCTGGGCATCGTGCTGCTGATGACCTCGACCGCCACCGTCCTCGTCCCGCTGGTGGCGTTGTTGTTCCAGGCGCCCGTGCTCGCGCGGCCGCTGCTGCTGGCCGTCCTGATCGTCAGCGGCGTCATCGGGTTCGCGGCGGTCGGCACCGTCTTCGCCGCGATGCTGAGCCGCACGACGACGCGCGAGGTGCTGCTACCGCTGCTGTTGTATCCGGTGACGGTTCCGGTAATCATTGCTGGAGTTCGCGGCACAGTGGCGTTGTTCGAGCCCGTTCCAGACGAAGCGATGGCTCGCTTCTGGATTGGCCTTCTGCTGGCGTTCGATACGGTGTTCGTCACGCTGGCGCTGTGGACGTTCGAGCCGTTGATGACGGAATGAGGAATTGCCGGACTGGTGCGTTGTAGGGGCGGCTCGCGAGCCGCCCCTACGGAGGTCCCAACGGTCATGCCTAAATGGTTTCTACCCACAGCCATCGTCTGCGCGGTGATGTTTCTGATTTCGCCGTTGCTCATCGCCAACGCGCCGTACGAGTCGACGATGGGGCTGGTGCAGAAGGTGTTCTACTATCACGTGCCTGCCGGCATCGTGATGTTGCTGGCGGCCGTCGTCTGCGGCGTCGCCAGCTTGCGCTACATCTTCACGGGCTCGGAGAAGCAAGATCGACTTGCCTGGGCCGCGGCGGAGCTCGTCGTGGTGTTCGGGATCATCGTGCTGACCACGGGACCGTTGTGGGCGCGGAAGGCGTGGGGCGTCTGGTGGTCGTGGGATGTGCGGCTGACGTCGAGCCTCATGGGCTGGATGATGGGCGTCGCCTATCTCCTCGTCAGACGGTACGCGGGCCCCGGATCCGAAAAGCTCGCCGCCGGCCTCGCGTTGTTCGGGCTCGCGAACGTGCCCTTCATCTACATCTCCGTGAACTACTGGCGAACGATTCATCCCACCACGAGCGTGGTGCCGACGCTGCCGAGCTCGATGGGCGGGCCGTTCTGGTTCTGCCTGGTGATGTTCCTGTTGCTGACGGCGTTGCTGATGCGGATGAGAGTCACGCTGCAGGAGCAGCGCGCCGCGCTGGACCGCCTCCACCTCTCCCTGGACGATTAATGGAGCGTATCAACGAAAGGTAGACATACCATCAATGGTTCTCTCCAAGCGATTCTGGTCCGCTGCTTCGGAACGTCCTTGTGATGCGTGCGCTGACTTCATGGTGTGCATGCGTGTGCTCCGATGTGTGCTGGCGTTGCTGGCGGTCGTCACCATGCTGGAATCCTCGCCGTTGACGGCGGCCCAGCCACCCAAGACGCCACCGCCGCAAGACGAGTTCGTGCCGATTGACGAATTGCCGCCGCAGGACCAGCTGCCCGCGGCGCCGCTTCTCGTCACGGCGTACGTCATCGTGCTGGCCGTGCTCTTCGGATATCTCGTCTCGCTGGCGCGCCGGATGTCGGCCATCCAACGTGAGGTGCGTCAGCTCGAATCCACCGTCGGCCGGAGCCGCCGAGAGTGACCGCTGCGCACTTCATCTACATCCCGTGCGTGCTCCTGGTCGGGATCGTGCTCGGCTGGATCCTCGGCTCACGCGCCGCCCAGGACGCGTACGCGGCGGAGTTGAAGAAAAGACAGAAGCATCCGTGAGCGTGCGTGGGGTCCGCCTTCAGGCGGACCTGGGCCGGCTGAAGGCGGCCCCCACGTCTTGTTTCATCGCCCGATCGCCAGGCGCTGCGCGAGCACTTCTGGCAGCCCTTCCTCGATAATGCGCGCTTGGGCGCGGTCGACGGGGTAGTCGATGCGCATGAGATCCAACTCGCTCGTCTCGGTGTCGAGGACGGCGTAGGCGGCGCGCGGATCGCCGTCGCGCGGCTGGCCCACGGAGCCCGGGTTGAGCAGGTACTGACCGTCGAGCAGCTTGACGACCGACGATCGCGAATCGTCGGGCGTGACGATCGAGAGCTCTTCCTTCCACAGACGATAGCCGACCTGCACGTGGGTGTGGCCAAAGAGGCAGAGTCGTCGGTCGGCGGCGTTCATCGCGCGCAGGGCGTCGAGATCGTCGAAGACATAGGCGTCCTCGTCGAACGGTGTGCCGTGGCAGATCTCGATGAGGTCGTCGATGACCACCGGGCCGGCTGGCAGCGCGGCCAGCCAGGCGCGATTCTCGGGCGTGAGCGTGTCGTAGGTCCAGCGGATGGCGCTTCGCGCCACGGCGTTGAAGCCGTCCGGTCGCTCGACGCCGGAGCCCACCTTGTCGTGATTGCCGCGGATCACCGCGAACGCGTCGAGCGCACGCACCCGCTCGACCACGGCGTTCGGGTCGGCGCCGTACCCGACGAGGTCGCCGAGGACCAGCATGCGATCGAACTCGGTCTGTCTCGATTGCTCGAGCACCGTGTCGAGGGCTTCCAGGTTGGCGTGTATATCGCTAATCACGAAATAACGCATGAGCCCTCAGGCGCCGAGCCAATCCACGATGCGCTCCACGAGATCTTCGACCGAACCGCGCCCTGCGTCGACGCGGACGTGTGCCAGACGATAGGCGATAAGCCGCTGATTATAGAGCCGTTCCATCTCGATGCGATCGCTGGCCAGTGGCCGCCGGCCGTCGACCGGGACGCGCTCGACAATGGTCGTGAACGGCGCATCCAGCCAGACCACGGCACCGTCGCGGAGCATGAGCTCGCGATTCATCGCATCGACCATCGTGCCTCCGCCCGTGGCCACCACCACGCCGCGATCGGCGACGAGCGCGATCAACTCCGTTCGCTCCAGGGCGCGGAAGTAGGCTTCGCCCTCCTGCCGGAAGATGGCCGAGATATCCCGCCGTTCGCGCTGCTCGATGCGCTGGTCGATGTCTTCGGCGCGCCAGTCCAGTCGGTTGGCCAGAGCGGTGGCGACCGTGGTCTTTCCCGCGCCCATGAAGCCCACCAGGTAGATCTTGTCTGCTCTCACGCGCGCAGCCGGTCGAGATCGTCGAAGAACTGAGGGTAAGACACCTGCACGACGTCTGCGCCTTCGATCACGCTCGGGCCGGTCGCGCCGAGCGCGGCGATGGCAAAGGCCATGGCCAGGCGATGATCGTGCCGGGCGTTGGCCGTGCCGCCGGCGAGGCGGACACCGCCGCGGACGTGAAAGCCGTCGGGTCGCTCGTCGGCGTCGGCCCCCAGCGCGCGCAGCCCTTGGACCAGGGAGGTGATGCGGTCGCTCTCCTTGACGCGAAGCTCCGATGCGCCCGTGACGGAGATCTCTCCGCCGAACGTGGCCCACGCGGCCAGGGCGGGGAGCTCGTCGATGAGCCCCGGCACCTCGGACGGCAGGATCTCGACGCACATCGGTTCACCGGCGCGCACGACGACGTGCCCGACAGGCTCGCCCTGCCAGTCGTCGGTGACCTCCGCGTCCACCGTGGCGCCGAGTCGACGGAGCAGGGCGAGGAGACCAGTCCGCGACGGGTTCAGCCCGACGTCCTCGATGCGGACTTCGGATCCGGGAATCGCGGCCGCGGCAATCAGGGAAAACGCCGCCGATGACAGGTCGCCGGGCACGCGGAGCGCCCGTCCGGCGAGGCGCTGTCCACCCCGAACGCCGACTTCGAGGTCCCTGACGTTGACCTCGCCGCCGAACGCCACGATGGCCCGCTCCGTATGATCTCGTGTAGGTGAGGTCTCCGCGACCGTCGTCGTTCCGCTCGCGCGGAGTCCGGCGAGGAGCACCGCGCTCTTGACCTGCGCGCTCGGGACCTCGGTCGTGAAGTGGATGCCGTGGAGGTGGCCGCCGTGGATGACGAGGGGCGGGCGCTCGCCCGTGGCGGCGCTGACACGCGCGCCCATGCGCATCAGCGGCTCCATCACGCGGCGCATGGGCCGGCGCGAGAGCGAGGGGTCTCCGATGAGCGTGGTCTCGAACGGCTCCGCCGCGAGCACGCCGGCCAGCATGCGCATCGTGCTGCCCGAGTTGCCGCAGTCGAGTGAGTGTGAAACCGTGTGAAGGCCAACGCTGCCGGGGCCGTGGATGGAAACCGTCGGGCCATGCGGGCCCTGGTCTTGACGCGTGACCGCCGCGCCAAGGCTGGCCACGCAGGCCAGCGTGGACGCGCAGTCGGCGCCGGGCGCGTAGTTCGCGATGGTCGAGGTGCCATCGGCGATGGCTGCCAGCAGGGCGTAGCGGTGCGAAATGGACTTGTCGCCGGGCACGCGAAGCGTGCCGCGGACCGAGGTTGTGGGCTGTACAAGGACATCGTGCGCAGGGCGCATCGTAGCCTTCAACTATATCTTCTTGGCGTGCCGCACGGGCCCTGTGGCGCCGCCTCTCTTCGGCACGCTCGGCGCGCCGGCTGGACTGCGGGTACAATGCGCACAGGCTGCCCGCTCCAGGGTCTAGTGGAGCGTATCAAGAGAATTGCTACCATCTACCGAGAGCTCGGGGAGCAGTTTCCGGGCCGTACCTACGGAACGGCCTACTCGTGATTGCAACCGTGCATCCCATTAGACCTGTTGAACACGCTATGCTACTGAGACTGCGGCTCTCATGATTCCCCCGCACACCGTTCGTCTCGAGTTCGGTAGCGCGTTCGACATGCTCGATTTCGTTCAGGTGATCAGCGATCACATCTGCCGGATGGCGGGGCTCGACGAGGACCAGCTCCACTGGGTGAGCGTCGCGGTGCGCGAATCGGTCGTCAACGCCATCAAGCACGGCAATCGCAGCGACGAGTCGAAGAGTGTCTTCGTGGAATTCAGTCCGGTGCCGTCGGACCAGCCCGAGCAGCTCGTCATCCGCGTGCGCGACGAGGGCGAAGGGTTCGACCCCGAGCAGCTCGCCGATCCGCTCGCGCCCGAGAACATCATGAAGAGCAGCGGGCGCGGGATCTTCCTGATCCGCAACTTCATGGACGAAGTGGTCTTGCAGCGCGCGCCCGAACGCGGCATGGAAGTGTACATGGTGAAGAAGGTCAGACCGAACGGTGAACCGGCCTAACCGGGTGGCAGATCCGAGGTTTCTTGCCACGGCCGTCGAGGCCGTCGTTCGAGCCGGCGAGATGCAGATGGCGCGCTTCGGCGCCGGCGTTCGCATCGACAAGAAGGGCACGATCGATCTCGTCACCGAAGTCGATCTCGCGGTGGAGCGGATGCTCCGCGCGCTGATTGCCGACCGCTTTCCGGATCACGATGTCCTGGCCGAGGAGCTGGGACGCGGCGCCAACGCGCAGGCGAGTCATCGGTGGGTGTTCGATCCCCTCGATGGCACGACCAACTACGCGCACGGCCTCCCCATCTTCTGCGCCTCGCTCGCGCTCGAGATCGACGGCGAGCCCGTGGTGGGCGCGGTCTACGATCCCAATCGGCGCGAGCTGTTCACGGCCGAGCGCGGCGGCGGTGCGCGTATGAACGGCGTCGCGCTGCGGGTATCGAGCGCGGCGGCGCTGCTCGACTCGATGCTGGTCACGGGCTTTCCCTACAACGTCCACGAGACACTGGACGACATCGTCGGACTCTTTCAACACTTCGTGGGCCGGGCGCGGGCCGTGCGCCGGCTCGGCTCCGCGGCGATCGATCTCTGCTGGGTCGCGGCCGGACGCATGGATGGCTTCTGGGAAGAACGCTTGCACTCGTGGGACACCATGGCGGGCGGCCTGATCGTCAGCGAAGCGGGGGGCACGGTCACGGGGCTCGAAGGCGAGCCATGGGCGCCGCATGCCGGGCACATCCTGGCGTCGAATGGCGTGGTGCACGCCGAAATGGTCGAGGTGATCCGCGAGTTTCGCGCCGCCCGTTCACGAATCCGGACGAATTAGTTGGGCACGCATCAACCGCCAACACCCCCTTCGACCTGCTTCGCACTGTTTTCGCCGTAATTCGTTACGGGATGTGTGGCACCGTCCCTGCTTATATCGAACGCCGGGGATGCCAATTCCTGTCTCGGCCCTGGAGGCCTCATGCGTTTCAAGATCGTCTGGCCGGCCGCGCTGACGCTGGTCGGAACCCTGCTACTGGCGGACACCGCGGCCGCCCAGCAAACCGTTAACTTCACGCTCGGCTATTTCGCGTTGCGCGGCGAGGACTCCCGTCTCGACGATGACGTCCTGCTCGAGAACCTGTCGATCTACGAACCGTTCGACGATCTACGGCCCCTCGAGATCAGCGACTTCAATAGTCCGTCGATCGGTGGTGAGTGGCTGGTGCCGATTGGCAGGTACCTCGAGGCGGGCGCGGGCATCCAGTTCACGTCGCGCACCGTCGACACCGTGTACGCGGACTTCGAACGGCCGGATGGCAGCGAAATCGAGCAGGCTTTCAAGCTGCGGGTCGTGCCGATCAGCGCGACGATTCGCGTGCTGCCGCTCGGCAATGAAGCGGTCGTCCAGCCTTATGTTGGCGGCGGTATCGGCATCTTCAATTGGCGGTACACCGAGGTTGGGGATTTCATCAACTTCGAGGTGCCAGGCCGGCCGGTGTTTCCCGCAGAATATGAAGAAAGTGGCACCTCCGTCGGGCCCGTGGCGCTGTTCGGCGTCAAGTTTCCGATGGAGCGCTTCGTGATCGGCGGTGAAGCCCGCTATCAGCGGGCCGAGGGAGATCTGAACACCGACGACTTCTTCGCCCCGAAGATCGACCTCGGAGGCTGGCATTATCAGGTGACGCTCGGATTCAGATTCTGAGGCCGTCGTAGGGGCGGCTCGCGAGCCGCCCCTACACCTGTCGGTCGGGAACGCCCCTACACCTGTCGGTCGGGAGCCGCCCCTACATCGTCATCGCCTCTTGTACAGCGCCACGCCGCCGCCCTCGCAGATGCGATCGAAGTCGTCGAGGAACCGGGGAGACGCTCGGTGTCGATCGAACAGCACGTCACCGCCACCGACGCGCTCTTCGAAGACCACCCATCCCACCAGCGCCGAGGGTCCGCGCTCGAGCGCGGTGTCCCAGATCGGGTGGTTCCCCTCGTGCACCAGCTCACTCAGGCCGATCCCGATGGCCGAGAGCTCCTGCATGTAGTGCGCGAGGCTGTTCATGCTCATCAGGATCGTCTCGCCGTGGTACTGCTCGGCGAGGCACTGCGTCACGCGCTTCCGCCCTTCGATGTAGCGGCGATCGGCTTGGGCTTCCTGCACCATCGGCGCCTGCGGGTCGAGCGGTCGTGTCTGACCGACCACGAGAATGGCGAGGGTCAGCGCAACCGCCGGCGCGAAGCGGCGCAGCTGTCCAACACCCAAGCCGATTGCCATCGCCCCCGCGAGAATCAGCGGCACCTCGTACCGGATGCGGAAGGGGTGCCCCTTGATGTAGGCATAGAACGGCAGCGCTGCCGCAGCAAAGAGCATGAGCGGGATCAGCAGCGCGGACTTCTCGCGCCGCCACAACGCCAACGCCGCGACCAGGAGCGACGCCGCCACGGAAGTGCGAACGAACACCGTGCCACCGAGAAGCCCGATACCTTCCAGCATCTTCTCGAGAATCACCCGCGGCTGTCCAAGGATCTGCTGGTCGGGCACGAAGAACCCTTCAGTGACGAACCACGCGCCCACCGTCACTTTGCTCAGGCACAGGAAGACGATGACCGCGCCGGTTGGATAGAGGGCGAGGCGACCGACAGCGGGGAGCACGTCGCGCACGGGAACGCCCCGGCGGACCCACGCGTAGGCCGATGCCGCCAGTGCGGCGACGGTGATCGGCCACGCTTCGTATCGGGTGAGGATGGCCAAGACCATTACCCAACCCACATCGCGTGGAGGTCTGAGAAGGTGTAGGGGCGGCTCGCGAGCCGCCCCTACGAGGCCCTCAGCGTGGGACACCCAACGTGTGAGCAACAGCACTTCGAGCGCGGCCAGGGCGAAGAACATCGGCTCGGTCATCGGCGTGCTGTGGAGATAGAGCACGTTGGGATTGACCGCGAAGATCGTGGCGCCCACGGCGCCCGCGGCCGGCGACTGCGTGAGCATCCGGACCGTCGCGAAGATCGCCGCGGCGGTCACCGCGTAACAGACGACCGAGATGGCGACGGCGAACGCGCCCGTACGATAGAACCAATCCACCTGCACGGGCAGGAGTTGCACCAGGTGGGGCACGGGTAACCACACCGCGCCGATCTGGGCCCAGCCGGGCGTAAGGCTGTCGAGGACGCGTCGCGCGACGACGAGATGCGCCTTGGCGTCGTAGTGACTGAGCGTGAGCTGCTGCAGGTGGTAATGCCACGCGGCTGCCGTACCTGCGATGAGGGCGATGGCGCCGAGCAGGCGCGCGTGCGAATCGAACCGGGGCACGGTATATAATGGCCTGATTTCTTATGATCGACCCTTCGACTACGATCAAGGTCGACGGTGGGCCCCGTCGAATCGTCGAATGAGTCCAGAGCTGTCGATCATCATTCCCGTCCGCAACGAGTCGCCCAACATCAAGGCTGTCTACGACGAGCTCACAGACACGCTTGGGCGGTTCGGGCGCTCGTATGAGATCATCGTCATCGACGACGGCAGCACGGACGATTCGTTCGAGACGTTGTCTGCGCTGCAGGCGCGCGATCCGCGGCTGCGCGTGATCCGCTTCCGGCGCAACTTCGGTCAGACGGCGGCGTTTGCCGCGGGCTTCGCCTACGCGCGCGGCCGGCTCGTAGTCACCTCCGACGGCGACTTGCAGAACGACCCGCGGGACATCCCCGCGATGGTCGCGCTCATCGAGAAGGGCAACGACATCGTCTGCGGCTGGCGGAAGGATCGGAAGGACCGGTTCTTTTCGCGGCGCTTGCCGTCGATGCTGGCGAACAAGCTGATCTCCTGGGCGACGGGCGTTCCGCTGCACGACTATGGCTGCTCGCTGAAGGTCTTTCGCGCGGAAGTGGTGAAGCCGCTGCGACTGTACGGGGAGATGCACCGGTTTCTGCCGGCCATCGCCAGTCAGATCGGGGTGCGCATCGATGAGATGCCGGTGAACCACCGCGCGCGCAGGGCGGGGCAGTCGAACTACGGGATCTCGCGGACCGTTCGCGTGGTGCTCGACCTGGTCACGGTGAAGTTTCTCCTGAGCTATTCCACGAGGCCGCTGCAGATCTTCGGCCTGCTCGGTCTGCTGACCGGCGGCCTCGGCACGGCCATCACGCTGTGGCTGGGGTGGCTGCGCCTCGTCGAGCGACAGGCGATCGGCGATCGGCCGTTGCTGCTCCTCGGCATCCTGCTGGTGTTCATCGGCGTGCAGCTCGTTACCTTCGGCCTGCTCGCCGAGCTGCTGGCGCGCACTTACTACGAATCGCAGAACAAGCCGATTTACGTCATCCGCGAGGTGCGGCAGACCCCGGAGCTTGCCGGAGTCGAGTCCTGATGACGAAGAGCGCGTCGCGCGCGCACGATCCGCGGATCACGGTCATTCAGCAGGAGCTCTTCGACGAGAAGCGGTCGAAGGTCGAGAAGTATCGCGACCTCGTGATCGGGCGGCCGGGGCTGTGGCCGCTCGTCAAGTACGAGCTGATCGTGCTGCTCGCGTCCGCTACGCCGGGTGCGCTGGGCCTGTTGCTGCGCTCCAAGCTCTATCCCCGTCTGCTCGGTCGCGTCGGGCGCAACGTCGTCTTCGGCGCCAACGTGACCATCCGCCATCCGCACAAGATTGAGATCGGCGACAACGTCGTGATCGACGATGGGTGCTGTCTCGATGCCAAGGGCACCGACAATCGCGGCATCGTGCTCGGCAATCGCGTGTTCGTCGGGCGCAACACGATTCTGAGCTGTAAGAACGGCGACATCATCGTCGACGATGACGCCAATCTGGGATTCAACTGCGAGATCTTCTCGGCCTCGCGGGTGCGGGTGGGGAAGAGCATCCTGATGGCCGCGTACACGTATCTGGTGGGTGGCGATCACTTGTACGACCGGGTGGACATTCCCGTGCTGCAGCAGGGGCGAACCGCCCGTGGCATCGAGGTGGACGACCACGTGTGGCTCGGCACGCACGTCGTGGTCACGGATGGCTCTCGCATCGGCCGTGACGCTATCATCGGAGCAGGCGCTGTCGTCGTCGGGGAGATTCCGGAGTTCGCGATTGCAACGGGGATTCCTGCGAAGGTCATGCGGGATCGGAGAACCGGCAGTTGGCAGTCGCCCGTCGGCAGTCCGCAATCGGAGGGCTCGCAACACACGACTCCCGACTCCCGACTCCCGACTCCCGATTGAGATCAATCGTTATGTGTGGAATCGTCGGCATCGTTGAATCGGATCTCGAGCGGCCCGTGCGGCCTGAGGACCTCGGGCGCATGGTGCGGACGCTGCATCATCGCGGTCCTGACGAGGAAGGCAGCGTGACCCTGAACGGCGTTGGCCTTGGCATGCGCAGGCTGTCGATCGTCGACTTGTCTGGCGGTCAGCAGCCGTTCACGAACGAGAGCGGGGCCATTCAACTGGTCGCCAACGGCGAGATCTACAACTTCCTCGACCTCAAGAGCGAACTGGAGTCTCTGGGCCACACCTTCCGCAGCCGCTCCGATATCGAAGTCCTGGTGCACGCCTACGAGGAGTGGGGTGAGGGGTTCCTCACGCGGCTGCGCGGCATGTTCGCGCTTGCGCTCTGGGACGGTCGAACGCGGACGCTGCTCGCGGCACGCGATCGCGCGGGCGAGAAGCCGCTGTACTGGAC
This sequence comes from Vicinamibacterales bacterium, assembly GCA_036732565.1. GTDB lineage: Bacteria > Acidobacteriota > Vicinamibacteria > Vicinamibacterales > UBA2999 > JAIVJN01. Next base: position 11,484 of record DAINCF010000006.1, read on the forward strand.
GCTGACCCCGCGTGGACTGCTGCTGGCGTCCGAGGTGAAAGCGCTGCTGGTGCGCCCGGAGGTGTCGCGTGAGCTGGATCTCGAGGCGCTCGATCAGTTCCTCACCTACGAGTACGTCGTCGCGCCGCGCACCATCCTCAAGGGGGTGCACAAGCTGCCGGCGGCCCACTACCTGATCTATCGCGACGGCCGCGTCAGCACGCACCGTTACTGGGACGCCGCGTCGGTGCGGGTGCGACCGTGGTCGGACGACGAAGCCGCGGAAGCCTTGACGGCGGCGTTGAGGAAGGCCGTTGTCAGCCAGATGATGGCCGACGTGCCGTTGGGGGCGTTTCTCTCCGGCGGCATCGACTCCAGCAGCATCGTCGCGCTGATGAGCGAGGCGTCGCTCCAGCCGGTCAACAGCTTCTCGATCGGCTTCGACGATGGAACCTACAACGAGTTGCCATTTGCGCGTGAGGTGGCAGCGGCGTTCAAGACGGACCATCGCGAGCGCAAAGTGTCGCCCGACATCGGCCAGCTCTTCGAGCGGCTGGTGGTGCATCTCGACGAACCGTTCGCGGACGTGTCGCTGTTCCCGACGTTCCTCGTGTCAGAGCTCGCGCGCGAGCACGTGACGGTCGCGCTGTCCGGTGATGGCGGCGACGAGCTCTTCGGCGGTTACGACGCCTACCATGCGCAAGCGCTGGCCAATCGCTACGCCAGCGTGGGGCGCCCGATGCTGCCGGCACTGGCCGCGGTCGCGGCCGCACTGCCCCCGACGGACAAGAAAAAAGGTGTCGTCAACAAGTTCAAGCGCTTCGTCCAGGGTGCGGCGCTGGCGCCGGAGGACCTGGGCCACTATCGGTGGATGGTGTATCTGGCGCCGGCGGCGAAGCGCCGGCTCTACGATCGTTCGCTGCAGGATGCGCTGATGACCTCGGATGTCTATCAGCCGGTGCGGGAGGTGCTGCAACGCTTCGATGGCGATGATCTGCTGGGCCGTCAGCTCTATGCCGACCTCAGCGTCTACCTCGCCGACGACATCCTCGTGAAGGTCGATCGCATGAGCATGGCGACGTCGCTCGAGACGCGCGCGCCGTTTCTCGACGCCGATGTCATGGAGCTGGCGTTCTCGATGCCGGGGGACTTGAAGATCCGCCGCGGCGAGCGGAAGTGGATTCTCAAGCGCGCGATGCGCGACATCCTGCCGAGCTCGATCCTGACGCGGCGCAAGGAAGGCTTCAGCATCCCGATGAAGAACTGGCTGCGAGGGGAGCTCGCGCCGCTGCTGAACGATCTGCTGTCACCCGAGCGCGTCAAGCGGCGCGGCCTCTTCAATCCCGCGGAAATCGGACGGCTCACCGAGGCGCACCGAGCCGGTCGCGAGAACCACGCCCACACGTTGTTCCCGCTCATGGTCTTCGAGCGCTGGGCGGCGGAGCATCTCTGATTTGTACGTGGGGGCTGGCTCGTACGTGGGGGCTGGCTTTAGCCAGCCCAGGTCCGCCTGAAGGCGGACCCCACGTACCTCTCAGGGCAGTCGATAGAACCCGTCCACTTCGACCACCTCGCGCCGGCGCTGCATCTCGGTCCAGCCGAGCTCTCGCGCCATCAGGTCGCCGGCCCGTTCCAGTGCGTCACGGCCGGGATGCCCGCCAGCACCCGCCTCGGTCCGCCGCAGCACCGCGTCGCCCAACTTGACGGCCGCTTCGGCCTGCACGGCGTGCACGATCTCCGCGCCGGTGACGCGGCACTCGCGGCTCAAGGGCTGGCCAAGCTCTGGCTCACGTTGCGTGCGCGCGATCAGCGCGTCGACGCCCGTGCCGTACAACATGGCGACGCGCGCCAGCGACTGCTGCGTCATGTGGTTCTCGTGTCGACTGGAGACGATGCGCACGTGATCGTCGAGGTCGGGCAAGTCGCCGCCCACGAGCGGGGTGTCGGCCGTGCGCGACGTCGTCTTGCGACCAAGCGCGTCGCTGATGACGTCGACGGCGCGTTCCGCGGTATGACGGGCGGTGGTATAGCGCACGCTGAAGATGGAGACGATGCCTTCGACGCCCTGGTGCCGGTGATCGACAATCGCGCTCTCGCGTAGCAACAGCACTTTGGTCCCCGACAGCGAGGTTACCGGCAGCAGCCCCCGATGCACGAGCCGCACATCGTCTCGCGTGATGTCGGCCCGCGGGAACGCTTCTCGGACGTCCCTCAGGAATGCGTCGAGATCGGCCGCCGTGACCGTCAACTCGTCGGCGGTGCCGCCGAACGGATCGTGGCTGGTGCCGACGATCGATCGGTTGCGCCACGGCACGGCGAACAGAAACCGCCCCCGCGCGAGGCCCCCACACCCATGCGTGTGCTCCAGATGTCGGACGACGAGATTCATCGCGCGGGAGAGGCCAGGCGCCGGACGATGCGGCGCGGCTTCGGGAATCGCGTCGAGAAGACCGCTGGCCCACGGCCCCGTGGCGTTGAGGACCATCTTGGCGTTGATGTCGAACGTGGTGCCGCCAAGCACGTCTTGGACCGCGGCGCCTTCCACGCGTGCCCCTCGTCGCCGCAGGGTCATGACCCGCACGTAGTTGGCGGTGACCGCGCCGGCGTGGTGCGCGGACAGCAGGAACGACAGCGTCAGGCGATCGCTGCTGCGCATCTGGTAGTCGTGCCAGACGGCGCCGCCGGTGACGCCGTCGGGATCGATCAATGGATTCATGCGCAGGCACGCGTCGCGCGACACGATCTGCCCGGACGGAACGAACGTGGCCGCGTCGATCAGCCCGGCATTGCGGTCGTGGGCAACGAGGTCGTTCAGCGTCAGGGCGATGCGCATCAGGGCGCGGTGTCGCGTGACCCCCGAGTACGTCGGCACCACACACGGCAAGAGGCGTATGAGATGCGGGGCGATGCGCGCCATGGCGCGCCGCTCGCGAATGAACAGCCGCATTTGCGTCAGGTTCATCGCCTGCAGCGAGCGCAGTCCACCGTGCAGCGTCTTGAGGTTGTTGAAAGAGGTCCCGCCGCCGAAATCGCCCCGATCGATGATGGCCACGGACAGACCACGCTGCGCGGCGTCCCACGCTGCAATCGATCCGTAGATACCCGCGCCGACGATGAGCACGTCGAAGGAGGTGTCCGCCAGTCGGCGGAGGTCGCGCACCATCAACCGGGCATTGTACGATAGGCAGTGTGATCGATGAGATTCAGCGGTATTGGAATACGCGCATCCACGACCTGGAGATGACCACGCATCCGGTGGGCACGCGCGAGTTCTTCGACGACCTCGACGACTATCGTTTCGACAAGCTGCACTACCTGCCGCGGCTGGTCGACTTCTCGTCGTTCCACGGCCAGCGGTTGTTGGAGGTCGGCTGCGGCATCGGCACCGATCTGGTCCGCTTCGCGCGCGGCGGCGCGCGCGTCACGGGCGTCGATCTGTCGCAGACGGCCGTCGATCTCGCAAGAAAGAACCTGTCGCTGCACGGCGTCGAGGCCGAGGACCTGCGGGTCGCCAACGGTGAGGCGCTGCCGTTCGCCGACGAGAGTTTCGACGTGGTGTACGCGCATGGCGTCGTTCAGTACACAGCCGATCCCGCGCGCCTGATCCGCGAGTGCCATCGCGTGGTGAAGCGAGGCGGGCGGGGCATCTTCATGGTCTATAACCGCGTCTCGTGGCTGAACGCCATGTCGGCGGTCATGAAGGTGCCGCTCGAGCACGAGGACGCACCAGTGCTCCGTAAGTTCTCGATTGGCGAGTTCCGCGCGCTGCTCCAGCCGTTCGCTGCGGTGGACATCGTCCCCGAGCGTTTTCCGGTGAAGTCGCGGCTCCATCACGGTGTGAAGGGCATGCTCTACAACACGGTTTTTGTGGGCGCCTTCAATACCTTGCCCGCCGTGGCCGTGCGTCGCTTCGGGTGGCACCTTATGGCATTCTGCAAAAAATGAGATCCTGTCCCAAGGGAGCCGATTGAGCGGTTCGGACGTCGTACTGACGAGATGCTTTTTGTACTGTTCTTGAGCTTGCTGGCCCTGACCGTTGCGTGCGGGGGAGGGCCGTCGATCGAAGCCCTTCCGGCGTCCGAGAACGCGTCCGTGGCCGCGCCAGCGGCCCCCGAACGGGCGCTCGCGCAGGTGGCGGCCACGGCTGCTGAGCCCGAACTGGCAATTGCCGCAGCGGCCCCATCCCGGCCTGCTGAGCCCGCGGCAGTCGTGACGGATCCCTCGCTGCCCGAGGTCGTGCGCCCGTTGCCACCGGGCATTTCCGGCGCGATTGCGTTTCAGTCCGATCGTGATGGACGGCCGCGACTCTACGTCCTCGATCTTCCAGCGGGCACCGTGCGACGTCTGGGCGGCGTCGGCGATTGGTTCGATGAAGAGCCGAAGTGGTCGCCTGACGGCCGGCGCATCGCGTTCAGCTCGACTCGCGGGGGAGGCGGCAACATCGATATCTTCGTGATGAACGCGGACGGCTCGAACGTCGTGCGGCTGACCGATCATCCGGCGCCCGAACAGGATCCGACGTGGGCGGCCGACGCGCAGAGCTTGTTCTTCACCGCCGAGCGTGACGGGCGTGGCGAGATCTATCGGGTATGGCTCGCGGACAAGCGCGTCGAGCGCGTGACGTCCGGTATCGACCGCGCCATCATGCCGGAGGCGTCGCCGGATGGGAAGTACCTCGCCTACGCGGGGCAGACGATCATGCACTTCCAGATTCACGTGATGGATCTGACTACCGGCAAGACGAATCAAGTGACGACTGGCGGCGGTGCGTGTCGTCCGTCGTGGGCGCCAGACAGTCAAGAGGTGGCGTTCGTGCGCATCGCGCAGGAGCCGTCGCGGCTGGAGGTGGTACGTCAGACAGGACCGCGCGTTGTCCTCGAAGACCGGAAGCTCTGGAGCTACTACCCGGACTACTCACCGGACGGCAAGCTGATCGCGTTCTCGGTGAGCCCTGAGCACCATCGCGGCGAAGACTGGGACCTCGCGCTCATGGATCCCGCCAGGCCTGGTGCGTTCGTGCGCTTGACCATCGGACCGGGCAACGATCGCGTCCCCGACTGGCGACCGAACCTCAAGTAGGGGCGGCTCGCGAGCCGCCCCTACCGGGACTCCTCGGGAGCTGTTCGGAGCTCGACCAGGGGCTCGGGAATGAATCCTTCTGGCGAGCGCTCGGCGACGATGATGGCGCGGGCGTGGAAGCGAATTCCATCCTGCCGCCACTTCCGAAGCAGGCCGCGGACGGTCAGCAGCCCATCCCGCTCCCGGTCGGGCAGATCGGGGGAATCGAGCCGATCGAGCACCGCAATCTCGAGGTCCGCCAAACCGCGGCCCGGCTCGAGCGCGAGGAACCCGCGTCCGTCGGCGAGTGTGATCACCGCCACACCGGGAATGTTCTTGAAGACGTCGGGCTGGACCAGAATCAACGCCCGCTTGCTGGGGAGCTGAACGAGGTCGGCAACGGGACGATTGCTGCCATTGCGGCGTTCCTGCTTCGAGAGGCGCTCGCAGAGCTTGACCACCGCCCACCCGAGGTCAGGCCCCAGTTCCCTCAATCTGGCCACTACATCGTCCGGCAGGGTGATGGTGACAAGTTGGGCCGGTCGCCCAAATTTGGGTGGACGACCGCGTCGGCGGCGCGCGTCAGGGCCTGGAAGGCTCATGTCTGAGGCAGGGGCAGTATAACCTCAGGGAAAACGAAAGACGCTATCTTTTCATAAACAAACGCAGAACCGATTATCTCAAAAGAAGAGCGCGGGTCGAGGTCCACAGTCGCCCCAGCCAGGGCCGCGTGAGGAAGAACGCGCCGGCGATCCCGAGGCTCACGCACACCCACATCAGCACGTGAAGCATCCGCCGTAGGAGCGCGCTCTCCTCGAGCGTGAACATCAGAAGTACCCGCGGCTGGCCTCGAAGATTTGCTTCTGTGGAACCGCCACCGTGTCCTCTTCCTTACGCTTGAAGAGCGACGGCCACATGCGCATCGTCATCGTGAGCTGCGACTTGTTGGTCATCAGCACGGTGTTCCTGAAGTAGCGGAGCGCCGGAATTGGCCGCACGCGATAGAACAGCAGCTCCTGAACCATGTTGAAGGAGCCGATGATGCGGAACACGATGTTGTCGGGCAACTGGACGACGCGTTTGAACAACGGCAGAAACGACGGCGGAAACTTGACCATCAACCAGAACAGGGCGGCGATGTTCCTGAACTCGCGATCGTAGGGTGTCTTGATGCAGATCTCCGTGGCTTCGGCCACGTGCTTCTCCATGTCGAAGTCCTTGTCGAGATACCCGTTCTGCTTCGCGTACTCGACGAGGGGCAGGCCCGGGAACAGCAGGAACGTATTGGCCCGCACGTAATTCGACTTCAGCTCCATGTTGAGCTGCACGGTCTCGAGCGCGTTGTCCAGCGTCTCGCTCGGCAGCCCGATCATGTTCGTGGTGAGCACCTTGATGCCCTTGTCGCGCAGCAGGCGGGCGCCCTCGACGATGTGATCGTTCTTGGACTGCTTCCGGATGACCCGTTCGCGAATGTCCTGGTTCCCCGACTCGAGCCCGACGGCCGCGCCGTAGCAGTTGGCTTTCTCCATCAAATCCGCGGCCTGTTCACGCACCGAGTCGTAGCGGATGTTGCAGTTCCAGGGGATGTTCACTTCCTTGGCGTAGACCTCGGCGAACTCCTCCAGCCACTTGTAGTTGTTGCGGATGAAGAACAGGTCGTCCGAGAAGTGCACGTGTTTCAACGGATAGCGCTCGGCGATGTACTTGATCTCGTCGACGGTCCGCCGCACCGATTTGCGTCGCAGGTAGTCCGACTTGGTCTCCTGCTTGTACATGCTGCGGATCACGGGCTCGTGACAGAAGGTGCACGGATACGGGCACCCCATGCTCGAGATGAACCGCTTCATCGGCATGTCGCGCAGGAACTTGTACTTGTAGTAGAGCTCGCGATCCGGTGGCGGCAGATCGTCGAGCGGGACCGCCGCGCGGATGGGATTCTGATGAATCGTCCCGCTGCGCGTCTTGATGTACAGGTTGCGAATCTGGGTGACGTCGCGGTCGTGCTCCATGGCCTCGGCGAGGTCCAACATCGCATGCTCACCTTCGCCGCGGCAGATGATGTCGATGCCGGGCTGGTGAATCATCTCGGGCGAGTAGGTCGGATGCGGACCGCCGACGATGATCGGAATGTTCAGTTCTTGCTTGATGGAGACCGCGAGGCGCTGAATGGAGTGATGGACGCCCGTGAGGGCCGAGAACGCGATGAGCCCGGGATCGTACTTCCTGATGGCGTCAATCAGATTCGGGGTGTGCGAAACGAGCAGGAGGTCGGTCTGATGGCCATTCGCCTTGAGAATGCCCGACAGATTGGCCACGCCGATTGATTCCTGAATGCCGTTGTTCTGAACGAACAAGACCTTCAAGGGCGTTTCCTTTCGAACCTGAGTTCAACTGATGAGGCAAAAATATCACCAAAAGGTCCTCGAAAGCGGCGGAATTTGATTATTCTCTGAAAAAATGACGAGGTAGTATCATGCGCCGTGCGGCACTGGTTTCCGCGCGTTGTTCTAGCTGCGCTGGCCCTCCTCGTCCTCCTCGAAGTCTTCACGGTCGCTCCACGTCCCGAGGCGTTCGTCCTCGTCGCGACGGTCTGCTGGATGGCCGCGCCCGGCATCGTCCTCATCGATCGGGCGTTCAGGTTGGCCGGCTCTGCACGCATCGTCGCGTGGCTGATCGGCCCTGCACTGGGTTTCGGGCTGAGCGTGTTCGGGTTGCTCGTGTGGTGGAGCATCGGTCTGCAGAGCTGGCTGGCGCTCATCCTGGCACCGCTGTTCAGCTGGAGCGTCGTACTGGCGGCAGCTCGATGGCGAGGTCCACAGCTGCGCTGGCCGCGTTTCGAGAGTCGGGATCTCGCGGCCGTCGGGGTGGCACTGCTCGTGGTTCCTGCGATCACCTTTGCCGCCTACGACCACGTCGGCGAGACCACGAGCGAAGGCGAGGCGTACCGCGCCTATTTCACCGCCGACTTCGTGTGGGCGATGACCGTCACGACCGAGCTCGCGAAGGGCGACATGCCGCCGGTCAACCCGTTCTTACGCGATGCGTCGCTTCGCTACTACTGGATGTCCCACCTGCTGTCGGGCGCCGTCTATCGCAACGTCGCCGACTGGGGCGTGACGTCACAGCAGGTGATCCTCATCAACGGGCTGTTCTATGGTCTCGCGTTCGTCGCGTTCCTCTACGGCTTGGCGCGGCTCTCGGGAGGTAGTCCCGTGTTCGCGGCGCTCGCGGTCATCGTCGGCTTCACGGCCAACAGCTACGAGGCGCTCGAGCGTCTGGTCGTGTACCTCAGGAACGGCACACCGCTGGACTACGTGCGCATGATCAACGTCGATGCCGTGACCCGTTGGTACTACAACGGCATGCCGGTCGATGGGCTGCAGCGGATGCTGCTGTATCAGCCGCATCACATCACCGGCTACATGCTGGCGTTGACCGCTCTGTGGCTCGTGGGCTCTGCCGAGGATGTAACCGAGACCGCCGTGGCGCTATGGGCCGGCATCCTGCTCGGTCTCGGCCTCCTCTTCAGCACGTTCACCGCGATCATCGTCGGGTTGGCGCTCGGCTTGCTCTACGCCTTCCGCCTGCTCGAGCGGCGATCGTGGAGCGCGCTCTGGCAGTGCGCGATTCTTGGCGGCCTGCCGGTGATTCTCGCCGTCGTCGCCGCGAGCGTGCTGGGCTATACCGATCCTCGGCAAGGCATGCTGGTCCAGTTCGGGCTCAATCCAACGGCGACGCGACTGTGGCCCTTCATGTTCGTGCTGAGTTTTGGGCCGTTGCTCGTTGCCGGCCTTGCGGCGTTGGCCCATCGCCAATGGATCGCACGCGCCGGCGCCTCGGCCGCCGCGCTGTCGGTCGGCGCCCTCTTCTTCTACTTCATGGCCGACGTGCCCGACGAAGGTGGCGTGTGGGTGGGCTGGCGCTCCGGGCATCTCTTGTTGATCGCGTTCGCGGTGACGGCTGCGGCCGTCCTCACGATGCTGTGGCAGCGGCCGCGCGCGCGTCTGCCGCTCATCGCCGCGCTGGTCCTCCTGATTGCGCCTGCCGTGCCGACCGTGGCCATCGACGCCTACAACGCACAGGACATCACCAACCGCGAGCGCGTGCTGAGCTTTCCATGGACCGTGATCATCACGCCGCCGGAACGCGAAGCGCTGGACTGGATTCGCCGCTCCACACCAGTGGACGCCGTCGTGCAAGTGGCCCCGCGCGCGCACGGCGCCGCGACCTGGACCTACATCCAGTCGTTTGCCGAGCGGCGCAGTATCGCCGGCGAACCAGGCTCGATGATTCCGATTCAGCCCTACCGCTACGCCACCGACAGCGTGATGATGGGGATCTTCGAGTCGCCACGCCCGAACGACGCGGCGGAGATGGCGCGTTTTCTCGGGATCGACTACCTCGTCGTGGCACCGCAGGATCGCGAGTTCTATCCCAGCGCCGCGCAGATGTTCGACGAGCACCCCGAGTTGTTCGTGCCGGTGTTCAGGAACAGCGCGGTGACCGTTTACGACATGCGCAGGCGCTGAGCGATGTCGGTGACGATGGCGGGAAGGCTCTCCGCCAGCGTGCGCTGCGGGTTGTAGCCCAGGGCCCGCCGCGCCGCGGTGATGTCCGCGATGGAGTAGCGGAGCTCGCCGGGACGCGGATCGACGTAGCGGGGTGACACCCGCGCGCCGGTGTGGGTGATGGCGAGCGCCGCGAGCTCGTTGAGCGAGGTCGCTTTTCCGGTGCCGAGATTGTACGTGCCTGGGGGCCGGCCCGGCGAGGCCATCACGCCCGCGACGATGTCATCGACGTGCACGAAGTCGCGCCGCTGTTCGCCGTCGCCAAACACCACCGGCGGCTCGCCGGTCAGCAGCTTTGTGATGAAGATGGTGAGCACACCGACGTACGGGGTGTAGGCCTGACCGGGGCCGAACGTATTGAAGAACCGCAACGTCGTCAACGGCACGCCCCGAAGCGCCAGCACCTGCGCCGCGAGCTTTTCGGACGCGAGCTTGCCGATGCCGTACGGGGACAACGGCTCGGTGGCATGCTGTTCGCTGATCGGCACGGGCGCGGGCGCATCGGCATAGACCCCCATCGACGAGGCGAGCACGAACCAGCGCACGCGAGCCGGGTCCACCTCGCGCAGCACGGTCGCGGTGCCCATCAGATTGGTGTCGAGGTCCTCGTAGAAACGGTCGAAGCTGCCGCGAATGGTGACCTGCGCGGCGAGGTGGTAGACGACGTCGACGTCGGTCAAGGCATCGGCCACGACCGCACGGTCGCGTACATCGCCTTCCACGAAACGGGCACGCCGATCCACGTGCTCGCGGCGTCCGACCGACAGGTTGTCCAAGACGGTGACCCGAGCGCCGGCGTCGAGGAGCGCGCGACTCAGGGTCGAGCCGATGAAACCGGCGCCGCCGGTCACAAGTGCGTGAGTACCGAAGGTCACGACGCGAAGCTGGCCAGGACGTTCGGGCAGTGAATGGTGTGCTCGCCGTTCAGGACGACGCCCTCCAGGTCGGTGGTCGAATCGACGACCACGCCCGGCATGATCACGCTGCGTGAGATGCGGATCGGGTGACGGACGACGACGTTGTCGCCGATGACGCTCCTGTGCACGCTGGCGCCGGCGGGCATCTCGACGCCGTCGCCGACCAACTGGTCGAGATGCTTCCGCGCCAGCTCGATGAGATTGATCATCAGCAAATCGTCCGGCCGCGTGAGGTTCAGATCGCGCTCGACGATCGGTCGATGATGCACCAGGTGGCCATCGTCGATCAGGATTTGAATGCTGTCGGTGATCTCGTATTCGTCACGCATGGCGGTGCGCGGCGTGCGGCGAATCGCGTCGAAGATGTGCTGATCGAAGACGTAGAGCCCGCAGCCTTTCAGCTGACTGTCGACGTACCGCGGCTTCTCGATCACCCGCCGCACGCGCCCGGTATCGTCGGCGCGGATGACGAAGTTGCGTCGTACCATCTCGGGATCGGTCTCGTACATGCTCACCAGGTTCGCGTTCGTCCGCCCCAGGAGCACATCCTCGATCAGGGGCTGCAGCGGCTCCTTCAAATGAAAATGGATATCGCCGAGCATCATCAGGAACGGGACGTCGATGAACTGCTCGAGGCCGCCGACGGCGTGCGCTAGACCCAGCGTGTCTTCCTGGGCGACGAAGTGGATCTTGACGCCATAGCGGCTGCCGTCGCCAATCGCGCCCGCCACCAGGTAACCAAGATGGCCGACGACGATGTGGATGTCGGTGATGCCGCAATCGCGCATCACTTCGATCTGGTGGACGAGCAGAGGCCGGTTCAAGATCGGCAGCATCGGCTTCGGGCTGCGCTCGGAGAACGGGTACATGCGGGCGCCCTTGCCGGCGGCCAGGATGACACCGACCACACGCTGCTTGGGCTTAGCCATGCGAGAACCGGCAGCGGACGAGCTCACGCATCACCCTGACGGCATCGAAGGCACGAATCTTCTTGCCTTCTTCGAACGTGCGCCCGTGGAAACTGACCGGAACCTCGGTGAAACGTGCGCCACGCTGTGCCAGCCGCGCCGTGAATTCCGCCTCGAAGTCGAAGCCGTTGGCGCGGATGGGCAGCCCTCGGATCAGCGAGGTCCGATACATCTTATAGCCGGTCATGAGGTCGGACACCTGGACCCCATACAGGACGCGACTGGCCGCGCTCATCGTCAGGTTGCCCATCCGATTGAGCCAGCGCATCCCTTCGATCGAGCCCTTGAAGCGGCTGCCATACACGACGTCGGCCGTGTTGGCCAGCAGGGGAGCGATGAGCGCCTTGTAGTCCTGGGGGTCGTACTCGAGGTCGGCGTCCTGATGCACGAGGATGTCCCCCTGCGCGAGCGTCCAGAGGTGCTTGAGGACGCCCCCGCGGCCGACGTTCTCGGGCATGAGGATGATTTGCAGCCGAGGATCGGTCAGACGCGCCAGGATCTCCCGCGTGCCGTCCTTCGAGCCATCATCGCCGACGTAGACCGTGATCGGCACGCTGAGGTCGACGGCCAGGACGCGCGTGAGCAACTCTTCGATCGTCGCCCGTTCGTTGTAGACCGGGACCAGAACGCTGAGAGAGGACACCCGATGCTAGCTCAGCTGCGCGACGGGTGCTTCAGGCGGGGGCGCGGCCGGTGGCACGGCTTCGGGCTGACGGCGCTTCTCCAACGAAGCGCGGACCAGGAACCTCGCGTAGGGCACGACCTGCTTGATGGCCGCCACGTTCATCTGGCACGGGCTGAGGCAGGTCGGGCACTTCTCGTCGCGGACCTCCCGGCGATGGGCTTGGGCGCTCTCGCGGAAGTAGAGCACCTCGGGGTCCGCGTCGGTGACCTTGCCCACCACGTCGCTGTTCTCGCAGAAGAACATGCCGCCGTCAGGGTTGAGCATCACGCCCTGGGTCTGGAACGGGCACGGCGCGGTACGGTGGTAGCCGTTCGCAATCATGTCCGCGTAGTGCATGTAGATGTAGTTCTGCCCGTCGAGCAGCGGATCCTGACGGACCCGGTCGAGGAAGAACCTCCGCATGCGCTGCTCTTCGAGACCGATCGGCTTCAGCTCGCCCTGGAGCTCGCTGTTGCCGAGCATGGCGTCGGTAAAGCGGACCATGTTGAAGACGATGTCCAGCTTCTCTTTCTTCGCCCATGCCAGGATGTTGTCGGCATCGTCGAGGTTCATCGAGAAGATCGTCGAGGAGATGCCGAAGTTGAAGCGATACGTCTTCTGCAGCTCCTGCATGGCAGCGATGGTCTTGCCCGCCTTCTCGAACGCCTTCTTGACGTTCCTGACCTGGCCGTGCATGTCGTTGACACCGTCGATCGACACGCGCGTGGAGAAGATCACGTTCCGCTCGTGGCACATCTCGACGACTTTGGTCAGCATCGGGATGGCGCGGTGCGGCGTGAGACCGGTCGTGTTGATGGTCAGCTTCCGCAGCTTGGGAAACTTGTCGATCATCAAACGGCAGATGTCGACCATGTCGTTGCGCGTGGTCGGCTCGCCGCCGGACAAGCTGGCGTTTTCGACGTCCTTCCAGAGGTTCGAGCTGAAGGCGCGCTCGATCTGCTCCAAGCTCATGTCCGTCTTACGGTTGCCCCGGGTCCAGTTGCTGCACATCTCGCAGCGGGCATCGCAGACGAAGGTGCAATGGAAGATGAGGACGGTCGGGTGAAGGGGCCGGTACCTGGCAACGGCCGCCCGGACCATATCGCGGGGAGCGCTGAGGGCCGCCTTCGCCAGATACTTTGCTGCGTAAACCTGTGCCATGCTAACCGATAGATTCTACGAGATTTCCGCCCGATCGCGCAAGCGCGGCAAGGTATGTAGGGCGGGCCTTCAGGCCTGCCGACCCCGGCGAATGGCGGCTCAGACCGCGCAGGCAGGCCTTAAGGCCTGCGCTACGTACGATTCCTGTCGGCGAGCCACAGCCACAAGCCGGGGAGATTACCCGCCAGGCCCGTCAGGACGATCAGGGTTGATAGGGCGAATGCCTGCTCCGAGGGCACGCCGACCGGGCTCAGCAGCCACACGATAACACCCTGGGGGACGCCAAACCCGCTCACCGAGATGGGAAGCAGGAGCATCAGCAGGCCGACGGGCATGACCAAGAGGTAGTACGAGAACGCGACGTCGATGCCCAGGCCGCGACCGAGCAGGTAGGCCTGGGTTATCCGCAGCAGCTGCACGACGATCGACCACGCCATGACATGCGCGAGGGCGCCGCGGTGATGGCGATAGCGGCTGACGGCGTCGCCGAGCTTGAGAAGGCGGCGCGCGATCGGCCCGTCGTGGCGATCCGCCGGCACGATGAGCCGCACCAGGCGATCCATCCAGAACGCGGCCATGCACGCGATCGCGATGAGCGCCGCCGCCGCTGGCATGCGCCAATCCGCGCCACGCGGTGGCACCCACGCGATCAACCCGACCAGCGCCATCACCACCAGCGCCAGCACGCCAAGAAGGCGATCGACCGCGACGGACGCCAGCGCTTCACTACCGCGAGACGTCTCGCGCGACAGGCTCCACGCCCGCGCCGCGTCGCCCCCGACCCCCGCCGGCAGAAAACTGCCCACGAAAGAGCTGATCAGGAAGATGCGGGCCGCCGATGACGCGGTGATCGTCGTCCCGGTTGCGCGCAACAGCAGGACCCAACGCAGGATCATGACCGACCGATCGAGCGCGACGAGCCCGAGGACCGTGAGCAGGTGCCACGGATCGATCCGCACGATCGCCCGCGCGGCCTCGGCCATGTCGATGCGCGTGGCGAGATAGGCGAGGATGCCTGCCGTGATCAGCAGACGGATGGTGCGTGAGCCGAGCGCATGCGCCAGCATCAGACCCACGATCAGTGGCCGCCCCGCCGGAGGCGGGGCAAAGCCAATACTGCCCCGGGCGGGGCGGAGCCACTCTGACCCATGGTCGCGGGTCTAGGGCGGAGCCGCGCCCGGCTTCCGTGCGACGAACGTCAGTGTCTCGAACAGGTTCTTGCGCACTTTGAAGAGGAGCTCTTCGGTACCCGTGTAGCGCGACAGGGCATCGACGCCGGGGATGTTCACCAACAGGGCGCCGGCCGCGAGGAGATCGCGCGCCACACCTGTCGCCACCCCGATGCCGCGTTCGACGTGCTGAAGGTGAAACCCACCGTCGTTGAACAACTGCTTCACGCGCCGCTCCGTGGTCACGAAGTTGTGCGTGTAGTCGACGTCCCAGAAGAATGTCCGCTCCTTCAAGTAGTCGGGAACGACGACGAAGAGGACGCCGCCTGGACGCAGGACACGCAGCGCCTCGGCCGTGAACTGCCGCGCCTGCTCGATGCCGTTCATGTGCTCGAGCACCTGATCGGCGTAGAGCACGTCCGTCGACCGATCGGCGAGCGGGAACGGAGGCGTCCACGACTCGATGACCGTCAGCCCCTTCTTGCGCAGCACGTCGACGAGGATCGGGCTCGCTTCGATCGCGGTGTACTGCCAGCCGGCTTCGACGGCAAGCTCGGCGAGCGTCCCGTGGCCGGGACCAATCTCGGCCATCTCCCCGGGCGCAGGACGAAACCGATGCAGCAGGTGCAGCCGATGGCGCTCGATCTTCCCGCGCCGCGAGCTGCCGTAGGTGGTGAGCTTCTTCTCGGAGAAGGTCTTGTAGAACGTAGAGGGTTCAGACACTGAATGTAGGCGCGTGATTCGTGTAGGGGCGGTTCGCAAACCGCCCCTACGTCCTACGAAGCTATCGACCGAGCAGGCCCAGCGACCCGCGCGGTGGCGGGTAGACGTTCTGATTGCCAGGCAGCTGACCGATGTAGTCCAAGTGGAAACTGTAGCCGTTGGCTCCGGCGCCACCGATCAGATCCCACGCATCGCGCGATCCGCACGCCACGAGCACGTCGTCTGACGGCGGACGGCCGCCACCCGCATCCTTCACGCACCAGCCCGGATCGGGGCCAGCCGGGTTGAAGCGCGCGTGGCCGTAATGAATGGCCGCCACCGCGGAGTACAGGAAGTCGACGCGGCTCTCGCGGCTCGACGCGCTGCCAAGGTTCCAGCGCAGATCGTTGTGCACGCGCACGATGATGTTGAACGCTTCGTTGAGACCGATGCTGCGGTTCGGGCCGACCTCGCCACCGGACGGCGCTGACGGCGTCGTCGGGTCTGGCGCGGGAGCGGTGGGCGGTGGTGGGGGCGGGGCATCGACGGTCGTAAACAACGCGACCCCTGAGTACGGCCCCGGCTGACCGTCGAGCTCCGCCCGAACTCGCCATCCGTACGTCGTGGCGTACGCGAGATCGGTGTCGGCCGCATACGCGGTGCCGCCCTCTCCCCCTGGTACCGTGACCTCACCAATCAGGTTGCCGCCCGCGTCGAGCAGGTGAATGCGATAGGTCAGTGCAGTCGCGGAGTGCTTCCCGGCGGCATTCGCAAACGTGAGGGTGGGACGGCGGTTACCGAGCTTCACCCCGTCGATAGGCGACAGCGGCGTGGGCGCCGTGACCTTCAACGTCGAGCCGTCCGGGTTGGCGGCCGTCTCGGTCGCTTCAACCGAGCTCGGAGACGTCGGGGATGAATTCGGATCTGAGCAACCAGCCAGCGACACGGCGACGGCCGTCGCGAGGGAGTACAGCACGGTCGTTCTTTTCATCGAGCACACTCTCCTGCAAAAGCGATGGAACCAAGGAGGGAACACGCGCGAACGCGATGCCCACGCGTGGGTCGCGAAACCCGGGCGGGATTATACAAGAGCCTCTGATCGGGCGGAAGCCAGAACTGACATGGCAGCGAGATTTTGAGCTGGCGCGCGCAAGACTTCGCAGGTCCCCGTGTTAGTATCGGCAGTTTGATGGCCCCCCTGCCGCGCGGACTGTGCGGGCTGGGGCGTAGTCCGACGGGCGTGCGCCAGGCGCGCCGATCTTCAACACGGAGCCGAGCAGAACGATGCGCAAACATTTTGTCACGTTGGTGGTGAGCGGCCTGATCGCAGCGAGCGCCAGTCATGCATCCGCGCAAGTCGGGGCGGCGTGGACCGATCGCGGTTACGCGACGCTGAACTGGGCCTACGAGGAAGGCTCGACCGACTTGATCGGATCGACCGAGTTCCCGCTCTACGACGAAGTCGGCAGGTTCGACACCAACGGGAAAGCGAACAACGGTCCGATGATCGATTTCAGCGGCGGCGCGCGCGTGTGGCGCAACGTCAGCGTCGGCATCGCGTTCCACCGCGTCGTGTCGAAGACCGACGTCGACCTCGCCGGCTCGATTCCGCACCCGTTGTTCTTCAACCGGCCGCGAACGGTTACGCAGGAGCTGCCCGGCTTCGAGCGTCACGAGCACGCGGTGCATCTGCAGTTCGGCTACATGATTCCCGTCAACGACAAGCTCGATGTCCACGTCTACGCTGGGCCGTCATTCTTCAATATTTCTCAGGACCGACTGGTCTCGGTCGCCATCGGCGAAAGCGGCTTCCCGTTCGGCAGCGTCGTGACCCAGCCGGTCGTCCAGCGCCACAAGGACAGCCCCACGGGCGGGCACTTCGGCGCCGACGTCAGCTACAAGCTGTGGACGGTCAACCGCATCAAGCTCGGCGCTGGCGGGTTCTTCCGCATCGCCACAGCCTCGACGACGTTCGAGATGCTCGACACCGACATCGACAGCGACGTGGGCGGATTTCAGATAGGACTCGGCCTCAGGGTTAGATTCTGAGGTTCCACGCGATGGTTCCCCACTGAGGTTCCGAACGTTGGTTCCTCACGAAGGTGCGGTGCGGAACCGAACCGCACCGCACCCTCGTGCGGAACCGCCGTGAGGAACCCTCGTGAGGAACCTCCGTGAGGAACCTCCGTGTCACCGCGGTAGCGATGACCGCGGAGGCGCGTAGACGTTCTGGCCGCCGGGTAGGCGACCGATGTAATCCAGGTGGAACGAATAGCCGTCCGCGCCCGCGCTGCCGATCAGGTCCCACGCATCGCGCGAGTCGCACCGGGCGATCACATCGTCTGACGGCGGGCGGCCGCCGCCCGCATCCTTCACACACCAGTTCGAATCAGGCCCCCTCGAGTTGAACCGGGCGTGACCGTAGTGGATGGCCGCGACCGCGCGGAACAGGAACTCGATGCGCTGCTCGCGGCTCGAGCGTGAGCCGAGGTTCCAGCCTTCCGCGTCGTGCACCGATCGAACGATCGAGAGCGCCTCGCTCTCTGAAATCGTGCGCTGACCACCAACCGGTGGCGTTGGCTGCGGTGTTGGTGTCGGCGTTGGCGCCGGCGGCGTTGTTGGTGGCGGCGTCGGTGTTGGCGTCGGCGTCGGTGTTGGTGTTGGTGCGGGCGGCGGCGGAGGCGGCGGTGGCGGTGCCGCGGGCGTCCGGAACGACATCACCTGCGATGGCGCGCTCGTGATCGTGCCGTCGGTGGCGTAGACGCGCCAATAGACGGTCTGGTCGTACGGCAGTTCGCCCATGGTCATGGTGGCGAAGCCGTCGCCGCCGGGCGCCACGGTGATTACCGCTTCGGGAGAGGCTAGGTTGCGGCTGACCTCGAACTTGATGCCAACCGCGCCAGCCGGCCCGCTGGTACGCGGGTTCTGCGCCTTGAACACTGGCGTTCTCGTGGTCAGCGTGCCCGACGGCTCGATCGGGAGCGGCGTCTCGATGACGACCGGTTCGACGACCGCGAAGTGCGCGACGCTCGAAAACGGTCCCGTGTTGGCGCCGTCCAGCGCGCGGGCACGCCAGTAATAGGTGTGGCCGGGGCCCAGCGGCTGCGGCAGCATGTAGGCCGTCTTGCCATTGGTGCCCAGCGGCACTTGCTCCGCTTGATGCAAGACCTGCTGGAAGCCAGGATCGGATGCGACCTGAAGCTGCATCCACAATTGCCGGACGCCCGAGGTGCTGGGATTACCGATGACGAGCTGTGTGCGCTGGCCGGTGCCGGTGAGTGATGCGCCCGTGCCCGGTTCCAGGGCCTGGGGGGCGGTGATATCAACGCCTGGGATCGGCCCAGCGACGTCAGGACCCAGCGGGTTGGCGCTCTTGGCCTTCTCGCAGCCGATACCCAGTGTACCCAGCGCGAGGACAAGGCACAGCGCCGCCCGTACAGCGGAGCGGTGAACCATGAATGGATCTCCCTTGTCTGCCTACACGCTGGGACGTATCGGCTCGACTTGCGCGACACTTTACACCATGACTACCCGCAACACATAGCAAATATTGAGGCTAGGGCGATCGCAGAAATCGCATTGCTACGAAATTGCCGGTAGCGTACGTAGCGCAGGCCTTCAGGCCTGCCAACGCCGTTGGGGCGCGCAGGCACCGCGAGGCAGGCCGGAAGGCCTCCGCTACGTACAATTTTCGCAACCGCCTCTACGCCGAGGCGGGCAGGGATGACCGTCGAGTCAGAAAGATCAGGCCGCCGGCCAGCGACTGCAGGACGATGAGCCCGGTGCCGACGAACGACAGGGCCACCGCGGCATCGGCGGAGAGTCCGGCGCGGATGAAGAAGTAGGTGAAGACCGCTTCCCGTACGCCGAAGCCACCGATCGAGATGGGCGCCATCTGCACCACGAGGCTGACGGGCACGAGCACCGCGCACAGCAGGACGGGGAGGGGGATCGCGAGGCTGCGGGCAGTGAGCGCGTAGAACACCACGATGCCGGCCTGCACGCAAATCGCGCCCAGGAACGCCATGATCAGCGCCGACGGCCGCTCGCGGAAGCGCGCGAACGCGCGCTCGAAACGATGCGCGCGTTCGTCCAGCCACGGATGCTGCAGCGCGCGCAGCGGCGCCAGCAGACGGCTGACGATGCCCGGCTTGACCAGCGCGGGAAACGCGGCCAGCACGCCGGCGCCGCTGAGGATCCACAACCACCGCGCGCCCGGGACGGTAATGCCGCCGGCCAGCGCTGCGGCGGATCCCAGCGTGGCCACGAGCAGCAGGGCGATGAGCCCGAGTCCGCGGTCGACTAGCACGATCGTCGTCGCCAGGGTTTTCGACCCGGCGGCGCGGGCGGTGTCCGCGATCCGAATGACATCGCCGCCGATGTTGCTGGGCAGGAAGTTGTTGAAGAACAGGCTGACCCACATCGACTCGATCAGACGTCTGCGTCCGACGTTCACGTGCTGCGCGCGGAGCAGGCCGTGCCATCGCCACACGCCAATCAACATCATGAGCGTGTAAGTGCCGAGCGCGAGCGCCAGCCAGCCAAGCTCCATTTCGCGCACGCGCTCCCATAACCGCGTCAGGTCGGTGCCGCGCAGGACGAACCACAGCAGCGCGGCGGACACGATCAGTTTCAAGACTGTGTAGAGGAGTCGTCGGAGGCGGTCGGCGTCCATCATTCGTCGGTCAGGGAATCCGCCTGCGCGCTCTGCGCGTCGGCGGCACAAGCTGGCCTAGCATCATAACTGCAGAGCCGTCAATCAGATATAATGACGCGTTTTGCTGCGATCTCACGCCGCCTCGACCGGCCCGGTCCGTCCGCTGCGCATCTTGATGTTGGCCCCTGAGCCGTTCTTCGAGCCGCGGGGCACGCCGTTCAGCGAGTACCACCGCATCAAGGCGCTTGGCGAGCTCGGTCATCACGTCGATCTGATCACCTATCCGATCGGGCGTGATGTCGTGCTGCCCAATCTTCGCATTTTTCGCGGGCCGCGACCGCCGTTCGTGCGGAGCGTCCGGATCGGCCCGTCGCTGTGCAAGCTGACGCTGGACGCGTTGATGCTCGCCACGATTCTGCGCCGTGTCCTTACCGATCGCTACGATGCCATCCACTCCCACGAGGAGATGGGGCTCGTCGGCGTCTGGCTCGCGCGGTGGCTGCGCATTCCGCACCTCTACGACATGCACTCGAGCCTGCCGCAGCAGCTCGGAAACTTTACCTTCAGTCGCTCCTCGCTGCTCCGACGTTTTTTCACCTGGATGGAAGGCCGCATGGTCCACGGCTCCGAGGTCGTCATCACGATCTGCCAGGAGCTGCAGGATACGGTGACGGAGATGGGAGCCGGCAAGCGCGCGCTGCTCATCGAGAACGTCATGGGGGGCGACGTCGACGAGCCGTCCTCGATTCGCGCCGGCGAGATCCGTTCGAAATGGCGAATCGCTCCTGACGCGCCGCTGGTGCTGTACACCGGCACGTTCGAATCGTACCAAGGCTTGGAGCTGTTGACGCACGCATCGGCCCGGCTGGCCGCCTCGCACCCCGATGCCCGCGTGCTCGTCGTCGGCGGGGACCCGGCACAGGTCGAGGCCGCGCAGACCAGGGCCGTCCGTCTGGGCGCCGGCGAGACGATGATCTTCGCCGGGCAGCAGCCGGCTCGTGACATCCCGGCGTTCGTCGGCGCGTGCGACCTGCTGGTGTCGCCGAGGATTCGTGGCACGAATACGCCGCTCAAGATCTACTCGTACTTGCGATCCGGGAAACCCATCGTGGCCACGGACCTTCTGACCCACACCCAGGTGTTGTCACCAGAAGTGGCGCGCCTGGTGCCTCCGGATCCGACCGCGTTCGCTGCGGCGATCGCGGGGCTTCTGGACTCGCCGGCCGATCGGGACCGTCTCGCGACGGCGGCGCGACGGCTGGCGGCGGAGAAATACAGTCGCGAGGGCTATGTGCAGCGCACGGCCGAGGCGTACGCGCGGCTGATGGTCGGCTTGGGATCCGTCCGACGATCCGAGAGCGTCGACCCCGTCCGCGCCGGCGAGCTGGCTGGCCGCTAGTGGCTCGTATGTCCGAAAATGCAAAGCGGACGTTCCATAGGAACGGCCGAAGATCGCTCGCAGAGAACCGGTGATGACTGAGTGCCTGTCGCGCATACGCTCCGCTAGATGAACGTGCTCGTGACCGGCGCCACCGGTTTCACGGGTGGCCATCTCGCGGCGACGCTCGCGCGCCGCGGCGATGCAGTGCGGGCGCTGGTGCGGCCCTCGAGCCGCGATCGGTTTCGTCGCAGCGCCGCGGCCGCCGCGGGTGCGACCGAAGTCGTCGGCGACTTGACCGACGAAGACGCAGTCGGGCGTGCCAGTGCCGGCGTCGAGGTGGTGTACCACATCGCCGCGACGTATCGCGAAGCCGGTCAGCCGGCGGCAGCGTATCGGGCAATCAACGTCGAGGGCACGGCGAACGTGCTCCGCGGCGCCAAGGCCGCCGGCGCCCGGCGCGTCGTGCACTGCAGCACGGGCGGCGTGCATGGGCACATCGAACATCCGCCGGCCAACGAGGACGCGCCGTTCAGTCCAGGTGATATTTATCAGGAGACCAAGCTCGAAGCCGAAACGTTGGCGCGCGACTTCGGCCGTCGCGAAGGCCTGGACGTCGTCGTGGCACGACCCATCGGGATTCACGGACCGGGAGACAGGCGGTTCTTGAAGATGTTCCGTGGGCTGGCGCGAGGACGATTCCCGATGCTCGGCTCGGGGCAGGCGTTCTACCATCTCACTTATATCGACGATCTCGTGGAGGGGTTCCGGCTATGTGGAACCGTGCCGATGGCCGCGGGCCGCACCTACATTCTTGGAGGCGCGCGGTACACGACATTGGCCGAGCTCGTCCGGCTGATTGCTGCAGAGTTGCACGTCGGCCCGCCGAAGGTCCACTGGCCGGTGTGGCCGTTCTGGACGGCGGGCCTGCTGTGTGAGCTGGTGTGCGTGCCGCTTCGCATCGAGCCGCCGATCTATCGCCGTCGGGTGGACTTCTACACCAAGAGCCGCGCGTTCGACATCACGCGCGCCCGCACGGAGCTTGGCTACGATCCGAACGTCAGCCTGGAAGAAGGGATTCACCGGACGGCAGACTGGTACCGGGAGCAGGGCCTGTTGTGAGCGTCGATCCTCGAGTTTCGAGCCGTCACGAGTCGACTGTGAACGATCGCAGGTTGAATATCGTCCAGGTCTGCGACCACTTGGGTTGGGAGGGATCGCGCATGCACGGCGTCAAGCGCCTGTTTGCGTGGATGATTCCCCGCTTCGATCGCGAGCGCTTCAACGTGTCGCTCATCAGCCTGCGCAAGAAGGATCTCTCGGAGGATACGCTCGAGCAGTTCGGCATCGACGTCACGTATCTCGCACGCCACAAGTTCGATCCCGGCACGTTCAACGCCCTGGCGAAGGTGCTCGAGGAGAAGCAGGCGGACGTCGTGCACCTGCACGGCTACGGCGCGACCACGTTTGGCCGATTCTGCGCGTGGCGCATGGGGATACCGGCCATCCTTCACGAGCACGCCAACCACACGGACACGCCGTGGTTTCAGAAGGTTGCGGATCGCCTGCTGGCACCGCACACCGATTTGGCGATCGCGGTGTCGCGCTCGACGGCCGAGTTCACGATTCGCGCGCGGCTGATGCCCGAGGAACGCACCAAGGTCGTCTACCTCGGCGCGCCGCTGGACGAGTTCGCGCGGCCACGATCGCATGATGAGATCGCCGCGGCGCGAGCATCACTTGGCGTCAACGACGATGCCATCGCCGTAGGCACGGTGACGCGACTGATGCCGTCCAAGGGGAATCAGTACCTCGTCGACGCGGCGCCGCGTGTGCTCGCCGTCGAGCCCCGGGCGCGGTTCTTCATCGTCGGTGAAGGGGAGATGCAACCACAGCTCGAGGCCCAGGCGGCGGCGCTCGGCCTCGGCGATCGCTTCCGCTTCATTGGCTTCAGGCGAGATGTGGCCGAGGTCCTCTCCGCGCTCGACGTCGTGGTCTTTCCCTCGCTGTGGGAAGGGACGCCGCTGACGGCGTTCGAGGCCCTCGCGATGGGGAAGCCGATCGTCTCGACGGATGCCGACGGCTTGCTCGACGTGCTGGTGGACGGCCGTGACGCGCGCATCGTGGCGAAGCGTGATTCGATTGCGCTTGCCACTGGCATTCTGGAGCTGATCCAGCATCCCGACCGGGCCGCGGCGCTGGCCGCGGCCGCGCGCGAGACCGGGGCGCAGTACGACATCGCGGCCTTCGTTCGAAAGATGGAGCGGTTGTACGTGCTGTTGCACGACATCTCGCGCCGCACCAAACGCGCCGGCGTCCTGCAGGCGGACCTGGGCTTTCTCACCATGCGAGGACGATGACCGCGCCGGCGACCGTGCAGGACTCGACAGCGTGGGTGTCCGCGTCGCGGCTGGGCGTGACCGCGACGGCGGCGCTTGGGGTGGTGCTGCTGGCCTGGGCGATCACCGTCGACTACACCCGCGTCTCGGTTGGCTTCTTCAGCGACGGCGCCACCTACTACAGCCTGGCCCACAGCCTCGCCAGCGACTTCGACTTCGAGTTTCGGCGCGACGATCTCGTCCGCGTCTGGCGTGAGTTCCCGAGCGGGCCCGAGGGCATCTTTCTCAAGCGTGGGACCGATCTCGACGTCGGCGTCAACGGCGCGTTGCCGTTCGTCCACGTGACGGGCCACCCCGACACCGACACGTCGCGCTTGTACTACGCGAAGTCCTTCATCTTTCCGCTCGCCGCGGCGCCCTTCGTCTTCTTCTTCGGCACCAACGGTTTCCTCGTCCTGCACGCCGTCCTCATGACGTTGTGCTTCGCCGCGGCGTACGCGTTCCTGCTCACGCGCAGCGCGCCGCACCTGGCCTTGCTCTTCGCCATCGCGTTCCTGCTGGTGTCGGTCGCACCCGTCTACATGGTGTGGATGACGCCCAACTTCTTCGATCTCGCGATGGTGCTGTTCGCCTATTTTTTCTGGGCGTACAAGGAAGCCGCGTCGGGGATGCCGGCGTTCAACCCGCAGCAGCGATGGCTGTTCGGCACGCGCTCCGACGTGCTGGCCGCGATCTTCCTCGGCGTCGCCACGTTCTCGAAGCCGTTGCACATCACGTTGATCGCGCCGATGCTGGCGCTGGCGCTCCTCAGACGCGATTGGCGGCGGCTGCTGCTGATGGGCGGCGTCTACGCGCTCGTCGTCGGTCTGTTGTTCGGCTGGAACATCGCGATCACCGGCGAGTGGAACTATCAGGGCGGCGATCGCCGGACGTTCTACAGCGGCGCGGGTGGGTTTCCGTTCCAGTCGCCCGATCGGACGTTCGACGCCATCGGTCAAGGCCGATCGACCAACGAAGTGCACATCGAGTTGTTGTCGTCGCGCGACACCGTCATCAACGTCTTCGGGCACAACCTGATTTACTTTCTCTTTGGCCGCCACACCGGATTTGCCGTGTACTACTTCCCCGGGGTGATGGCCGTGATTCTGTTCCTGGTGGCCCGCGGCAGCCGGCCCGCGTGGCAATGGCTGACACTTGCCGCGGGCGTCGGCTCGGCGATCGTGCTGCTGCTCTACATGCCGTTCACCTATTCGGGCGGGGGAGGGCCGGTCGGCAATCGCTACTTCCTGAGCGTCTATCCGGTCTTTCTATTCGTGATGCCGCCGCTGTACGGCCCGGCGTCGAGTCTCTTGGCGATGGGCGTGAGCGCGCTGTTCACGGCGCAGCTGATTGTCAATCCGTTCTTTGCGTCGTTCCGTCCCGGGGAGCACACCAAGGCCGGCATGTTTCGACTGCTCCCCGTTGAGCTATCCCTGTTGAACGATCTGCCGATGAACGTGACGCCGTCGAAGGTCCGACAGCCTCTGGGCGGCACGCCGCCGGTGCTGGCCTACTTCCTCGACGACAACGCCTATCCGCGCGAAAGCGACGCGTTCTGGGTGCGCGGCGAATCCCGGGCCGACCTGATGCTGCGTGCGCCGGTGGTTACCGATACCAGCCTGGGCGAAAATGGCATTCGGCCGTTGAGAATCCCGCGCGTGCAGTTGACGCTCGAGACCGGGCCGGTGCCGGCCGTTGTCCGGGTCCGCACGTCGAGCGACGATCGATCGGTTGAGATCGCGGCCAGCAGTCAGGCGACGGTGGTCGTCGAGATGGGCGCAGGACTTCCGTACAAGCCGTATCCGGACAATCCTACGAACTACGTGTACTCGCTCTCCATCGAAAGCAGCAGCGGCTTCATTCCCCTCTTCCAGACGGGCGCGCGCGACCCGCGATTTCTTGGCGTCTTCGTGCGGCTGGTGCCGCTCTACGAGTAATCGTGGCCACCGTGCTCGTCGTCACGTCGAGCCCACCGTTTGTCGAAGGGGGGCACCTGGTCATCGCTCGAGAGCTCGTGGCCGCGCTGCGCGAGGCTGGCCATGGCGCCGATCTGTTCTTCACGCCACAGAATCGATTCGGCCGGCAGGCCTCGGCGTATCTCGCCACCTGGCTCACGGATGTCGGTCAGACCGGCGACGGTCGGACGATCGATCGGGTCATCAGCTTGCGCTATCCGTCGTACGCGGTGCGCCATCCCGCCCAGGTGTGCTGGCTGAATCACCGGATGCGTGAGTACTACGACCTTTGGGATCATTTCAGCGCCCATCTGTCGTGGCCGAACCGCGTGAAGGAGCGGGTGCGGCGCACGCTCATTCACGCCGCGGATGGCTGGTTGCTGCGCCACAACGTGCGCACGATCTATGCGCAGTCACAGAACATTCAGCGGCGGCTCTCACGCTGGGGGAACGTGGCGTCCGCGGTGCTGTATCCTCCCGCCCCGGCGCGGCCGTATCGCTGCGACGACTATGGCAACTATCTCTTCAGCGTCTCGCGCCTGGCACCGCTCAAGCGTCAGGCGCTGATGTTGAAGGCGCTGGCCACGCCCGATGGCGCGGGCATTCGTCTGGTCGTGGCGGGCGAGGGGCCCGAACTGGACTCGCTGCTGAGGCTCAGACGCGAGCTCGATTTGGAAGCGCGCGTCCAGTTCGTCGGCCGCCTGGACGAGAGCGAGCTCGTCCGCCAGCTCGCGCACTGCCGCGCCGTCGTCTTTCCTCCCTTCGACGAAGACTACGGCTTCGTGACGATGGAGGCGTTTGCGTCGGGCAAGGCGGTGATCACGTGCACCGACAGCGGCGGTCCCGCCGAGCTCGTGCGGAGCGAGGTGAACGGTCTCGTTGCCAACCCGACGCCCGAAGCGCTGGCCCGGAGCATGCGCACGCTGATGGACGACCGCGCGCGCGCCGAACGCTACGGCGACGCCGCACGAGCCGACGCCGCGCGCCTCACGTGGCCGGAGACGGTGAAGACACTGTTAAGATGAGGACGTAGGGGCGGTTCGCGAACCACCCCTACACGTTTCGCACACGACGATGTCCTATCGAACCCCACTCGAAACCCGTCTGGCCAAGAAGACCACTCAAGCCATCAAGGCATTCGGCCTCATCGAGGATGGAGATCGCGTGATGGTCGGGCTGTCGGGTGGGAAGGACAGCTGGGCACTGTTCCAGATTCTCGACGTGCTGCGGCAGCGGGCCCCGATTGACTTCTCGCTCGTCGCGGTCAACGTCGACTCCGGCTACGAAGACTACCAGCACGCGCAGTTGGCCGACGCGTGCCGCGAGCGGGGATGGGAATTCCATAGCGAGCACACCTCGATCGGCGAGGTCATCGAGGACGTCCTCGAGGCCAGCGCCACTCCATGCTCGCTGTGCGCGCGCCTGCGCCGCGGTGTGCTCTATCGCCTCGCCACGCAAGTCGGGGCCACGAAGATCGCGCTCGGCCATCACCTCGACGACTTCGTCGAGACCGTGCTGTTGAACCTGTTCTTCGCCGGCGCCTTGAAGGCGATGCCCGCGCGCCTGGTGTCGGACGATGGCGCGCATGTCGTGATTCGTCCGCTGGTATACGTCACCGAAGCCGAGGCGCGCGCCTACACGAAGGAGTCGAATCTCCCGGTCATCGGCTGCTGTTGTCCGGCGTGCGGTGACCTCGGCCTCCAGCGACAGCGGGTCAAGCGGCTGATCATGGAGCTCGAGCGTGAACATCCCGCCGTCAAAGCGTCGATGATCAAAGCGCTCGGCAACGTCATGCCTCGTCATCTGCTCGACCAGCGGCTGAACCCTCCAGCCGACCTGCGAAGCACGGCACTCGATGCCGATCCTCTACCCGAGACGCCGCTCGTCCCTCTCCTACGCTCTCGGCTCCCTGCCTGATGCGGGCAGTGGTTCAGCGAGTCCGCTCTGCGCGCGTCACGGTCAGTGAGCGCGAAATCGGCGCGATCGGTCAGGGGTTGCTCGTGTTGCTGGGCGTGCTGCACGGGGACGATCGCGACGATCTCGAGTACATCACCGCCAAGATCCGCGACCTGCGCGTCTTTGATGACGAGGGGGATGAAAGCGGGCGACGACGGATGAACAAGTCGGTGGCTGAGGTGGGCGGCGCGGTCTTGGTCGTGTCGCAGTTCACGCTGGCCGCCGACGTGCGCCGCGGACGACGCCCATCGTTCGATGCCGCGGCGCCGCCAGACATCGCGCGCGGGCTGTACGAAGACGCGGTCGCGGCGCTGCGCGCCAGCGGCCTGACAGTGGCGACGGGGGAGTTTCAAGCCGCGATGCTCGTCACACTCGAAAACGACGGCCCGGTCACCATCCTCCTGGACAGCCGCCAACGTTGACCATTGAGAGGTGCTCGTGAGGACATGGATCACGCTCATCGCGTTTGGATTGATGACAGGGACAGCCTCGGCGCAGCAGCGCCCGCTAATCACCGAGGATCCCGAAACGGTCGGGGCGGGGCGGTTGCTCGTCGAGGCCGGGCTCGATTACGGCCGTGACGTCTTCTTTCCACTCTCCGGCCTCGAGGGCAACCTGCTCTCCGTGCCGACGCTCGGCTTCAGCATCGGCCTCAGCTCGATTGCGGAGATTCAGTTCGACGGCGGCCTCTATCGCCGCTTGACCATCACCGGTCAGGAACCCGCGCCGTTCACCAACATCCTGGATCTCGACGGCGACCGCACGACCGCCGTCGACGATCTCGTCATCGGCACCAAGCTGCGGTTGGCGAGCGAAACGGCCGGCCGTCCGGCGATCGGTGTGCGCTTCGCGACCCGACTGCCGAACGCGAGCAACGAATCGGGCCTCGGGCGCGACACCACCGACTTCTACGCCTCCATGCTGATGGCCAAGACCATCCAGTCCATCCGCATCGTCGGCAACGGTGGGCTCGCGATCCTCGGCGACCCGACGACGCCGGCCCGGCAGGACGATCTCTTGACCTTCGGCCTGTCGGTGGCGCGCGCGCTCACGCAATCGACGGAGGTGGTGGCCGAGTACAACGGCCGCCTCAATTTCGCGAGCGGCGATCCGACCGTTGGCGCGGAAAACATGGGCGTCGGCCGGGCCGGTATCCGCTACACGCGCGGCACCGTCCGCCTCGACGCGGCGGTGATGATCGGGACGACCTCACGCGATCCGCAAATCGGTTTCACCACAGGATTCACGTGGGTGACGAACGCGTTCAACGTCCCATAGGATTCGTGGGATTGCGCAGATTGGTTTGGCCACAGATGGCGCAGATTACACAGATTCCGGGACGTGGTCCGGCGGGTCGCGCGGCGGAGCGGCGCCTGTCGCGAAAGGTGGAAGCGTTTGGAGTTCGCACGTGTCGACTCGACCTGATCTGACCTGATCTGAGTGGTTATCTGCGCAATCGGCGGCTCTGACCAGAATCGGCGAAATCTGCGTAATCTGCGGCGGCTAAATCTGCGCAAATTCCATGTTGACCATTGCCAAAGCCCACGCGTACGGAAACGATTTCCTGTTCGTGCCGGCCGAGCAAGCCGAGCGCCTGGACGCCTCTGCGTTGGCGCGACGGTTGTGCGCGCGCCACACGGGGCTCGGCGCGGACGGCTTGATCCTGTACGGGCTGGCGCCGGACGGTGCGGCGCGCATGCGCCTCGTCAACGCCGACGGCAGCCCCTCCGAGCTGTCCGGGAATGGCCTCCGGTGCCTGGCTGCGCTCATCTTGCATACGCGATCTGCGGCTCGATCGTCAGCGGAGTCGTCGACGGAGGTGCAGGTCGACACCGATGCTGGGTGGAAGCGGTTGACGTTGGCCGCGCGTCAGGGGGCCTCGTACACGTTCCGAGCCGCGATGGGCGTGCCGGCCGAGATTCAGAAAGAGACGATCGAGGCCGCCGGCGAACGCGTGCCAGTCATCACGTTGCGCATGGGGAACCCGCAGTGCGTGGCGTTGGTCGAGACGCTGCCCGACGAGGCCCGCTTCAATCGGCTGGGACCGGCGCTGGCGACGCATCCGCGATTCGCGCACGGCACCAATGTCGAGTTCGCGCGGCTCGAGGCGCCCGATCGTCTGCGCATTCTGATCTGGGAGCGCGGCGTGGGTCCCACCACCGCGTCGGGAACGGGCGCCTGCGCTTCAGCAGTCGCGGCGATCGCTCACGGCGGCGCCGCCCGACACATCGATGTCGTCTCGTCCGGTGGGACGCAGCGCGTCGAGTGGCTCGAGGACGGGATCTACCTCACTGGCGTCGCGGAAGTCCTGTTCGAAGGGCACTGGATTCCGTCGCCGGCAGATTTGCCGTACTGACGGCTCGCGCGCACCGCAAGAACTGCCACTTTCGGCGTGCCGACTCAGCGCCCGCGTCGGCCCGGCGGCACGCCCGCGGCCGCGTCCAACTCCTTCAACGCGGCCTCCAGCGCAGCCGCGTGGCCCTGTAACGCGGCCTCGACTTTGTCGTAGGCATCCTGCGCCAGCGCCGCGCGCGCTTCTTGCACGGCTTGATCGGCGGCGTCGACAGCGGCCATCGGATCGCGTCGGGCGCGGGCAGGGAGCTTCGCCACATCGGGCGCCTCCAGGCGTGCGCGCGCACGTGTGACGAGCGCCGCGACCTCGGCAATGGTTCGCTCGGCGTTGCCGCGGGCTTGCGCGCGACCCTCGACGGCCATCCGGGCGGCGTTCTGCGCGCGCTCACGGCTGTCGAGGGCATAACTGAGGGCGAGGCGATAGTCTCGATCGCGCACGACTTGTTCGGCCTGCGCCAGCGCGTCGACGGCGGCTTTGAGCTCGTCGGCGGCGTAGCGATCGGCGCCGGCCGCGCGTGCCGCGTCGATCGCGCCTTGCGCTTGGTTCATCTCTTTACTGGGAGGCTCGGCACACGCGGCCACGAACAACAGCGCGAGCACAGGTACAGCGCGGAACACCGCGCGAGCAGGGCAGGGCATGCGCGTTCGAGTATACGCTGCGGAAGTGGGTACCTTAGTGCCTGGGTGCCTAGGTGCCTGAGTGCCTGAGTGCCTATGGTGCTTGAGGTGCGGATGGTTTCTGGGGCTGGCGTTTTGAGAGAGTCTATAACTGTACACGGGTAGACAAAGGCACTGAACACCCAAACACTGAACACCCAAACACTGAGCACCCAAA
Source organism: Vicinamibacterales bacterium (assembly GCA_036732565.1). Taxonomy (GTDB): domain Bacteria; phylum Acidobacteriota; class Vicinamibacteria; order Vicinamibacterales; family UBA2999; genus JAIVJN01. Next base: position 42,181 of record DAINCF010000006.1, read on the forward strand.
CACTGAGCACCCAGGCACTGAGCACCCAGGCACTGAGCACCCAGGCACCACAGGCACCCAGGCACTGAGGCACCCAGGCACCCGGAGACGAACTCGATATGTCATCTGCATGGAGTACGATCATCGATCGGGTCGCGGGGTGGGTGCGCGATGCTGATCGTGTGGTCGCGCTGACCGGCGCGGGTATGTCGGCGGAGAGCGGCGTGCCGGTCTTCAGAGGTCCGGGTGGGTTGTGGCGACAGTATCGTCCCGAGGATCTCGCGACACCGGAGGCGTTTGAGCGTCAGCCGGAGCTCGTGTGGGAGTGGTATCGCTGGCGTCGCGAGAAGATCGCGCAAGCACAACCGCACGAGGGACACCGGATGCTGGCTCGGTTCGACCTGTCCGCCGAAGCACGTCGCGCGACGACGGAGGCATCGCGGCCGGGCATACGGCTGCTGACGCAGAACGTCGATCGACTGCATCAGCGGGCGGGAAGCGTCGACCCTGTCGAGCTCCACGGCAATCTGTGGCGCGTGCGGTGTGCGGCAGGGTGCGGGTTCTCTGCCCTCGACGAGCCCGATGATCCACCGCGGGAGCGCGTGCACTGCGCCTGCGGCGCCTGGCTGCGACCGTCGGTGGTGTGGTTTGGCGAGGCGTTGCACGCCGCGGACGTGGTGCGTGCGGAGGAGGCGGTCGAGCACGCGGACGTCGTGATGGTGATTGGGACCTCCGCGGTCGTCTATCCAGTTGCCGCGCTGCCGTACCTGGCGATGCGCCGCGGCGTGCGCATCGTCGAGATCAACGTCGAAGAGACGGCGCTGTCGGCAAGCGCCCATGCGACGCTGCGTGGCCCGGCCGGCGAGATCCTGCCGGCGCTGGAGCAGCTGCTGTGAAAGAGGTCGATCCCCAGGATCGGCCACGCGAGAAGCTCGCGCGCGCGGGCGTGCATGCACT